>JAKQOD010000782.1 GCA_029565465.1 Deltaproteobacteria bacterium
AACAGGTAGCAGCCGCGACATTGCTCGATTACGTGTGGCTGCCAGCCGCAGACGACCAAGTCTGGCCGATGCTGGGGGCGCCACTTGCTGCATTGGATTGGTCGCATGATGCCCAAGCCGAAGCTGTTGCCATTATCGAGACCTCGACGGTGTGTGCAGCGATTGCAGCGGCCGATGCGGCCTGCAAAGTGACCGACGTCACCGTGCGCGACACCCGCTTAGCTATCGATTTGGCTGGCAAAGCCTACTTTACGTTGACGGGGGCGTTGTCGGCGATCAACGAAGCGGCTGCAACCGCAGCAACCGTGGCGGATCAGCGCTTGGTTGCGGTCGAAGTCATTGCACAACCAGCCGACGAGCTGCGCGGCGCGTTGTTTCGCTGAGCCTCAAACACGGCGAGCCGATGCGCGCCGGGCATATGGCGGCGCAATGCCACACCAGATTCCCGTCGCGCCCTTGCGCGCGCGGGCTGGCTGATCCAAAGTGTGCGACATGCGAAGCATGACGAAGTTTTCGGTAACGTTGGTAAGCGTGTTGGCAGTAGCTGCCGGCTGTGAGCACAAAAGCAAAAACGACGAGCGCAAAGCGCCAGCAGCGGGCGGCGCTGCAAACGCAAATGGCACGTCGACCAACCGCGGCGAGCAAGGCGGTGCCGCGGCACCTGCCGGCGACATGAGCGCCGTGCGCGCGCCGACCGCCGCCGACCTTGCAGTGTATCTCAAAGACATCCCAGGTTCGGGCCCGTTGATGGCTCGCATTGAAACCACCAAAGGCACGTTGAACTGCGAATTGTACGGCGACAAAGTGCCGATGACGGTCGCGAATTTCGTTGGCCTCGCTACCGGTAAAAAGCCGTATACGCGCGACGGTCAAACCGTCGTCGGAAAACCGTTTTACGATGGTTTGACGTTTCACCGCGTGATTCCAGGTTTTATGATTCAAGGCGGCGATCCTGAAGGTCGCGGCTCGGGCGGTCCGGGTTATCAATTCGCGCAAGAAATCGTTCCTGAAATCAAACACGCACCCGGCGTGCTTTCGATGGCGAACGCGGGGCCCAATACCAACGGTAGCCAATTCTTCGTCATGGAAGCCGACAACGAAGGCCTCAACGGTGGCTACAACGCGTTTGGCAAGTGCAAAGAAGTCGACATCGTAAAGACCATCACGGGCGTACCACGTGGTGAACGCGCACGTGATATGCCAAACGAGCCGGTCATCATGACCAAAGTTACGATTACCCGCGGCTAATCATTGACGGGCTACACCGCCGCAAAAAACTTGTCGCGCCCAGCGTGACCGGCGCCGCTCCATGTATGCTCGGCGGCAGTGGCAGCTGAGCCTCAACATTCATTGCACATCATGTCGGCCGCTGCAGCGATGCCGTTTCGGCGCCGTTTTTTAGTGCCGACGCTGGTTCTGCTGGTGGCAGAGCTCATTGCGATCGCGGTGCCAGTTTGGTTCATGTTCTCGCTGGGCGCGATCGGTGCTAGCACGCTGTTGCGTACGGCGTTGCCCGTCGGCATTGCGGCCTGGTTGGTATGGGCGTTTGCAGTGGGGTCCTGGCTGTGGCCAGTGCGCAAAGTCATTGCCGCGCGCAGCCGGGGTGAAAAAACCGACAAAGAGCTCGCCGCGCGCGCCTATCGGCTCACCATCTCGGCGCCCGTGCGCGCCTTAATGTTGCGCACGGCGTTGTGGACCATCGCGGCTGGTGCAACAGGCTTCTTCCTCGGCCAATACGCAAACTGGCCGCTTGCGCGGAGTGGCGAAATCGCTGCGATTACCGGCCTGCACGCCTATGTGATTGGTTGCATTCGTGCGGTGTGGTGGGAACGAATCTTGTCGAGCGTGCGCGAATCATTGTTCGTGGCAAGCTCGCCGCTGCGGCGCTTTGAAGCCAGCCACTTTCGGCATTTGGTTATGGTCGCGATGGTGGTTACTGGTGGCATTGCAGGGTCCGAAGCCGCGTTTGCCTACTTCTTTGTCCCGATCACGCGCGCGCAATACTTGCAAATACAAACTTACGTGCCCATCGCCTTGCTGTTGGGCTTGAGTGCATGGACCCTCACGGCGCGCCTGACCACACGCGAACTTCGCCGGTATCTTGCGGTCGCACGTGGCGAAGGGCTGGCTGCGAGCACCCAGCCAGCTGCGGTCATTTTTCGACGAACCCAGGGCCTGCCGTATTGGTTGGCGGTTGTGTACTTTGGCATCGGTGGCGTCGTTTCCGGCAGCGCTGCCTTGGTTGCCCGCATTCGGCTTGGCTTTGATCTCGACGATTCCATCATTCTTGCGCTGGTCTTGTTTGTCTTGTCGTTCGCAGGCGCCATCTACGGTGCGCTGTGGCATCGCGAAGCGCTCCGACCGCTCTTGTCGCATCTGACCACTCGCTATCGCGTGCCAGTGCGCTCGATTGCCCCGACGCTGTCGCTGCGTACCAAACTATTGTTGTCATTTGGCGGCATCGTGTTGCTCGCCTGTGGCATGGCGTTGATTTGGGGCTTTGTTCAATACAAAAACCAAGCAACCGAAGCCACGTCGCGGCAAGCCGACTTGGGGTTATCGTGGCTGCGCTCCGAGCTGCAAGCCGAGTTTGCATCGCATGATGCAGCGCCGACGGCCGAGGTGGTGCGGGCGACCCTCCGCCGCATCGCTGCCAATTCGCCCGACTCAAGCGCCGTGATGTATTTCGTCGACGATCATGTCGATAGTTCGGAGATTCTGGCGGTCGGTGGCGGCCCGATGGGCGCGCCACGCTTGCCTTGGTATGTTCGCGTCCGTATCGAACAGGGGCAAAACGCACTGTTGTCGCTGCCCACCGCCGAATTGGCTGGGCGTGGCAGTCGCTTGGTTGTGTCGTGGCATGGCCAAGCCTACGATGCAGGCGCAATCGCGGTTTTTTATCCGAGCTATCGCGGTCGCGGCCAATCGATGGTCCGCCCACTCAAAGAACTGCTGGTGTTCTTCTTGGTGTTGTTTGCCGCTTGTGCCGGCATCGTCGCCGTCACGGTTTCCCAATTTGTGGCGCCGATTCGCCGCTTAGAAAAACGCGCCGATGCAATGGCGCGTGGCGAGCTGGCCGACCCTGTGAGTGCCGCCGGTGAAGGTGACGAAATTGGCCGCCTCACGTTCGCCCTCGAAGAGATGCGGCGCGCGTTGCGTGACAAATTGCGTTCGACCGAAGAAGTTAACATCGACTTGGAGCGCGCGGTGCAAGCTCGGACGAGCGACTTGGCCAAAAAGAATCGTGAGCTAGCTGAAGCACTCGATAAGTTGACCCACGCCCAAGCCCAGTTGGTCCGGTCGGAAAAGCTGGCATCGATCGGTCAGCTGGTCGCAGGTATCGCCCACGAAATTAACAATCCGGTCAACGCGATCGTTAATACAGTAGGGCCGCTTGAAGAAACGATCAGTGATATCGAAAGTGATGATCCAAAGGTTCGGCGCGACGCGGTCGTCGACATTCGCGACATGGTGCGCGTCGTGCAAAGTGGTGCGCAGCGCACCAAGGCGATTGTTTCTGCGCTGCATAACTACTCCCGCACGGACGACAAAAAGTGGTGGATTTTGACATCGATCGTTCGCTCAATGACTCGCTCGAATTGTTGCGGCACTTGTTGCGCAACAACATTGCAGTCGACAAAAAGTACGGTGCGGTTGGCAAGGTCAGCGGTCACGCTGGCCAAATCGGCCAGGTCTTTATGAACCTGTTGACCAATGCTGCCCAAGCCGTGAGCGGGCGCGACGATGCACGCATCACCATTGCGACCAAAGGTGACAACAACATGGTCACCGTGGAAATTCGCGACAACGGTCCAGGCATTCCAGCCGAAGTGCTGCCACGGATCTGGGACCCGTTCTTTACAACCAAAGACGTGGGCGAAGGTACCGGGCTCGGCTTGTCAATCGTGCACGAACTGGTCGAGCGCCATGGCGGAACCATTGAGGTTGAAACCAAACTAGGCGAGGGCACCGGCTTTGTGATTCGGCTGCCGCGCCGAACGGTCTAGCCTGGACTTGGGGTGGCATGTCGGCAAGTGTAGGCGAATGACAATTCGGCAGTATGGCACCCTCACTGTGTCAACTTGGCAAACGATTCGGTTGTCTCGGTAAACACGTCGCAATGATTTCAGCTGGTTGCGGGAATGGGAGTTGGCCCAATACTTGTTAGTAGAAGAGGCATGTGGTCAGGTTCAAATCTTGGGTTTGCGCGGCAGCGACTGAACCAAATCGCTGATAGTGGTAGTTCGGGTGCAACGGCGGCGGGGCCAGCTGACGGACCTGTTGCAGCTGGTGGCCAAACTGGCTGCGTTTTGGTTGTGGATGATGAACCAGCCATTGTTGAATCGCTTGCCAAAATCTTTCGTCGTGAAGGGCTCGACGTGCTTACCGCGACCGATGGCAACGCGGGGCTCGAGCTGTTGCGCCGCCACCGCGCTGGCGTGATGCTGACCGATTTGATGATGCCGCAAACCTCTGGCATGGATCTGCTGCGGGCGGCCAAGACCATTGCACCTGAGACCGAAGTTGTGTTGATGACCGCCCACGGCACGGTTGAAACTGCCGTTGATGCGATGAAAGAGGGCGCCTACGATTTCGTAACCAAGCCGCTCAAACGCGCGCACGTCGTTCGCATCGTACGCAATGCACTTGAAAAACAATCACTCGTTGTCGAAAACCGTTCGCTGAAAGCGCAACTCGCCGAGCGTCGGCGCCGCGCCGTGATTGGCACGTCGTTGGCGTGGCGCCGCACGATGGAAGTGGTGCTGCAGGCTGCCCCGAGCGAAGCCTCGGTATTGCTGCTTGGCGAATCGGGCACGGGTAAAGAATTGCTAGCTCGGTCGATCCACGAAAACAGCGCGCGGGCCAAAGGCCCCATGATCGCCATCAACTGTGCGGCGATTCCGGAATCGATCCTAGAAGCTGAACTTTTTGGCTACGAAAAAGGCGCATTCACTGGTGCGACCACCACTCGGGAAGGGCGCTTCGAAGCGGCCAACGGTGGCACGCTATTCCTCGACGAAATCGGCGAAATTTCGCGACATGTGCAGGTTAAGCTGCTGCGGGTGCTGCAAGAAGGCGAAATTGAGCGCCTTGGTGGCGGTGGCAAACCACGTAAGATCGATATCCGCTTGGTCTGCGCGACTAACGTCAACCTAGTCGAAGAAGTCCGCGCCGGCCGGTTCCGTGAAGACCTGTACTACCGCTTAAACGTTATTCCGGTGGCGGTTCCGCCACTGCGCGACCGTCGCGACGACATTCCGCTGTTAGCGCAGCACTTTGCGCAAGTGTACGCCGAGAAAAACGGCAAGGTGATCTCGGGTGTTAGCCCCGAAGCGCTGCAGAAATTGTGCGACTACGGGTGGCCAGGCAACGTTCGCGAACTGGAAAACTCGATCGAGCGGGCAACGGTGTTGTCACGCACCAACCACATCGGCGAAGACGCGCTGCCGCGTGAAGTGCGCGAAGCTACTGCGGGCGAAATGGGCGGCACCATGTTGACCTTTGCGGTGGGCACCCCCATTGCTGACATCGAAATGCAGATGATTCGCGAAACCCTGCGCAAAACCCGGGGTGACAAGAGGCTAACCGCGAAACTTTTGGGGATTGCAACTCGGACGATCTATCGCCGTCTAGAGGGTGGTACCGACGACGGCACTGATGCAGAATGCGCCGCGGACCAAGACGACCAAGCCGACGACCCAGGTGTCGCGATCGATAGTGAAAGAAAGTAGGAGCGCCCACCATGCAAGCCATCGTCAAGAAATATTTCTGGGTGCTCGGAGTAATCGTGGTGATTACTTGTGCGTTCTTTGTTGCGAAGGCCGCCAACCACGTCGCGGAAGCGAAACTGTTGGGCGATCCAGCCAAAGCGCCAAACATCCCACACGTGATCGAAGCCCAACCGCAAGTCGTAGCGGCCGTGCATAGTAAAGACGGCACCGCCATGGCGACGCGCAACATGTTCTGCTCGGACTGTACGCCACCGGTCGAAGCCCAACCGCAAACCAACGACCCGTCGCAAATCGCGATTACGTCGTTGCCCCTGGTGTTGGTCGCGACCAACGTCAGTGACGTGCCGAAGTATTCGTTCGCAACGATCTTCCAAAACAACGAAAGCCAAAAACAAGGCGGCTTTTATGTTGGTGACGCGGTGCCAGGTGCCGGCCCCATTAAGGAAATTCACTACAAGTACATCGACTTTGAAAACAACGGCCACACCGAGCGTTTAGTGCTGCTTGGTGCAACGCCACCGCCGATGGTTGCGGCTGCGCCACCGCCTGCAGTTGACACGCCACCACCGTCGGAAAACAAAGACGAAATGCAAGCGGCAATCGATTCTGGGATTCGCAAGATCTCGGACAATAACTATGAAATCGACAAAGCCTTGGTCGAAAAAGTGCTCGCCAATCCAATGGCCGTCGCCAAGGGCGCACGCGTTGTGCCAGCGATGAAAGACGGCAAGCCTGCAGGCTTCAAGCTGTACGCGATTCGGCCTGATTCGGTCTACGCCAAGCTAGGCTTGTCGAACGGTGACACCATCGATTCGATCAACGGCTTTGACCTCACGTCAGCCGAAAAGGCCCTCGAAGTTTATACCAAGCTGCGCGAAGCGACCGCGTTGCAAATGGATGTTACGCGCCGGGGCAAACCGGTCGAACTCAAATACTCGATTAAGTGAAACGCAACTGTCCCCTGCTGATGGGCTTCGCTGTTCCAAGGATGAAAATGTCTGACTACGTACAACACAACACTAAAGCGGCGGCCCCTTCGTCGCGCACTCGCACGACGCTGGCACGTGCCCTCGCGCTGTCGGTGGCATGGCTGACGATTACC
>JAKQOD010000797.1 GCA_029565465.1 Deltaproteobacteria bacterium
CTGCGCGCAAGCGGAAGTTGAGCGACCCAACGACGCGAAATTGCCGTCGCGCTGCGGTATCGTGCGCCGGCTGTGTCCACGCAACAAGACGACGCCTCCGAACTTGCACAAGCCAGCTCGCCGGTTCCAGGGCCCGCATCAGCTCGGGCCCAACTGCCAGGCAAGCGCTGGCAGCAATATGTAGTGTTGTACGTCATCGGATTGCTGGCGTTTGGCGCCGTGAGTGGTTCGCGGCTTTGGCACACCTCGTCGGCGCCGCACTTTGTATTTCAAGCTGATGCATGGGCTCACGGCCATATTGCTATTACCGATGGAATTACCGGCGATGATTGGGCCAAGATCGAAACTGTTGGTCTCGACGATGGCAGCACCGCACGTGGCCGCAGGTTGCAAACTCGGCCGACCTTTCGGACGTTGACGGGGCAAGAAATTCCGATAACACGGGTGCGGGCAAGCCAACGCAACGAATTCCATATGTCGTTTCCGCCGTTGCCATCGGTGTTGATGCTGCCGCAAGTCTTGATCAGTGGCCGTGCGGCCAATGACACGTTGTTAACCGTGTTGCTCGCGGCGTTGATTTTGCCGTTGGGCTTCGCGCTCTTGCGGCGGTTGGCCGCCGCTGGACTTACCTCGCCACAACGGCGGCCCAGCGATGACGTATGGCTCGTTGCGGCGCTGGGTTTTGGCACCGTTTTCTTTTTTGCAGCTGTGCAAGGCAAGGTTTGGTTCACTGCGCACGTCGTCGGTGTGGTGTTTGCGCTGCTCTATGCGTGGGCCTCGGTCGAAGCGGCGCACCCTTGGATCGCAGGCATTGCGTTGGCCTGCGCTGCGACGACGCGCACGCCGATGGCCTTCATGTTTCCGCTGTTTTTGTTTGAAGCGTGGCGCATGACCGCGCCGGTACGCCACGATCGCGCAGCGCTCAAGCGGCAATTGCTCGGCACCGTTGTGCGATTTGCAGTGCCGGTCATCGTTGTCGCGGTCGCCGCTGGCATCTACAACTATGTGCGGTTCGCGTCGTTTTCGGAATTCGGCCACACCTATCTCGATGTGCGGCAACAGCAACAGATCGAACGTTTTGGCTTATTCAGCATGCACTATCTCGCGCGCAATCTTGCGGTTGCGTTCACGTTGCTGCCTGAGCTGCCAGGCCGTGCGCCGTGGGTGCAAATCGGTGGCCATGGCTTGGCGCTGTGGTTTACCACGCCGATATTTCTCACGCTGCTTTGGCCCAAGCAACGCAATGCAACGTCACGCGCGCTATGGATTACGGTGGCTTGTGTCGCGATTCCAACGCTGTTTTATCAAAACTCCGGGTGGTGGCAGTTTGGCTACCGTTTTAGCCTCGACTACACGGTGTTCCTGGTCATGTTGCTGGCCATCGGCGGCCGGCCCCTGACTCGGTTCGGCAAAAGCCTCATCGTCGTCGGTATATTGATCAATCTCTTCGGCGCGATCACATTCGATCGCAGCTATGCGTACTATCGATTAGGCGGGAATGCGTACGATGTTGTAGTGCCGCACTAGCTTGGTGCTTGGATGTGGAAGGCCCGATCCATCGCGGCCACGTGCGTTGGCGCTGCGCTTGGCGGTCCTCACGTAGAGCAACTACGCTGCGGTCCGGTTCTCGCGCCGCCTTCGTGGCCGCGCGCCTCGGGCCTTTAACCTGACCACGCGCGTTCGAGCTTGAACACACTGTGTC
>JAKQOD010000805.1 GCA_029565465.1 Deltaproteobacteria bacterium
GCTCGAAGTGATGTTGGCGTCGAGCAAAGTGCCGGTTGCCAAGCTGTTCGCCGACCTGCGGATCGTGGTGGTTGATGAGGTTCACGCACTTGCTGGCACCGATCGCGGCGCGCACATGCTTAGCGTAATCGAGCGAATCGCGGAGCACAGTCGCCACGATGTGCAACGGGTTGGCTTGTCAGCGACGGTGGGCAACCCCGAAGCAATTCTCGAATGGTTGCGCGGCACGTCGAAGCGCGACGGCGTGGTGGTGGACCCGCCAAAGCAACCCAAGCCGCGCGATATTGCGGTTACCCTCGAAGCCGATCCGTTTCTGTTAGCCGGCCAAGCGGCAAGCATGGCGGCAGGCAAAAAAAGCCTGTTCTTCTGCGAGAGCCGTGCGCTGACCGAGGCCATCGCCGAGCGCATGCGCGATCGTGGCACTGACGTGTTTGTTCACCACAGCTCGGTGTCTTTGACCGAACGTCGCTTGGCCGAAGAAAACTTCCACGGTGGCGGCAGCGCGGCGATCGTTTGTACGTCGACGCTCGAACTTGGGATCGACGTTGGCGATCTTGACTTGGTGTTCCAAGCCAACGCGCCAGCGACGGTTTCGTCATTTCTGCAACGCATGGGCCGCACCGGCCGGCGCGATGGCAAAAACGCCAACACCACGTTTTTTTGCGACAGCGTTGGTGCTGTGATTCAAGCGGTAGCGCTTGTTGAGCTAGCGCGTGCTGGCTTTGTTGAATCGATTCCGCCGCAGACCCGATGTTGGGCCGTGTTTGTCCACCAACTGCTCGCGTTCACGCTTGAGGCCGGCGGCGTCATGCGGATCGAGGCGTGGCGCAAACTGTCGCGGCTGCCTGACCTTGCCGGCATCACGCGCGTTGAGTTCGACGCAGTGATCGATCACATGGTCGCAACCGACTATCTGTTTGAGTCCGGCGGCCTGCTTTCGATGGGTGAGACCGCCGAGCGTATCTACGGCAAGAAGAACTTCCTTGAGTTGTATGCGGTGTTTTCAAGCCCCCAATTTTATCGCGTGGTCGCCACCGGCGGCTCCGACATCGGCTCGCTCGACCAAAACTTCGTCGACGGTCTGGTTGAAGAAATGACCAGCTTTCTGCTCGGTGGGCGAGCGTGGCTCGTGCAGGCCATCGACCACAAGCAACGCGTGATCACTGCGGTGCCTGCACCGCGCGGTAAGAAGCCGGCCTGGGGCGGCTTTGCACCAAAGATGCTCAGCTTCGCGTTGTGCCAACGCATCAAGCGCGTGCTCGTCGACGAACCGGCCTACGGTTATCTGTCGGAGCCTGCAGCGGTGGCGCTTGCGCAGCATCGCGAAGATTTTGCCGGAATGCTGGGTCCTGAAGGTGCCGCCCTTCAAGGAGATGCCAAGTCGTGGCGGTGGTGGACCTTCGCAGGTGGCGCGATCAATCAGACGCTTAAGTACGCTATCGCTGCGCTTACTGGCTGGAAGATCGTTGCCGACAGTTTTCGCTTGCGCTTCGAGGGCGAGGAGATAACCGAAGGCGCTGTGCGCGAAGCGGTCGCCAAACTCGCCAACCCGGCGATCTGGGATGACGTGCCGTTCTGGCAGCGTGTGATCGCTCAGGTGCCTCCGTATCGCCTGAGCAAATTTCAAGCCGCGCTGCCCGAGCGCTACCAAATGGAGATGGTTGGCAATTCGTTGCTCGACCTTGCTGGTACCCGTACGTATCTGTCGAGCGCAAGGGGGCTTTCTCGTCCACTTACACTGGGGGCAAGCCCCAGTGATTCGAACGACGCAGGCGAGCAAGACCTGCTTCAGCGCGTGGTGGCGATGCTACCTGCGGCCAGCGTCGAGGTTATTCCGCTCGCCCGGCCAGAGCGCGAGATCCGCCGTATCGACGACGATAGTCAGTTGCGCGCGTTGTGCACCGACCTGACGACGCGGCCGCTGATCGCACTCGACGTTGAAACCACCCTCGGTGATTTCGAATTGTGCTTGGTCCAAGTTGGTGTACTTGAGTACAGCGCCATCATCGACGCCCGCGCTATCGCAGACTTAGCGCCGCTCGCCGCCGTGCTCGAAAACACTGCGATCACGAAGGTCATCCACAACGCTGCATTCGAACGCGAGGTGTTCAGCCACCTCAACGTGTCGATCCTCAATGTGGTCGACACTGTTGCTGTTTCGCGCCGAGTCCGGGGCCGGCAGCCCGACGGGCACAGTCTCGCCGCTGTGTGCCGCCGTGAACTTGGCCTACGCCTCGACAAGTCATCCCAGAAGTCTAACTGGACGCAGCGCCCACTTACCCAAATCCAGATTGACTACGCTGCGTTAGACGTTGAGATTCTGTTGAAGGTTCACGCAGCGCTTTCCGCTGCGGAGCAGCCAGCCGCGTAGCTGACGCACCCCGGTCAATCGCCAGGTGCCGAAAATGCGAAACCCCATCCTCGCCAGCGTGCGCTGGTGTCGATGGGGTGCTTTGCAACGCCGAGCGCGCGGTGCTAGTTGCAGCGATTGGTTTTCGGTACGCAGGCTTTGGTAAACACCGTCGAGCCGGCGGCGATGTTGCGGCAAGCGTAGCCGGTTGGGCAAGCAGCGTCGGTGGTGCAAGCTGCAGCGCACACTTTGCCTGCGCCAGCGCCGAGGCTGACGCATGAGTTGCCGGAGGCACCGCAGCTGGCGTTGGTGGTGCACGATTTACACGACTTCGAGACGTCGGC
>JAKQOD010000835.1 GCA_029565465.1 Deltaproteobacteria bacterium
TGCTTGGCGCGATGCAACGGCGCTGCGGCGCACGTGGTTCTTGCCGACGGCAGCACGGCCTATGGCAGCATTGATGATTTTCGCAACGATCTAGCCGCGGCGTTGAGTCGCAACGATGGCGTGATCGTGGTTGCGTATGGCCGCCAAGCGTTGGGGCAATCCGGTGATGGCCATTTCTCGCCGATCGGCGGGTTCTGTGCAGCTCGTGACTTGGTGCTGATCATGGACGTCGCGCGGTTTAAGTATTCACCGCATTGGGTCAAGACCGCCGACTTGTATGCGGCCATGAAGGCGTTCGACTCGGTGACCGGCAAGCCGCGTGGCTGGGTGCACTTGCGCCGCGCGCTTGGTGCGCCGCCGATTCTGCTGCGGTTATTAGTGACCAACGGTGCTGGCCCCGCCGCATTGGCGCCGCTGGTTGATCGGTTGCAACAAACCTTGGCAACGGCAAGCGAGGTGACCGCGGTCCTCGACGTGTTTGCGGAATTACCGCCAGCGTTAGCGCAAGCGATCGGTGTGCTGCATGATCCCGCGCGAGTGCCAACCGAACATGCTGCGCTGACGGAGCCGTTGCGGCTAGCGTTGAACGCAACGCCGTTGATGGATGCCATTCGTGCGTCGTCGATTCCAAGCGCGCAACAGGAGCTCGTTGCGTTGTTTTTGTTGGCCTTGCCGCCGGCAGCGTTGGCTGATGCCGCACCGCATCTGCGGAACGCGCTGACCCTACTTACGACGTTGCCAACTTCCCACGTCACGCTGCAGTTGGAAGTTGCGGCACTCGCGCAGCAGCTCGCCGTGGTGTGGTGCAACGCAGCGCGCTGCGCCGTGTAGCATCTGTCGCATTTAAGGTGGTTTCGCGTTATCGTCGCTGCGATGTGCAAGCCGCTACTGGGGACACGCTTCGCGTTGCTGCTGATTTTGGCTTGCAGCGGCTGTGTCAATTCCAGCTTGCAACCATGCGGCGATCGGCTCTGCGACGCCTCGGCCGTCTGTTTGGTCGATCATTGCGCGACGCCTGAAGCGGTGGCGGCGTGTCAAGGTATCGCGGCTGGTGCAGTGTGCAAAACCACGACAATTATCCGCGGGCACTGCATCGCTGGGGCCTGCGAGAGCGTGACGTGCGGCGACGGTGTTACTGGTGTTGGTGAAGCGTGCGACGATGGCAACTTTAGCAGTGGCGACGGTTGTTCGGCCGATTGTCAATCGAACGAAACCTGTGGCAACGGGATCGTTGACGGCGTGGGCGGTGAACAATGCGATGATGGCGTGGTTGGCTTGTCGCAAGATGGCTGTTCGTCAACCTGTACAGTTGAATTGCTGCAGTGGCAGCACGTTGAACCCGTCGCCCGTGCTGCAAGCACGCTGTATTTTGATTCGGCTCGACAACGCATGCTCCAGCTGCGCAATGATAGCGAAGCGTCGTTTGAGCTTTTTGCACAGGATGAAAGCTCGTGGGTGCGGCTACACCCATTTCATATGCCGCCCGCCGCGGTTGCTTGGAGCGCCCAATTTGATGAACACACCGCGCGGCTTGAGCTAGTGATGGTTCGCCGCGACGGTGCTGGCGCTGAACACTGGGCGTTCGATGGGGTTGACTGGGTGCAGCGCGCCGCTGATCCGCAGCTGCCGCTGTACGTTGGGTTGACCTACGATCGCGCCCGCCGGCTGTTGGTTGGCATGACCGTCGAAAACGACCAACGCTACGAGTATGCGTTTGATGGCACGCGTTGGTTGAAGACGGCAATCCCAATGGGGCCCGCGGTCCAATACTTGCCACTGCTGTTCGACGTTGCCGCAAACGAACTGTCGATGATTGAACGAGCCCCAAACAGCAATTCAACGCTTTGGACTTGGAACGGAACGCGCTGGCGGTCGCTGCCGTTAAGCAACGCGCCGCAGCGCGCTGACGTGATCGTCTATTCCGTTGCGGAAAATCGGTACGTTGCATTGGGACGTGATTTTGCCGGTTTTGTAACGGTTTCCGTGTTGGTCGATAGCCTGTGGCGGGACCAAACCACGGGCATCGCGTCGGGTAATCAATTCGAAGCGGCCGTCTACAACGGCAAGCGTCAGTCGATCGATGCACTTTTTCAACGCAACAACAACGCTGGGTCCGCCGACGTTGTCGAGATTCGCTACGCGCTCGACAACGTGGTTGCGGTCGCCGATACCAACACACCCGCAATCCGGTACGCATCCGTGATGACCTACGATGCTGCGCGTGGCGTGGTGGTGCTGTTTGGTGGCATGAACGATTTTGGGTTACAAGGTGACACGTGGGAGTTCGATGGCACCTCGTGGCGCTTGCGCGAAGGTGTAGG
>JAKQOD010000351.1 GCA_029565465.1 Deltaproteobacteria bacterium
GCGAACTTGGCGGCAACCAACGTCAAGCTCACGGCTGACGACCTGCAAAAGCTCAACACTGTGTCGGCACTGCCAAGCGAATATCCGGGTTGGATGCTCGAACGCCAAGGCGGCGATCGCCGCGCGCAGCTCGATTAGCACGTGGCATCGTGCTGCAAGCGCCAACGGGTGTGTGTGGCGACCCGTGCAAACCCCAAAGCCGCGTTGATGCGCAGGATGCCAACGTTGGCTGCTGCATTGAACGTCCGGAGATCCATGCCGCATTGGCGCGCATAGGCGATGCTTGCAACCTTAAGCGCTGTGGCAATGCCGTGCTTGCGCCAACTGCGAGCCACCGCAGTCGTGGTGATGTAGAGCGTGTCGCCAGACGTGGCATGGGCACAAAGCCCAACCGCTTGTTGGCCAACGATTGCAACCAGCACGCCGTCGAGTGCGTTGTCGCCAAGATACTCGTCGCGCCACGCGGTGAAGCTTGGAGGCGCACCCAGCAACTGCGTCGGCTCGTCGAGCATGGCGTCGATTTCCAGCTGATACAGCTGCTGTTCGATGTCGGCGATGGCGCCGAGTTGAGCAAGCGTGGTTAATGTAATGCCAGCTTGTGCTAGTGCCACAGTACGCTGATCGTGTGGCGTTAGGTCAATGGCCGGGGGATGTAGCCGCGATTCGAAGCGTTGCTCAACCAGGCTAGCGCCGAGTCGTTGCACGAAGTGTTCGCCAGCGTCGTCGAGCGACGAGGTTGAAGCCAAAATTGTATCGCTTGCGCGCGGCTGCAACGCGGCATGCAATGCTGCTGCGAGTTGGCGACCGATGCCAGCGCGGCGCGCCAACGGCACAACGTAAACGCTGGCGTCCCATCGCGACGGCTCGTTGGTGCTTGGGTCATTGCGCAGCGACGCGCATCCAACCACGACGCCAGCTTGCTCTGCAACCAGCGCAAAACCGCGCAGCGTCGGCGGAAATGTTTCGCGGGCACGCCGCATTTCGGCTGCCGTTGGTTGCCACGTGCTTGGGGTTGCACAAATTACCTGCGCAATCGCAAGATCGTCGCTGGCCGCCGCGGCTCGAATCGTTAGCATCGTGCCACTCTACATGGTTTGCGGCGGCAACGTTAACCGCCCCAGGTCATGCCAACACCAAACATCAACCCGGCACCATCTTGATTGATGATAGTGCGCAATAAGAAGTCGCATTCGAATTCTTTGGAAGGTGATTTTTCGTCGGGCGTTATCATCGTGTAGCCAAATCGTAGTCCAACCAGGCCATGCGGTTGCACATGGACGCCGGTCCGGTTGTCGGTGGTCCACGCCAGCCCGCCGCCGATTTCGCCGTCGACGTAGAAGCGCACAACCTGTTTGAGCGTGGTATCGGCAAGGACATGGCGCAACCCAAGGCCGCCGCGGTGGCCGTATCCTTCAAGTCGCTGTGCGGTGGGCACACCCGTCGTAATGTCGCTTAACGACAACCATTCGTAGTCGGCAAAACCGCGCAGGCCGGCGAGTAAGCGGCGCTCCGTAACTACGGCAACCGACGTGGTGGACATTGGTTGATGTGCAATCGTGAGTTGGCCAACGCCCATGCGAAATCCCAACATGTTGCGGGCAGGCGGCGCGGGCTTTGCTGGTTCACGCGGCGGCTCAGCCTTGGGTGGTGACGGCGGTGGTGGCGGCGGGTCTTTGGCGATCAGGATCGGTGGTGGATTTGTGCGGTCATAATAGGGCTGCGGGTGTGCGGTTGCGGTTGCCGCCGCGCCGACCAAGCCAACCACGCACAGTGCCGCGCATGCTTTCACCATGATGCCCCCAACACCGCCATGAAGCCTTGCACGATGTGCTGTTTGCCGGTCGAGCAGGTGCCTCGGCACGCCGCCGTGATGGCTTCGTCGACGGGTGGCGCAAACAGCAAGCGCCCACCAAAGCGGAGCGCGAGCGTTTGCTTGTCTTTGAGAAATCGCACTTGCGTGCCGCCGCCAAGCAGGAGATCCGGCGTGAGTAGGTGGCCGCTTTGTCGCCACGCGAATGCTTCGATACCGACCGAGGCTTCGCCGATCAGCTCGATCGCGCCGCCGTGATCAATTTCGACTGATCGTGCGATGTAGCGCGCTGCAACACCAACCCGGCCACCCGGCCCGTTGTTGCTATCTTGCATGCCCCACAGCGGGGCAACTTCAGCCAGCAGTTGCCACCGCCGATGACTGATGCCAGCTTCGAAATTTAGCCCCATCCCAGCGTGGGCCGCCTTGCCAACGCCAGCACCAAAGCCAATAAACGAAATACCGACCGTGTGACGAGGCAACGGCCGCGGTTCATAGTGTTCAGCCGTAGCCCGCCCCGGCGCAAGCCCGCTGCTTACGGCGGCAATCAAAACCGACCCAATAATCGTCCTGCGCACGTGTCAGTAAACGCGCGCAGTGGCCCAAGGATCTAATGTGCTTGGGCCGAACGGCGCCGCCTTGCGATTAGCATGAGCCGCCAGCACAATAATTCGGACAAACGGTACGTGGGGTAACGCCACGGTACCGTACCCCGCAAAAACCTGAATACTTTTGCTGTAAATGCGTTACACCCATGTGGTGAGCGACCGACGCATCAAACTTCGCACAACGGGAGAGCACGCTCTCGCCAAAGGTGATGGTTGGCGGGCGTTTCAAGCGTACATTGAGCTTGAACGATTAGAACCAGATGAAGCGCTGTGGCCTAAACGAGCCGCGGAAGCCGCACGCAAAGCTGGCAAAAACGCCGAAGCTGCGCTCGCGTTTCGCCGCGCTGCTGCGGTGTATCAACGCATTGGCTTTGCGCCACATGCTGACGCTATGCGCCGGTTGGCGACGCAGTTGGAAAACACGCCGCCGTCGTAAATAAGCGAACGGGCCGATTATCTGTATGCGGGCTGACCGCTGCGGACAAAATCGGTTGCGCTGCATCGTCTTGGTATAGGCAAGCCCGGTCTTGGCTGCTACGTGTGGCTATGGCTACACTGCAAGATGTCTATGGACATGTTTTCAAAATCACGGGGCCGCTTGATGCTATCTGCGCGTGCGAGCCGCCAGGTGCAAATGGGCGTTCTGGCCTACCGTGGTATCACTCATTGTTGAATCTTCTCGGAATCGTGAAGGTGGCGCGTGCCGAGGCGGCCGTGTTCATCGGGCTCAGCGACGGTGCGCTCGTCTATGTTGCCTTCGACGACGATGGCAAATCGGTGGCGCACCAAACGATGCCACTAGCTGCCATCTCGGGTGCATCGGCCAAACCACGCGATGAGTGGACTACGGATATAGCGTTCAATTTCGATGGTACGCGTCGCACGTTTGCAGTGTGTGGGTTCGTTTTCGGCATGCAAACGCCGCCGGAGTTGATCCCCGTCTTAAAACAACAAGCCGACACGATTGTGCGCAACTTGGTCACGCGCACGTAGGTTAGCCTGGGTTACGGCGTGCCAGCGCAGCGCTGGGCGTTGCTGCGCGTGCAAGCTTTCACAAACGGCGTTCGCGCTTTGCGCGCGTCGAGGAATTGCAGAATATTTGGAATCGACCAGGCCGTGGCTTTGGTGTGGCTGGCGCCTTCGCATTCCAAGTAATTCAACGGCAAGCCCGCCGCGCAAAGCTTGTCGTACGAAGCGCGTTCCACCGCTGGGTCTACCAGTGTATCGGCTTGGCCAACAATGAACAGGATGCCATACGACGACGACGGCGGTACGATGCGCGCCACGCTGGTGTCGACCAACGAATTCTCTTTCACGATGCAGCCGAAATCCGGGAACGTTGCAATGGAGCCGCTTGCGACGTGGGTCAGCAACCCGTCGGTGAAGACCTCGGCGAGGCTGGTTGGCTCAACGGCATTGCCGGGGTCGCAGCTTGCTTCGAGCGCTGCAGGGACCGAGGTTAAGTACGGCGGCTTGAGCACTTGATTGAGTTTGCTGTTCAGCCCGTACCATTGCGCTTGGGTCGAAAATGTCGCGAGTGCGTTGGCCGAAGCCGGCACCAACGTGCGCAACGCGCGGTCGGTGTGCGCGACCAAGTCCGACGGTGGCACGGTTGCTACGGTGCCTAACAATTCAAATTCGCGTGCGTAGTATGGCGCAAGCCGATCAACCCAAAGTGCAGCGTGGCCACCTTGCGAGCCACCAAACACACCGAGTTCAGGCTTGGCGCACATGCCTTCGCTGCTGACTTGTTGCACGGCAGCGCGAGCTGCATCAAGCGACGCGATCGCCGTGGCTTCACCAACGAGATATGGATGCAGCGCTGCGTAATCGTCGCCCATGCTTTCGAGTCCGATATAGTCGGGAATCGCAACGATCCAGCCGTAGCTTGCGAATACTGCGCCTAACAGCTGCGTTGCTGGATCGGAGGTTGGGCCACAAGCATGACGAAAGCCCGACGTGCCGTGCAGCAGCAACAGCACCGGCGCTTGGGTGCCAGCGGGGAGCGACGTCGGATAGACCACCGTTGCTGAACTCGTCGTGGTTGCGCCGCGATCTTGCGTCTTGTACGCAAGCGTTACGCTTGCAACATCGAATTCTGGTGCGCGTGGCAATGCAACATTACCTGCGGTGGCGAGGGCGCCAAGCTGGGCAGCGGAATACGTGCTCTTGTTGCCGCGTGCACTGATGGCTCCCAAGTCGGCATCTTTGCGCCAAATGTACGGCGCTGCACCGCACTTTGCCGGGGCATTGGCCAGCGGCGTGGTTTCCGGCGTGCCGGCAACTTTGACTGCTAGCGCTGCACAGCTTGGCGCGTCGACCGCTGCGTCGAGCGTTTCGGTTGTATTCGAACCACCGCAGCTGGCTGCAACCAACAATAAGACGACAGGCAGTTTGCGTAGCATGCGTGCATTTTTACTTGAACCGCGGCCCCAAAGATCAGTTCGGGGCATTTTTTTACGGTTGCTGAGCCTTACTGCTGGCGCTGCCGCTCGCGCAACAACGCGAGGTACAGCGCTTCAACTTGCGCGCGTGCCCATGGCGTGCGCCGCAAAAACTTCAAGCTCGACGACACGCTCGGGTCATGCGTAAAGCATCGAATGTTGATGCGATCACTCAACTCCGCCCAGCCGTATGCTTCCACCAGCTCGTTGACGATGGTGGCCAGCGTGATGCCGTGCAGGGGATTGTT
>JAKQOD010000861.1 GCA_029565465.1 Deltaproteobacteria bacterium
TTTTGGGTTGAGTGGCTACGGTAAATTGCGCCAACATAAACATCGGGGCCGCCCGTTCAACGCCTGCGGCGTCGCCCAATAATTTGAGCGCGCGTTCCAATGCGGCAACGCCGCCCGCAATGTCGTTCAATTGGCCATGGATGGCACCTTGGACATATAACGCACGAACCAACATTGGCGTGGGTACCTGCCATTTGGTGTAAATCGCCACGCTATCATCGGCAAGTGGCTTGGCCTTGAGGTCGCGACCAGCATTGGATAATGCGGTGGCTAGATCGAGCTGCGCTCGCGCGAAGGCCAGTTCGCGGCCGCGATCGGCAGCGTTGCGTTTGCTGCGCGCGATCGCAACCAGCGCTTCATGTTCGCTTACGGCTTGGTCGTGGTGCCCGGCTTCCATGAGTAAGTTGGCTAGGTTGCTGCGCATGGTACGCAGGATTGGATGATCAGGTGCCAGCGTCAGCTGCGCACGTTGCACGGCTTGCTGCATGGTCTGCGCTGCTTCTTCAAGCTTGCCTTGGTTTAACAACGCGCCTGCCAAACCGGTCAGCGCGATCGCGCCATCGGGGTGTTGCGGGCCAAGCAATTGGTCCCAAAGTTCGACTGCTCGGGCGAAGGCGGTCGCTGCCGCTGCTGGCTGGTTGCGTTGGAGCGCATTGCCGTAAAGGTCGAGATGCGCTGCGCTAGCAGGCGACGCCGGGCCTAAGGCGTCGGCGGCAACGATGTTCGCTAAGGTCTGTGCCGCGGTTGCGTTGTCACCGGTTTGCATCAGCAAGATGGCGCGTTCGACGTTGGCTCGTACCGTCAACGCAGGCGGATTGCCGGCGCGGGTAATCGCCGTAATTGCTTGGTCGAGTGCTTTTTGGGCAGCGGGGGCATCCTTGAGATCGGAAATCTGCATATGCGCAAGCAAGAGCTGCGCATCAGCGCGCAAATAATCTTGGCGTGCCGCGTCGGCGAGCTGCGCTGCTTGTTCGAGGTATCGCTGCGCATCAAGGTTGCGATGCCCGGCTAACTGCAGCGCTTCGCCTACGGCAAAGTACACAAAGGCTCGGTGCGGTCCAGCCTGCTGCCACGTAGCGTCGGCCATGATTTGATCCACAACTTGCGATGCGGTCGCACTATCGCCGCTGCCGATGGCATTGCGCATTTGATTGACGCGTTGTTGCAAGGCCAGCGGCAATGCAGACGGAACAATTGCTGCAATTTGCTCAGGTTGCTGCAAGCATAGTGTTGGCGACGGCAACGCAAAAATATTTGCGACCGCATGTTCAACCGCATAAGCGGTTGCGGTCATCGTGCGCTCCACGTCGGTGCGCGCCGTGATCCGCAATTGGTCAAAGCAACGCAGCGTCGCTGGCGACGTCGCTTCTGCCGGCATGGCGCAGCGCTCCAACTGCACGCGCAGCAAGGTGTCGCGCCATTGTTTAGCTTGGTTCTGGACCGTGGTCGCAACCGTTAATGCATAGGGTTTGCCGGTTGCAGCAAAGCTCGCCGTCAAGCGTGCGTCATCGGCCGCGGTCCAAAACGCAGCCGCGTTGGCGCTGCTTGTATCGCGACACGCCGCGCGCGCATCAAGCTGAGCTGCCGTGAGTCGCCACCAAACGATGGCGCCCAGGCCGCCAAGCAAAAACAAGCCGGCCAGCCACCGCCAGCGTGGGGTTGGCGAAGGCCGAAACGCGTTCGCTACAACTTCCATTGATAGGGGGCGCCGTGCTGCATCGTCGTCGAGTCCGGCCCGAATGGTGTTCGCAAGCTGCTTGGGCACGTGATGCGGCAGCGCTGCATGTGTGGCGCTGGCAGCGTCGCCAGCTTGCCGCTGGGCGAGGCTGGTCGCTGCAAATGGCGACGCGCCCACAAAGCACTCGTACGCCATACACGCAAACGAAAATATATCGCTGCGTGGACTCAACGGTTCGCCGCGCACCGCTTCAGGTGCCATGTACGCTGGCGTGCCAGCAACGCCAGGCGTTCGGAGGTCGCGCACGGCTGCCAGGCCAAAATCGATCACGACCGCACGATCATCGGCGATCAGAACATTCGTTGGCTTGACGTCGCGATGCACGATGCCATGCTGGTGCGCAGCGGCAAGGCCAAGCGCAATTTGGTGTAACACCGCGCGCCGCGCAGCGACGCTGGGCTTGCGAGTTAGCCAGGTCGCGAGGGTGTCGCCAGCGATCTTCTCCATCACGATGAAGCTGGTGCCGTCGACGATCCCGACATCGTAGATGGCCACCACGTTGCGATGCAACACGCCAGCTAACGCACGGGCTTCGGTTAAGACGCGGGCATTGCTGCGCAGCGTTTCGCTGGCGGCCTGCGTGGTGTTGTGCGCAAAAGGGCGTACTAGTTTGATCGCAACTTCCCGTTCGAGCTCGGTATCGAAGGCCGCGTACACAACGCCCATCGCGCCGCCACCGAGGTACGCTTGCAGCTCAAAGCGTCCGAGCTTGCTGCCTGCCAAGTTTTGTAAGGCCTCGAATGCCGACGGGGCTTGCTCGGGCTCCGACGGATGGGCTTCGCGAATAAGCTCGGTTAACAACGTACGACAGATGTCACAGTGATCAACGTGGGCTTCGATCGTGTGACGCTCCGTGTCGTCGAGAATCTGCGTGACGAAATTGGCAATTCGTTCAGGCAGCGGACAAGGCTCCGGCGTGTTAGATGTAATGCCGTGCGCAGCGCCGTCGCTACTTTGCAGACTCTGTTTCATGAAGGGCAACAACGCTGGCCTTTTATCGCGATTTCGCTTGCACAATGGGAACGTGGGCTTGAAATAGTCGGCATTTCAGCAGCTACCGAGCCGCGGTCGATCGAGTTGTTTTTGACGGTGGCGTGTAGTTGCGGCGACGCTGCGGCTATCACGACCTTGGAGCGTGAATATCTGGCGAGTATTTTTGGCGCGTTAGCCAAGCGGTTTCAGCTCGATCCCGCGGCCGCTGCGGATGCCGTGCAGCGCCTGCGGGAGAAGTTGTTGGTGCATCGCCCAGACCGCGCCGCCGCCATCGTTGATTATCAAGGTGCTGGAGCCTTGGGCGTCTGGCTGCACGTCGTGACCTTGCGAGAACTCATTTCGCAGCATCGGCAACTGCAGCGGCAACGGACCAACGATGGCGATGACGGTGTGCTGGAAGGTTTGGCAGGCGGCGACAACCCGGCGCTTGAGCTGATCAGCAAGGACAGCCATGCGCACGTCAAAGCAGCCTATCAGGCAGCGTTGGCTCGGCTGGCGGTTCGGCAACGGTTGATCCTGCGCATGCATATTTGTGATCGCCTTTCGTTGGAAGCCATCGCTGCAACATACAATGTGAATCGCGTCACCGTGGCACGTTGGTTAGATCGTGCGCGCTGTGATGTTGCACAAGGTGTGCGTGATCAGTTGTTGCAAACGTTGCACCTGGCGCCGGGTGACGTCGAAAGCCTGTTGCGCAACGTGCATAGTCAGTTCGAGCTGAGCGTTGAACGCTTGTTATAGATATTCCGCCCACTGGCTGTCCGATGGCGTCGACGTGCGAAAGTGGGGCCCCACAAGTGCGGAGCCTTGGGTCGCCGCTGCAGTGCCTGGCGAAGAAACCAGCTTGCAGCGCAACATAGCTTTATCGTTGTACGTGATGCCATCGCAACTAACCAGGCTGCCCAGCGTGAGCTTGGTGCCGTTGATGCTCCACATGCCAGTGAGCTTCTTCATCGTCGTGGTGTCGTAGCTAATGGTATATTCAGTCCCACTTACAGAGCCTTCGCCTTCGCCGTAGTAGGCAATGTACGAGTGGTCCATGTTGAGATAGAAATTCAAAACATAGGTGTCTTTGCTGTTGGTGCGGCTAAATGCGCCTGCGCCTTTGTTGTGTGTTTGTGATGTTTCCCAGACGAAGCGTCCGAAAAATTTGGAGGCCGGCTCGCCGTTGATTATGGGTTCGGCGCCGTCGCTGCCGGTCGTTGACGCATCGGTCGTGGAGTCAGCGTTGCCACAGGCAACAAGGCAGGCAATGGCGGTAGCAGCAATGTAGGGCGTAGTTCTCATATGCACGACACACGCTGGCTTTTGCTGCAGGTTGCATGTTGCGGCCAAAAAAATTACAAATCTGCATTGGGCGAAGGCATGCCTAGCGTTTGCCTGCATGATCGCCTAACCTGACATTGGACAATGTTCAGTATGGTGCAACTCCAGCTGCTAACGCCGCGTCAAGCAAGGCGTTTTAGGGGAGTGCGCTGATGCCGAACGACGTGAGCTTGGCCGAACGTAGTCAGCGTTATCAAGCGCTTGATTTGGTGAGCAAGCCGGTTTGGATTTTTGATATCGACCGACGGCGTGTGCATTGGGCCAACCGTGCGGCGCTGAAGGTTTGGCAGGCCACCAGCGTCGAGGAATTGTGCGCGCGTGACATGGGCATCGATATGTCGGAGTCGGTGGCGCAGCGCTTGAAGCAGTATCAAAACGACTTCGTGTCGCACGGCGCAGCGTTTAATGAGCAGTGGACGCTGTACCCAGGTGGTGTGCCGATTTCGCTCAACGTGCGGTTTTCGGGCCACCGGCTGGGCGATTCGATGGCGATGTTATGCGAAGCCGCTCCGACGGAGAATCGTGAGCCAGAATCGTTGCGCTCGGTTGAAGCGCTGTTGCATTCAGCCGTGATGACCTCGCTGTATGGCGCCGATGGCCAAGCGCTGTATCGCAACCCAGCGGCACGCGCTGCCGTCGTCAGCCCGGATGAACGGCTCGAAGATCGTATTGCAGATCGCGCCGCGTATGCAACGCTGACGGCGGCGTTGCGCGACCACGGCATTGGGACGTTGACGGTGCTGGTGCGAACGCCGCAAGGCGAACGCTGGCATGAACTCTCAGCACGGCGTTGTCGAGACGCCGTGACTGGCCAAGATGCGGTGTTGGTAAGCGAAGCAGACATTAGCGCTATCAAACGCACCGAAGAGCGCGCCAACTTCTTGGCGATGCACGATCCGCTTACTGGCCTACCCAATCGCAGCCATGTGATGCAGCGCTTTGAGCGTGCGGTCGCCACCATTCAGTCCGCTGGTGACGAAGCTGCCTTGATGTTTATCGACCTCGATCATTTCAAAGATGTGAATGACACGCTCGGCCACATCGCTGGCGATACGCTGTTGGTTCAGATCGCTGCGCGGTTGCAAGCGGCAACGCGGAACACCGACGTGGTGGCACGCCTCGGTGGCGACGAATTTTTGATTCTGATGGTTTCGCAAAATATTCGTTCCGAAGTCGATAACGTGCGGCAGCGCTTGATGCGCACCGTTGCCGAACCGGTGATGATCAGTGGCCATGAAGTTCGCGTCACGCCGAGCGTGGGTGTCGCGTTGTATCCACGCGATGGCCGCGACATTGAAACGCTCCTTCGCAATGCCGACCTGGCGATGTACACCGCCAAAGATCGTGGGCGTAACGATTTGGCGTATTACGACGTTGGCATGTCGGAAGCTGTGCGATCGCGCACCGTGTTGGAATCTGAACTGCGGCGCGCCTTTGAACGCAACGAATTCGAAGTGCACTATCAGCCACGGGTTGCGGTCGGCACCGGTCGCATAATTGGTGCTGAAGCGTTAGTGCGCTGGCGCCATCCCGAACGAGGCTTGGTGTCGCCAGACGCATTTATTCCGACTTGTGAAAGCACTGGGCTGATTCGGCAGTTGGGAAATCAAGTATTTGCCGACGCTGTACGCAGGCAAGTCGCGTGGGCGCGCGCGGGCCATGACTTGATGGTTTCAGTCAATCTGTCGGCGCGGCAGTTTGTGCACGACGACTTGATTGCGGACTTGCATAAAGGGTTGCGTGATCACAGCGGCAATCCGCGGCGTATGGAAGTTGAAATCACCGAATCGATGTTGCTGGGCAACGACCAGAACATGCTCGATCGCTTGCGCGCCATCGAAGGCATGGGCATGGATATTGCCCTCGACGATTTCGGTACAGGCTATTCGAACCTTGCATACTTGCATCGCTTTCCGATCAAAACGCTGAAGATCGACAAGACGTTTATTCAAGGGCTCGATGCTAATCGGCCGCTTGCGGAGTTGATTGCTTCGATGTGCAAGCTCATGAAGCTCACCGCGGTTGCCGAAGGCGTTGAAACTGCGGAGCAACTGCAATGGGTCGCAGCTCATGGCATCGAACAGTTTCAAGGCTATTTGTTCGCGCGGCCGTTGCCAGCGCAAGAATTCAGCACCTTGTTGGCGCGTTAGCCGTACCCGAAACCGGAAAATTCGCGCAGGCGCTTGGCGTCGTCGGTGCGTTCGCCGGCGGCGTCGCGCAAACATAGTGTTTGAGTCGCCAGCGTTGCAGCGGCGCGACGCAGCACCCAGACCGTAAACAGCGGTGGCTCGCCAGCGCGTGGCAATACGATCGTTCGCACGTGCAGATGCATGCCATGCGCCGTTGCAGCTGCGAGTACGCGATGCTCAGCGTCAGAATCGCCGCATAGCACCAGTGGTGCGTCGGGGCCTAGCAGCGTCACGCCGGTAGCGATATAGGCTTCCACGCCGCCGCGATATTCGATCCGTGCGTAGGCCCGCTGTTCGTCCATCGCATCAAGCGCTGTGCTTGGCGGAAAGTAGGGTGGCGTGCCAGTGACCAGATCAAAATTACCACCGAGCTGAGCGATGGCCGTCCCATCGCGCAAGTCGCCATGAAACGCGTGCACCCGCGCTTGTAAGCCATTGTCTTGAATGTTGCGTTGCACCAAGTCGAACGACATCTGCTGCGCTTCGATGCCAACCAACTGTGCAGTTGGCATGCTCCACGCGAGATGCAGCAAAACCGAACCGATGCCACAGCCCAAATCGGCAACGCGCTGTGCGTTGGGGGCGACTTGCATGGCCACCCACGCCGTGACGGTGTCGTCCGACGAAAATCGGTGACCTTTTTTGCGCTGCCAAAGCGTTACATCACGAGTCAAGCGATCGTGAGTTAACTCACTCACGGCACAACCGCTGGCAACAATCCACCTTTATAGTCGCGCCACGCAGGGGTTTGCTCTTTGCCTCGACGCAGTTGCACTGGCGTGCCAAGGACAACTGGTGGCGCCGGCGTTGTGGTGTCCAGCGTTGGTGCGTTCTTGGCTTTGGCTTTGGTTTTCACGGGTGGCGGTGGCGCAATAACGAAGTCGAAAATGCGGTGCGCATCTGCAGGCGCCAGGTTGACACAACCATGGCTACGAGCCCGACCAAATCCGTCGTGCCAGTAGGTGCCGTGCAACGCAAAGTTTTTGCGAAAGGTCATGGTCCAAGGCACGGCGGCGACGTTCCACTGCTCGGTTGGCCCATCTGCTTGCATGCGGGCGCGTTCGCGTTTGTCGACGATGCGATAGACCCCGGCGGGTGTTTCCCATTTGGGTTTGCCAGTGGAGATCAGCGTTGCAAAAACCGGTTGATCGCCTTGGTAGGTCACCAAGATCTGCTTGTCGAGGTCGATGTCGATCCAGCGTTCGTCTGCGGTGACCCCGGTGGGCCGAGGCACGCGTACCACCTGCTTGATGTCGCGCGCATCCAGCCATTCTTCGGCAGTGGTGTTGCTCTGCAAGCGCACAAAACCATCGCGTTGCTCAAGTACGGTGACCAGTTCGCGCGGCTTTAGCTTGCGCGCAACCGCTGCCTTGCGATCGGGCGCAGCGCGTGCCACCAACGCTAGGCCGATGCGGTGCGGGTAGGCCCAGGTTGGCAGCGCCGTGGCATCGATCTGCTCGCCTGCAAATTCCGACGGTGAGTACCAACTCAGTTGGGTCCGCGCGATCCAGCCTTGGTCGGTGCGGTAGTATTTGACGCCATCGACGTTGAGGGACTTTGCGCCTGGCTTGATTGCCACAAACGTTTTGTCGCCAACATGCGCAGTCGGCGTCCCAGCACGAATCGCTTCGGCGTTTTCAAACACGTCGGCGCCGTCTTTGCGCACATCGGCGAAGGTTTCGGGTAAGTGGCCGAAATGATCGCTATTATTGGTAGGCGCGCCAGCGCGGGGTGCTGCCACCGGAGCCGCCGGCGCCACGCCGGCTATCGCCAATGGTGCGGTAACCAACAGCTGGGCAGCGACGCCCAGCCAAAGCAAGCGTTTCATACGGGCACAACGCGCGGGCCACATAGGTAATTCCACCACAACTCGATGATACGTTGCCATCGACGTCGGACGCCAACTTTTGGTAGGTTGCAGTCATGAAATCAGCAACTACGTACGCCGCAGTCGCTTTGGCGGCGCTCACGATGACCGCTTGTAAGGACCGCGCCAAAGAAGCGCGCGAAGCCGCGATGCATGAAGCCGACCTCGAAGCGAAACGCAAAGCAGCTAACACGGAAGTTGCTGAAACGGTGGCGCCACCAGTGGCCAACCGCAAACGGGTGTCGTGCGAAAAAATGATTGACGCCGCAAAATTCACAACGGCGCTGGATGAAAAACTGCCCTTGCAGGTGTCGGATGTTTCATCGGGCAATTCCGAAGCGACCGCGACGTGCTCCTTGCTACGTGGTGGCGTGCCGCCAACCGCCGCCGAGCAAGCTGCGTTGTTGAAAAAGAACCCGCGCCTCGGTGTGCTGCCAGGTGACGAAGTTTGCCGGGTTGCGGCTTACTGTTGGACGCTGGAAAGCGAAGAACGCCTCCGCAAACGTTGTGCTGAACTCAAGAACCAAGATGACGAATCAACGGGCACCTATGCATGTGTGCAAATCGTCGCGACGGGGGCCGACGACGTCAAGGCATTTCGCTTGTTCGATAACGACACCAAGTGCGTGCTCGATATCAAAGGCGGGCCGAGCATGATCGACAACGACTTGATCGGAAAATGCGCCAAGACCGCGCGCGACACCATTGGCACCGAGCAACTGGTGCCGGTCGAAGACGATGCTGCAACGCCGTAACGCGCGCAGGTGGTCAGCGCACGACGCGGTGGCGGCCTAACCGCGCCCGTTACTTACGTACGTATTCAAAGTCGCCAGGCAGGTTGTTGATGCCTTTGCTTGGCGGCGCAATCCAGCTAGCCATCTTGCCTGGCTCATAGACTGGGTGCATGAGGCTCTTGACGAAGATTTCGTCGTCGGTGCTTGGCAGCCACTTGCTAGCGTTGGCTTCCCATTGTTCTGGCGTTAACATTTCGCCATCGGGAGAGAACGGCACGGAGGTCCAAATGCCGATTTGGCGATGGAACTTGTTCGATGGCAACTTCAGTTCAAAGTCGATGCCTTCGTCTTTGATCGTCTTGTTCCAGCGCTCCACGCCACGCGCGCAGTCTTTGATGTACTCGGTGCGTAGCACTTCGTTGAGCGCGTTGCGCATGGCGATGTCTTTATGCACAACCTTGCCGCCTTCAAGCACGTCCATGGCGAAGTGCGATTCCACCAGCTTGTGTTCGGCGTACTTTTCTTCTTTGAAGCGGCCCTTGAGGCCAGAAGCAAAAGCATCGGCCGCGTTCGACGAGACTTCGCCACCAAACAGATCGAGGCACACTGAGAACCAGAAGTTGATGTATTTCTGCAGCGTCACCAAATCGATGCCGCCGCCTTTGCGTGCGTCGCCGTTTGGATCTTGTTTCATCAATTCGCAGCTGCGCTTGACGATGCGTTGCACGCCGGTTTCGCCAACGAACAAGTGATGCGCTTCTTCAGTCAGCATAAACCGACAAGTGCGGGCTAGTGGATCGAAGCCCGATTCGGCCAGTGCCGCGAGTTGGAACTTGCCATCGCGGTCCGTGAACATGGTGAACATAAAAAACGACAACCAGTGCGAGGTTGGTTCGTTGAACGCGCCAAGGATGCGCGGCTTGTCGCTATCGCCCGAGCGACGCGCCAACAATTCTTCGGCTTCTTCGCGGCCATCGCGGCCAAAGTAGGTGTGCAGCAAATAAACCATTGCCCACAAGTGGCGCCCTTCTTCGACGTTCACTTGAAACAGATTGCGCAAGTCGTACAGCGATGGCGCGGTTTGGCCCAGCAAGCGTTGCTGTTCCACCGACGCTGGTTCGGTATCGGCTTGGGTTACGATCAAGCGCCGCAACATGTTGCGGAATTCACCTGGCACTTCGTCCCAGACTGGTTGGCCTTCGAAGTCGCCAAAGCCGTGCACACGGTTAGGATCTTTTGGCTCAAGGAAAATGCCCCAACGGTAGTCGGGCATTTTTACGTAGTCGAAGTGAGCCCAGCCGTCGTTTTCGACGGAAACTGCGGTGCGCAGGAAAATATCGTGGGTTTGGAAACCCATTGGGCCCATCTGCTGCCACCACGACAAAAACGATGGTTGCCAAGCTTCAAGTGCGCGTTGCAAACGCTTGTCGCTCGAAAGGTTGACGTTATTGGGGATGCGCTCGTCATTCATGATGGTCGACATATGCGTTCCTTTGTGTGCTGTTGCGTTGGGGCATGAGCGCCCCGGAAACGTGAGTTGATGCTTAGGTGCGATTCCATTGGTATTGCGGACGTTCGGGCCGGCCGTACAGCGTCAAGGCGCCAGTTGGGCCCGTTGAGTTGGCGCGGGTGAAGATCCAGTTTTGCCATGCCGATAAACGGCCGAAGATCTTGGTCGCTACGGTTTCGGGGCCAACGAAGCGCAGACTCGCTTCCATGCCGGTGAGCGCGTCAGGCGACAACGACGCACGTTCTTCGATGGCGATGCGGAGCTCGTCGGCGAAGTCGATGTCGTCGGCAGCGATAGTCGCGATGCCGAGCTTTTCGGCTTCTTCGCTGCTGATGTCGCCTTCGGTGCCGCGCGAAAGCACCGTGGCTACTTGTTTCGGCTCGCCGTAGAAGCGGGCGCCCAAACGCGACAGCCCGCTCCAGGACGTGAAGAAGCCAGCATTGGCAACCGAGGTTGCAACCGCGATCTTTTCGTCCCCGTCGATGAGCATATAGAAGCGGTCGGCGCCGAGCGCCAGTTCAAGCAGCGAGCCAGCAAAGCACGAGTCCGTCGCATCAGCCACGGCGTACAACGAGCGCGCGGTGTTATCGAACCGGCGCAATACGCGGCGTTGCAACAAGCGCACTTCGCGAGCAAAGCCACTGGCGTCTTTGGCCAACGCTTCGTCGTGGGCACAGACCAGCTTGCGATCGCCGGTGGTGCGCACGGTGACCATGCCGATTTCTGGCAGGTCGAAGCGCAAGCGCAGCAGGGCGTCGTCGAGTTCGCGGAAAGCGCGCAAGCTCCAGGTGTTGCTGCCTTCGCCGGCCAGGTTGCTTGGGGCTGCGCTGTCCGGACCGCGGACCAGCAAGTTGGCCGACCGTCCCGCGCGGTCGATCGTTACTTCAACGAACTTGTAGCTGAATTTGTCGTCGGTGATCTTGGATTCGAGCGGCCCAAGTTCGACCGCTGGTCCCGATGCAAAGTTGGCTGCCCGTTTTTCGGTGAGCACTTGCGCGCGCGCAGCAACCGCTTCGTCCCACTTGCTGCGTGGCACCACTTGGTCTACCAGGTTCCAGTCTTTGGCGCGTTTGCCTTTGATGCCTTCGGCCGTGGTGCAGAACACATCGGCGCGGTCACGGCGCACTTTGCGTTTGTCGACCAAGCGGGTCAGGCCGCCAGTGCCTGGCAACACTGCCAGCAGCGGCGTTTCAGGAAACGACACCGCCGAGTTGCCGTCGTCGACGAGCATGACTTCATCGCAGGCCAACGCTAGTTCGTAGCCGCCGCCTGCCGTGGTGCCGCGACAAGCTGCCAGGGTTGCGAGCCCCGAATCTTCGGCTGCGTCTTCGAGATACAAGCGGGTTTCGTTGGTGAACTTGCAGAAGTTCACTTTGAAGCCGTGGGTCGACATGCCCAGCATGTAAATGTTGGCACCAGAGCAAAACACCTTGTCGAGATCGGCAGTGACCACCAGGGTTTTGACTTCGGGGTGTTCGAAGCGCACGCGTTGAATCGCGTCGGCGAGTTCGATGTCGACCGACAGATCGTACGAATTCAATTTGAGTTCATAGCCCGGTTTGTGCGGGTGTTCGTCGTCAACCGCCATCTTCAGCGTCGCGATCGCGCCATTCGTTGCAAGCTTCCAGTGCTTGTAGCGGCTTGGGTGGGTCTCGAACTGGGTGTGTTCCATGGCTAAGTGTATAGATCGTCGCACCCCCCAAACCAAGCACTTTAATGCTTGCTTTCTAAAAAATGGCAGCAATATAATGCATCCATGAATCCCGCCGAATACCTTCGTCGCGTAGGTGCACAGGTGCGAATCGCTCGTGAGGATGCGGCGCTAACGCGGCGCCAACTTGCTACCAAATCCGGTGTCTCTGAACGATTTTTGGCACAGCTCGAATTGGGCCAAGGCAACATCTCACTAGTGCGGTTCGCCGAGGTCGCGCAAGCGCTCGCGACTTCACCTGCAACGATCTTAGGCGCAGTTGAACATACGGCAACGCCTCGCCCGATTGCCCTACTCGGCGTACGTGGCGCCGGTAAGTCGACCGTGGGGGCTGCAGTCGCCAAAAAACTGGGCCGGCGTTTTGTCGAAGTCGATCGCGAGATCGAAGCCGCAGCCGGCATGCTGCTCGGCGAAATCTTCGAAATGCACGGCGAAGCCCATTATCGTAAGCTTGAACGCGACGTGCTCAATCGCTTGTTGCACGACACGCCCGAGCCGTTGGTGTTGGCAACCGGTGGCTCGATCGTCAGCGACGAATTGAACTACGCAACCCTGCGCGCACGTTGCCAAACTGTCTGGCTACGCGCCTCGGCCGAAGATCATTGGAAGCGCGTCATCGCGCAAGGCGATGGTCGCCCGATGGCCAAAAATCCCCAAGCCTTTGAACAGCTGCGCACCCTGCTTGCCACGCGCATTCCGCGCTACGAACTCGCCGACCTCGTCGTCGACACCGGCAAACAAACCGTTACGAAAGTTGCCGCAGCCGTGCTGGCAGGCTTGCAGCACTAAACGTTGAGCATTTTGGCAATGACGAAGCCCGGCGCTTCGTCGAATTCGTAAGGTTCGAATACAAAGAGTTCAGCGTCGCTGCTGGCGGCAGCCGTGCGCGCTGCAATCCGCGCGAGCTGCGGACGTTGTAGCGCGGCGCCCAACCGCAGCGAGACCAGACGGCAAAACCGATCGCTGCAGGTTGGCAACTGCACGTGGCGCACGTTGGTGAATCGCAACGTTAGGAAGACAGGCGCGGAGGGATGAGGATAGTCTTCGCCAGCAATCACCAGTTCGAGCCGCTCGAGCGCAGATGAAACAACCCCAAGCTGGTGCAGCGTGGGTGTCAACGCGGTGGTCGTTGCAACGTGCTCGGTGACGTCGGACGCCGGCGCCAGCGATCGAAAGTCGCGAGGTCGAATGCTGGCTACTTCATACGGCGGGCTTGTTCCAGCTAGCGTAACAACAACCGGTTCGCCGATCGTAAAATCATCAACCATAGCAACCTGTGCGGCAAACGGCAGTTCACCGGCAGTGCTGACGATCCGGCCAGCAGCATGCTGCTGCGACCAGGAAGAAATGCGCCAACCATCACCCTGCATTAGGTCACCGTAGCGCAAATTTGCGCGACGCCGCTACGCCGGGCCGAGGGATTTCGCGAGCGCGATACCAATGCCACCGGTGGCTGCGACGAGGTTGTCGTATTCGGCGCGGTGCGCGCGTTGTTGCTCTGGAGTTGTGTCCGGGTTTCGGACCGCTCGGATGAGGGTGTTCTTGCGGGTGTGTTCAGACGGCACGAATTCGATGGCACTGACGTTGTAGCCGGCGCTGCGCAACAGCACGGCTCGCATGGCGTCGGTGATATCGGCGCCGGTTTCGCGGCGCAGATGTGGTGTGTGCCAGATGGCTGCGAATGCGCCAACTTCAGCGCGTTCGGCTAGCGCAGCCCATCCGCGGGCTAGTTCGGCTTGGCAACACGGTGCCACCGCAATGAGTTGCGCGTCGACGCGCACGGCGAGGGCGAGCGCATCGCAGGTCGCGGTGTCGCAGGCATGCAACGCGATGACGGCGTGGATGGTTGGCACCACTGCCTGCGCAGCCGCTGTTGGCACCACGTGCGGAGCGGCTGTCGTGGCGTCGCCGCTGCTGTCGGTCGCAGCTGCGGAATAGTGCAGCGCCCACGCTTGGGCCGGTGCGAATTCTTCGACGGTGGAATGCATAAATCGCACGCAGTCGTCGAGCTGTAACAACCGCACGCGGCGATAACATTCTTCGATCACATCGGGATTGCGATCGATGCCTAAGACTTGCACGGGCACGTGCCATTGATGTTTGGCCATCCACGCCAGCACCACCGTTAGATACGAACGCCCGCACCCAACGTCGACGATGCGAATCGGTTCTTGGCTTGCTTTGCCATTGGCGAACACATCGCGCAATTGCGCACTGAGCAAGGTCACCATGTGGCACACCTGCCAAAATTTGCGCACTTGCTTCGGTGGCATCGAGCCATCGCGGTGCAGCAAGCCAAGCGCGCGCAGCAGCGGCGCATTGCTTGCAGGCGGCAGCAACAGCGCTTTGCCATCGGCAAGCTGTGCAGTGCGCTCCGGAGTCCAATGTTCTTGTGCACGCGCGATGGTTTCGCGCTCCCAATTGACTCGGAACTCAGGCAGATCTTCGTCGGGCGTGATGCGCGGCACGGGGCATCCATACCGCAGCCGATGTTGTGGTGAAACCCGCGCAGCAAGGAATCGCGTGAGGGCAACAAGGCTCATGCTTACATGCTATGGCCTTACGGCCTGCGCCAACACGGCAGCCCGTGACACTCACTAGCAACCCGCCGTCTGCGCACAGCGGCAGCGACGCTGCACTGTCGCAGCTGTCGCAGCTGTACTCGACCGCGCGTTACGTGCGGGTTGCGCGCGGGTTGCCCGCGCGGTTCGGCCATCGCTGGCTAACTGCCTGCAATCAATGCATTGAGTTCAGCTTCGCTAATAATCGCAACGCCGTTTTTGGTCGCAGCTTCGGTTTTGGCTTGTCCTACATCGGCGCCAGCGACGAGATAGTTGGTCTTTTTGCTGACCGAGCCAACGACTTTGCCACCAGCTGCTTCAATGTCTTTTTGTACTTCCGGGCGAGGCTTCGACAACGTGCCGGTAACGACAAACGTTTTGCCAACCAAGTTGCCGTTCGTGTTCACGGCAGCTACCGGCTCGATTGGATCAACACCACGCGCTAGCAATTTGTCGACGAGTGCTGCTGCAGCCGGATCGCGGAAGTAGGCGTCGACGGCAGTCGCAATGATTTCGCCGATGCCTTCAATCTCACAGAGCTCCGCCACAAATGCGGCCGAATCTTTGGCAGCAACTGCATCGCGCAGTGCGCGCAGCGAACCATACTTGGCCGCAATCGGCGCGCCCACGGTGCGCCCAACATTGGCGATGCCAAGCGCTGACAACAACCGCGAAAACGTTGCGGTCTTTTTGGCTTCAGCGATGCCTGCGATCAGATTCTTCGCCGACGACTTGCCGAAGCGTTCGAGTTTTTCGAGCTGGGCCGCAGTTAAATCAAAAAGATCCGCGACATCGCTTACCAGTTTGGCGCTGACCAACTGCTCGACGATCTTTTCACCAAGACCGTCGATGTTCATCTGGCCGCGCGATGCAAAAAACTCAATCGTGCGCAGCTGTTGCGCTGGGCATCCCAGCCGATTGGTGCAGGCCAACACCACTTTGCCTTCGGCGCGCTCGAGCGTTGTACCGCATACCGGACACTCGGTTGGCGTTGCAAACCGCGCGCCGCCCGACGATTCGGTAATGCCCAATACTTGCGGAATGATCTCGCCGGCTTTTTCGATCAATACGCGGTCGCCTTTGCCCAAGCCCAAGCGCGCAACCTGATCCCAGTTGTGCAGCGAAGCACGCGACACCGTGGTGCCCGAAACGTCGACAGGCTCCAAAATCGCAACCGGTGTCACTGCGCCAGTGCGGCCAATGTTGATTTCCAAGTCCAAGATAATCGTCGTCACTTGGCGCGCTGGAAACTTGTACGCGATGGCCCAGCGCGGAAACTTCGATGTGGTGCCGAGCTGTGCGCGCTGTTCAAATGCATCGACCTTGATGACCAAGCCGTCGAGCTCATACGGCAGGTCGTCGCGCCGGTTTTGCCAACTTTCGATCGTCGCCGCGAGTTCGTCCCACGTGGTCGCTGTTGCGTTGTGCTCGGAAATTGGCAAGCCCACGCGTTTCGCTAAGGCCAGTGACTCAAGATGGCCACGGGCCACCGTTTCACCGTCGACAACTTCATAAAGAATCGTGCGCATCGGGCGCTTGGCGACTTCGCGCGGATCGAGCTGCTTGATCGACCCCGAGGCCAGATTGCGCGGATTTTTGTATTCTTCTTCGTTGGCTGCAACCCGTGCAGCGTTGATCGCAACGAAGTCATCTTTGCGAATGTAGATTTCGCCGCGGATCACCAAGTCGATCGGCTCGCGCAATTTGCCAGTGACGCCATGCACGGTACGTGCGTTTGCCGTCACGTCTTCGCCGATTTTGCCGTCGCCACGAGTAGCTGCGAGTACCAATTCGCCAGCGCGATAGGTTAGCTCGATGCCGAAGCCATCGATCTTCGGCTCAACCGAGAAAATCGGCGTTTCGCTGCCGAGGCCTTTGACGACACGGTCGTAAAACGCGCGCAGATCGTCGAGGTTGTAGCTGTTATCGAGCGACAGCATTGGCACTGCGCGTTCAACTTTGACGAACTCCGAAATCGGCGCATGACCGATGCGCTGCGACGGTGACCAAGCCACAACCCAGCTCGGGTTGGCAGCTTCGATCTGATCGAGCTGTTTCGATTTGCGATCGTATTCAACGTCGCTGATGGTGGGCGCCGAGTCGACGTAATAACGGCGATTGTGTTCGAGCAATTCGTCGACGAGAGCGAGATAGGCCGCGTGCGTCATGGCAGCGCAGCATACAACGACTGCACGCGGGTGCGGACGAACTCAGTGCCGCAACTGAATAGAAAAATATGGGTGCAACAGCGTGTAAGCCATGGCTGCAGCGGCAAGAAACGGCCCGAACGGCAAGGCTACCGAGCCAATGGCGAAGTTCATGCCATCGGGTACGGGCTCGTCGCTGTCGGCGGCTTCAGCATCACCAGCGTCTGCGGTCGCCTCCTGATCGTTGGGCGCACCACCACGCAGCTTGCCACCGATGATCGCAGCGATCCCGATCACCGAACCGATGATTGACCCTCCAAAGAGCGCCACCATGACGCCTTGCCAGCCCCATAGCGCGCCGATCACCGCAAGCAGTTTGGCATCGCCTAGGCCCATGCCTTCTTGTTTGCGCATGGCGTAGTACAACGTGCGGATCGCAACGATGATGCCGTAGCCAAACGCGGCGCCGACCAAGCCGTGCCACCAAACGTGGCCAAGCACCAACGACAAGCCGTAAAAGATCACCACCGACGGATACGTGATGAGATCGAGAATCAACATGTGATCGAGATCGATGAACGTTACGATCAAAATGAAGAACGAGAAACCTGCATACACGACGAACCCGATCAGTCGTTCATTGAACGTGGTGAACTCGGGATGGTTCATCGCAGCCCACCACGCAAGCCCAAACAACACGCCGCCCAACGCTTCGACGATCAAGTAGCGCGGTGAAAATTCGGTTTTGCAGTTGCGGCATTTGCCACGCAACCACAAGTAGCTCAACAACGGAAAATTGTCGTACCACTTCACATTGGCTTTGCAGACAAAGCAATGCGACGGTGGCGTCACTACCGAACGGCCTTTGGGAAATTCATCCGTTGGCGGCCATCGATAAATGCAAACGTTGCCAAAGCTGCCCCACAACATGCCAAGGAACACCACGAACGCATACGTGAGCCAGTGGTGGGCAACGGTGGCAAGAGCTTCGAGGCTAGTCACGGAAAATAAGTGTATGCGAAACCACTGGTAGGGTGGGCGCAGCTGGCCCAGCGAAAGCATGCGAATGATTGCGCAAAGCGCAACATGGTTGTTATGTCTTCTCGCTAACTACATGGAATTGCACTGGTATTGTGTTGCGCCAGAACCGGGCGAGCATTTCGAAATATCTAGCAACCGATTGCGTACTTGTCGCGATAGGCGCCTCCACAACAGGAGCCGCCATGTCGAACCTAGCTATTGCACAACCAGCTGCATCGATTGAAAAAGCCCGCGCGCCACGGCCAGTGGGCACTGGTCCGCGACTCACGTCGGTCCCGATGCCAGCTAACAGTAGCGGTGATGTCGCGTCGGCACTCGTTCCGCAACTACAAGTGCCGGGTGGCGCGGGGGCTCAACATGTTGTGCCAGTCGCGCTGCAACCCCAAACCGCCGGGCCACTTCGTGTTGCCAACAGCGCTTCGCAATCGGTGTACGAGCCGCCGGCGACAGATGTCGAAGCACCACCACGGCCAACGTTTCAACTTTCAGCTGAACTTGAAGCGCAGCTCATCACCATCATCGACGCGCCCATCGACGGCTCGGCTGCAACTCGCTTTGCCCTTAAGGAGCAGCAGCTCGGCGCCGCCTTCGCTGCGCTGTCATTGCAACAAAGCCGCGAACTCTTGCGTCGGCTGAAAGCAAATACCCTCGACAACCCTGTGGCGGCCGCTGATGTCTTGCGTGCTCGGTTCGCAACCTTCGTCGTCGAGCGCCGCAATCGTTTGCTCGCATTCCTCGCCGACGCACCCCGCCGCGCCGCCATCGCCCGTCGCTGATTTCACCGCTCATCAGGAGAATCAACATGCCCGATATGGAAACCAAGAAGCCCACAGTTGCGCCGGCTGAACAGCCAAAAACTAGTCATGCAGTACACGGGGCTGAACCCAAGTTGCCGGACGAGAAAGAAGTGAACTGGAACGCGTTCATTACTCTAACCGTACCTGCGGACCCTTACCCAGTACGACAGCTCGTTCCGCAAAAGCACGAACCGGGAATAGGTACGTTTCGAGTGCAAGAGTTTAACCCTTCGCACCATGACGATCAGCCGGATAGCTCAATCGCAAAACAGCTACCGCAACAACCAACGATTTCGGCATCCCACGCGAAAGCGCGCGAGCAAGCATGGGCAGCTTATTTACACGCTGCGCAAACCACGCAGGCTAAACAAGCTCCCATGGCGCAAGAGATGAATCATTTGCGGCACGCAGAACGGGACCCATCGTTGAAAGCCATGGGTTTCAAAATGAACGAAGGCTACAAAGGCAGCCTGCAGGATTTGACGGAGAGGCAAGCTTTGCCGGTGCGGGGGGGCCTTCAGCTCGGCACGTTGTTCAATGCGAGTGGCGGCTTGGTCCTAAGTAAGACTGACAACAACGCAATTGCAACCGCCGCAAAAAATGGTGAACAAGGTGCGGGCACAATTGATGAAAGTGCTCTTGGGACTGCGAAGTCCGATGAGGATTTGGATGCAGCACTAGCCGAGGTTGCAGCAACGAAAGCAGGTCTTGCGGAGGCCACGAATGCATTAGACGCAATGCGCAAAGATATGCGAGCCGCGGACTTGGAAGATCAGGCTGACGAAGTCCGCCGCGAGATCGATTCGCTGCAATCGGGATTCGAAGGTGGTGTGAACGCGATAGAAAAAGGTCTTGGTGCTCTTAGTGCATTGGCATCGTTGGCCGAGAGTGGTGCCGCGGGTTTGCCAGGCCTTGCCGCTGGCATTGCATTCCAAATCCTGCACTCCGCGGATTTGCATGATGTGCGCGCGGCGCGCAAAAAGCTTGGTGCAATTGAGAGCGAACTGGCGAACGTGAAGTCGGCAGCACTGCGCAACCGGCTTAGCGCGCACACTGCAAGTGTATCGCGTGCATTGGCCCAGTCAGACAATGCAACTGCAAAGCTTCGCTCTACGTTGTCGTCGCGAAGAGCGGCGTACAATAAATCTGCCCAGTCTGACGCCGCGAGTGCCGGTCCTGACAGTGCTGGTCAGAAGAAAGTTGCCGCAATCATCGCCGCGATTCCGCTGGTGGAACATGTCATCGGTCGGTTGCTGGGAGTCGCTGCCGTCGGGCGCGACGTTAGACCGGCCTACACGAGTGAGGCTGGCCGTGGTTACAACATGGCGCTGCAACGGGGTATGGAGCAAGCGATGGAATTGCCGATCGCGATTGGCGAAATGGAACATTGCCACGTTGCTGCAGCCGAGCAAGTTGATGTTTGGCGAACTCGACTGCAACAACTGAATCAGATTAGGAACAAAATTGAAGGGGTTCATCCCGGCGATAAAGGAGCTGTATGAATTGTCGTACACTATTGTTGATAGCCGCACTATCTAGCCTTCCTGCATGCAAGCAAAAAGGTTCGTGGTCGCAGGTGGAACAAACCGTGTTGAATTGCGATGCGCCGTACCAGATGACAGCTGAAGAGCAATCGGCGGAAACCCACGGTCCGGGCGAAAGATGCATGCGAGTACTGATGGAGTTTCAACAGGAAAACCCTGGCGAACGCATTGGTCCGGTTCTCGTTGAATACAAAGGCCTCACTCAAATTGGATGGCAGATCATGCATCAATCGGAGGGGGATTGGCCAAAGGCATCCACATTG
>JAKQOD010000862.1 GCA_029565465.1 Deltaproteobacteria bacterium
GAGCGCCACCCAGCCGTGGTTTGTTCCAGCGATTTTTCCACGTGCGTGATTGCTGTTGGCCCGGTCATTTGGTACTAACGATTGCACTTCGGAGCCATCGCCAAGTGGTAAGGCAGAGGTCTGCAAAACCTCCATCCCCAGTTCAAATCTGGGTGGCTCCTCGATAAAGAGGGGACTTTCCCGTCCCCTCTTCCGCGGCCCAGCCGCGAAATTCACCCCACCGCGCGTCGCGTCGCGCGGGATCCCGGGTAACTGGACATCTGCGGGGCCACTTGGTCAACGAAGATTGTCCTGTGACTCCGTGTCCGTGTCCCGGTGTTGATGCGTGTCCGTGTCCGTGTCCCGGTGTTGATGCTTGTCCGTGTCCGTGTCCGTGTCCCGGTGTTGATGCGTGTCCGTGTCCGTGTCCCGGTGTTGATGCGTGTCCGTGTCCGTGTCCCCGTGTTGATGCGTGTCCGTGTCCGTGTCCCCGTGTTGATGCGTGTCCTACGGGCAGTTCACCGTAAAACCTTTTTGATTGTTATCTTCGCGACATTCAGTGTTGATGCCGTCGCCCATGCCGCGGTCGTCGATGGCTGCATGACCAGCGCCATTAGTGCCGGTCCATTGACAGCTAACCGGAATACACTGACCAGGGAAGACCCGCGAGTCGGTTTGCCCCTTACACCGCGGCGCGGTTTCACCGTCAGCGTACACCGCAAATGGCATACCTGCGGCTACTGGCTCGGTGCCCCGATTACAAACCTCTGCCACCACCGTCGCTTTCATGCCTCCATCACACGTAACTTTGGTGCGCTTGATCGTCATGTCAGGAATCGCGCCAGCGGGGCTGCCCGTGCCTGGCGAGTTTTGGCGGAAGTTGTTGAGCCCTGGCTGGGTCCAGTTGCGCAGCCATTGGCTTGTCTTGGGAATCTTGCCGCGATCATCAACGTTGGTAACGCTATAGGCATGTTGATTCCAGATCGGTCGGGTGCCCACCCAACGATCGAGATTGTCAGCAAGCACGCGCAAGCCAAACGCCGAGTTGATGCCCGGATTCGATGCGCGGCATACTTTGCCCATCGCCGATGCACCAGCAATAGGGTCGACGCAGACGAAACCGTCGCCGCCACAATCGGCATCCGCGCCACACCGGCAGCGGCCGAGAGGGTCCATCGCTGCATCGCGTAAGCACGTTGTCGCGGTTGGACAATCGGCATCATCGCTGCATTGGATACCGTCGAAAATTGGATCCACTGCGGGACAGACGATGTTTGGGCAGTTGGTGTTCGATGTCGAAATAATTTCAGCATTAAAATCTGAATCAACATCTGCAATCACCGGATTTTCATACCAGGTACACGAACGCCGGAACCGCGAATACACCACTTTGCCAGTCACCCCATCATAGACCCGGGTGAAACATTCATCGCCATAGACGGCTTCCGCGCGCCCGTCGCCATCGAAATCAAAAACCGACGACCCAGTCACATTCGATGATCGATCTTGCGATACCGCACTCCACAACACGCCATCAGTGTGCAGGCTTGGACACGTGGTTGGATCTGGCGTGCCAGCACAGTCCATGTCAAAAACCGAATATGCGGTGGCACCCGCCGACGCAACTTCGACCCGGCCATCACCATCAAAGTCCGCTATCGTTGGTGGGCCACCGCGCCCCGCCGGTGTGCCGACCACGGCAACGTTGAATAACTGCCGACCGTGCACATTGTAGACAGCAACAATACCATTCGCAACCACCGCGATTTCGGCGACACCATCAAGCATGGCTCGATTGTCAGCGCCGGGGTCGAGACCAAACGTTCCGAAGTCGGCGATGGCAGTGAAGCCATTTGTACCCCCAGTTAAGGACTGTTTTGCTACCCACTCAGTCGTCGTGGTGTCCCAGCTATACGTGGCCGCGCCAGCGACGAGTTCGGGTGCACCATCACCGTCCAAATCACCAACCACCGGAATAAAACCTTGCAAGCCGCCTTCGAGGACGGGCGGCGTTTGCGTGAGCATGACACCGTTGCTGTCCCATACAGCACCGAACATCAAGATCTCGGGCAAACCGTCGTCGTTCAGATCATGCACCGCAGGGCCTGCCCAGTTCGTGTTGGTATCGCCGAATTGGTCAGCGCTGCTCCAATGCACCTGCCACTGACCATTGGCCGCCAGCGTCCACGCGGCAAGCCCACCATCGGTGCGGGCAGCAATGATCTCAGGCGTGCTATCGGCGCCCCCGATATCGGCCAACGCCACGCTGCTGGACGCAATCACGGTCGGCGTTGCAATGGTCGCAAGTTGACGACAGTCGCGGCCGTCGATGACACGGATGACCCCAAAATACCGAGGGTCGGTGCCTTGTGAGGATTCCGCTCCACCATCAGTAAAATTGTACGAAATGAAAACGATGGCAGGTGATGCAAACTCACCTTCGCCACCTAAAAAAGCCACCGCTGGGGTGCCAAGGATGTTCTTGTGGTCGGGGTACATGTCACCCGGCGGTGGCCCGAGCCACTCACATTGTGCGCCTGGCAAGAACACACCCGGCACCGGCTGACGCCGGCAATCGGCATTACTGGTCCCACCCGGGCCGACACCAAAAGGCAAACACTCGCCAGCACTGGTATCGCAATAGGTATCACCCATGCATTCCGCGCTGGTGCTACATGCAGTTGGCGTTGGCACACAGGTGCTATAGCGGCAAACTTCGTCGGTGGCGCATTGTTCGCTGCCACACAGGCCTGCGTCGCTAGACGCATCAACTTGGCTGTTGTTGCGCCCCGAGCAGCCGTCACAACTTGTAACAAAAACGACGGCCGCTGCAGCCGCTAACGAAACCCCAAGTCGAGCATACATGCCTTGATGCTACCGCAACGCCGCGTTGGTGCCTAGCATGGGATGCACAACCGATTTGTTGGCGCTTCGCGCAAACTGCTTGCGCTCGCGAGGCGCTACTCAACAAAATCCAAGTCGCGTCCGAAAGTTTCTTCGAAGCCAAGCAGCGCCACAGCAGCCAACGCGAAACAAACTGCACCAACCACCAACGCCGCGACCACCACGCCTTGGGTTCGCGCCAACGCTTCGAATCCTATGCTCATCGGCACCACCGCGCCGCGAACAAAGTTGGGCGCTGTTGTTGTTGCCGTTGCTCTCATGTTGGTACCGAAAAGTTCGGAGGCCGAGGTAACAAACAATGCCCAGTAGCCTGCTCCCAAGCCAAGCACGAAACAACAGACGTAGAACCACGTGTGCGAGCTCGGTCCGACCGTAAAATACAGCGCAATCGCAACGACAGAAAACCCCAAGAAAACGCCAAATGCGCGCTTCCGTGATTGCCACGCTTGCGAGAGCGCGCCAGCCACCACATCGCCGAATGCCAAGCCCAGGTAACAAAAAAACAATGCGGTTGGTACCCGCGGTACAGGATTGAGCCCCAGGGCGCCGCCAAGTTCCTTGCAGAACATCACAAGAATCCCGATGACAAACCAGATCGGCACGCCGACCAGAATGATCGAAATGTAGCGTCGCGCACGAGCCCGCGACGTGAACAACGCCAGAAAATTCCCACGGGTGACGGCGTGTGCGGTAACGCGGTGAAACATGCCTGACTCGACAACGCCCACCCGCAAGCCTAACAACGCAATGCCTAACCCACCACCAATGTAGTACGCGGTACGCCAGTGGACGCCTCCAAACAATTGCGGTATCGCACCGCTGATGATCGCGGCAACCAAGCAGCCGCACATGCCAACCAAGGCGACCAAGGTAGTGCCCCACCCGCGTGAGTGTTTGGGCATCAGTTCGGCCACTAACGTAATGCCGGCGCCAAGTTCGCCGGCAAGGCCGATGCCGGCTATCAGCCGGCAGATTGCATACTGATCGACGGTCGTCACCATGCCGTTGGCCAGGTTGGCCAACGAGTAGGTTGCGATCGAACCGAAGAGCACCGAAAGCCGTCCGCGGCGGTCGCCCAACATGCCCCACAGCAAGCCCCCCAGCAACATCCCGATCATCTGCATGTTGAGCAGAAACAACCCCGTCGAAGTTTGGTCCGGTGTGGCGGTGATGCCGAGGTCGGCCAAGCTTTTCACCCGCACCATGCCAAATAAAATGAGGTCGTAGATATCGACAAAATAGCCCAACGCGGCAACCAGCACGGCGAGTGCTGCTGCGCGACTGCCAAGCCATCCGGCCGGTGTTTCAGATGTCATAACGCGCGACGCTAGCACATGGATTCGCGCGGATTCTACCGTGTCAGAACAGACCACCACCCGGGTTGCCGCGTTATAACCAGCACATGCGCCAACTCCCACGCTTTGCTGTGCTCGCGGCCATCGCTGCGTCGACTGCTACGGTTTCGTTGACTACTAACCCAGCCCCGGTGCAGGCGGCCGAACAACGTGCATGGGTGCGCAGCGTACCCGACGTGCGCACGTGGGCCAGCTACTCAAAAAAAGTCGGGCCCGATGAATTCGGCAAGTTCATCATCGATGTCAAAAGCAATGACATCTACTTTATCGACGTCAATCTGTTCAATATTCACGCCGACTTCGTGCTTGGCGTGCTGCTGAAACTGCCATGGACCGCCGACAACATTCGCGAATACAACAAAAACTATGAACGCGAAAAGCCGCGCTTTATCTTGGGCTACCTAACGCACCATCTCAAAGTCAGCAAATGGACATTCTCGTTTTGGGAAGGCGACAAAGCCGACGCTGCCACGGTGGTCCGCGTCAAAAAACGTCTTGCCGAAACGTTTTTTGAAAAGAACATTCTGTTCCGTCCAGACTCACCGATGCAAGAAAAGGTCGGCAAAGAAGTAGCCAAGCTCGGCATCACCACGATCACCAACGACGACATCTACAAAGCCTCGCCATATCAAGCGTTCAATAAAGGCACCGCGGTTGGCACCTTGCACGTGGTCCCCGTTGGCACGCCTTACGAATCGCTTTTGTACAGTCGCAACGATATCGTGCTGCTGCAAGAAAGTTATCCCGACATCACGCCGGTGGCGGGCATTATCGCAACAACGTTCTCGACCCCGCTGTCGCACGTCAACCTGCGTGCCAATGCATGGAACATCCCGAATGCAGGCGACAAGAACGCCCGTGAAAAAGCATTAGCGCTCGACGGTAAGACGGTTTATTACCAAGTCAATGACACCGGTATGATCCTGCGGGCTGCAACGCCAGCGGAGATCGAGCAGTTTCAGACCCGCGTCAAAAGCGCCAAAACCGTGAAGCTGCCAGAGGCGAATCTAAGCAACGCCAACCTGGCGATGCTGGGCCGGATTCGCGCCAAAGATGTTACGAGTTATGGCACCAAAACCGCCAACCTCGGCGAAGTCAAAAGCGCCAATTTGCCTGGGGTGCGGGTGCCGGAAGGCTTCGGGGTCCCGTTCTTCTACTATGTGCGCCACATGAAGCAGCACAAACTCGACGTGATGCTCACCACCATGTTGAATGATCCGCGCTGGAAGGCAGAACCTGCATGGCGTCGTAGCGAACTGGCAAAACTGCGTACCGCGATCGTCGCCGCGCCAGTTGATCCGGCGGTGTTGGACATGCTGTTCAAGCGCGTTGCGGTCAAGCTTGGTGGGCGTGGCGTGTTCGTTCGTTCATCAACAAACTCCGAAGATTTGCCGGGATTCAATGGCGCCGGCCTTTATGACACGGTGCCGAACGTGGTTGGCCGTGCGCCGCTCGGCGAAGCACTCAAAACCGTGTGGGCTTCGTTATGGAACCTGCGCGCAGTTGAAGAGCGTGAAGCATTTGGGATCGACCATCGGCAAGTCTTCGCTGCCGTCCTCGTCCAGGTTGGCGTCAACGCAACCGCCGCTGGCGTATTGATCACAAAGAACCTTTGGAACCCTAGCGAAACCAACAGCTTTACCATCAACGCAAAGTGGGGCTTGGGCATGAAAGTAGTGGAAGGCCAAAAAGTACCCGAGCAAATCCTTTTCGATGGCAACAACGATGGCACCAAGATCATCAGTCGCTCCGATGACCCAACCATGTTGGTGTTCGACAAGTCGGGTGGCATCCAAGAATTGCCAGCACCCAATGGCGGCGTAATTTTGAGCGAAGTACGTGCCAAGAAACTCGTCAACATGGTGCAGGCGTTTATGCCTTTGCTGGATCCGGTTGTGCCACTGGATGTTGAATGGGTGTTGGAGGGTGAAGATTTCTGGATCGTGCAGCAACGCCCATTCGTTGGGCACTGAGCAACGCACGAAAGTCGCCCGGTGCAAGTGTCCGAAGGGTCCGGTCTGCGGACGCGGCATGTCTGGTCCGCGGACGCCTGGGGTCCGGTCTGCGGACGCGGCATGTCCGGCCCACGGACGCCTGGGGTCCGGTCTGCGGACGTTTGCTGTCCGCCCTGCGGACACCTAAAATACTGTCGAATCGGCAGACGCATTGCGGCAATTCAGCCTTGATTCGCACTTGTCAACACGGCTTATTCACAGATTTCAATCTTCTAACTATATGAATAGATAGAGACAAACCGCCGCAGCCCAAGGCCTGTGGATAATCTGTGAAATCAATGTTGGCGACGTCCGGAGTGCTACTGGATGCGCATACTTACATATGCACCGCAGCCCTACTGCTGAATATTTGAGCAGGTCACTTTGCAGCGGCACAGGCCGCTTGCGCGCCCAGCTTGCAAGCCTTTTCGTTTAACGATGTTGCCTTCGCAGGGTCAAGCGCAGCCATCGCAACACACCCCTGCGCATCATTGCCATCGCAGGCCTTCTGTAACCAAACGCCAGCGGCAGCGTTGCTTTTGGGCAACCCACGACCGTCCACGTAAGCAAGCCCAATTTGCCGGCACGCTGATGCTTCGCCGCCATTGCAGGCGCCTTGGTACACATCGATGCCTAGCTTAATTTGCTCGCGGTCTTCCGGCGAATTGAACAGCAAGTCGCCCAGGTTGGTGCAGGCATA
>JAKQOD010000864.1 GCA_029565465.1 Deltaproteobacteria bacterium
CATCATTTCGGCAAAGCTGCTGGTATCGGAACGCCGCCATGCAACCACGAACGCAACCGCGAGCAAGATCGGCATCAACCATTTGAGTGCCGTCCACCACCACGACGGTTTGGGCAACTGATCGAGGACCGTGCGATCCACTGGCTTGCCAAACCAAACCTTCATGCCAGGCACGTGCGCTGCGCCAACGACGGCAACGACCTTTTGGGCGGCGCCGGCTGTGTCGGTCATGTTGGAAACCAAATATTGATCACGCTCATCGATGAGCGGGACTTTTACTTCGGGCAAGACTCGCGCGAATTCGGCCAGCATCTCCGAAAGCGTTTTGGGGTCTTTGAGGCCTTCAATCTTATTGGCGAGTTCGTCCGCTTGAGCCGCAGGCGCTGCCGGCGCAGGTGTCGGTGCAGCGCTTTTGCTTGGCTTTTCGTCGCTGTCGCCCGCGATAAGCGAGGCCAGCAACATGTTGCGTTTCCAAAATCCAATGTTCTTCCAGGTTCGCTTGAGCGTCACGTTGACATTGCGATCGATGAGCTCAATGCGGCTGCCAGCGGCTCGGCCGGCCTCGACCGCAGCGAGCAGTTCCGCGCCAGGTTTGATGCCAAGCGAGGCGCCCATGCGGCGCTGATACGATGACAACGCTAGGTGCCCAAGCAAGAAAAGTGTCTTGCCTTCGCGCACGATCTTGAAAATATCGAGATCTCGAAACGCACTATCTTTGGTCAGTGCATCAAAACGTTGCTGGCAGAGCTCGACGGCAACCACGTCTGGCCGGACTCGTTCGATCACGCTGCGCACTTCGTCGACACTGGTGTGCGAAACGTGCGCCGTCCCAATGACGAAGTATTCACGGTGTTCATCGCGCAGGCGGGTCACGCTTGCGGGGTAGTCGTCTGGGGCTGGCTCCATCGGTCTGTGGGTATCACGATCAAGGCGAAAGGTGCTACAAACCGCGCATGGACGACGCCACTCGAACCGAACTCGAAGCCGCAGCGTTTCGCCGCTTGGTTGCGCATTTTCGCAGCCGCACCGACGTGCAAAACATTGATGTCATGAACTTGGCAGGGTTTTGCCGCAACTGCTTGGCCAAATGGTACCGCGCCGAAGCGGAGACCCGTGGCATCGAAATGACGGACGCCGCCGCGCGGGAAACCATCTATGGCATGCCGTATGACCAGTGGAAAGCGCAGTACCAAAAATGACAAATACCAAACAATCTGCGTACGACTACATCGGCGGCGATGCCGTTATCCGCCGCTTGGTTGATTGTTTCTATGACTACATGGATCGCTTGCCCGAAGTTGCCACATTGCGCGCCATGCATCCGGCCGATTTAGCCGAGAGCCGTGACAAGCTGTATTGGTTCATGAGCGGTTGGCTTGGTGGCCCGCAGATGTTTATGGAACGCCGCGGCCATCCTCGCTTGCGTGCACGCCACCTGCCGTTTGCCGTCGACACGGCGGCACGCGATGCCTGGATGCTGTGCATGCGCAAAGCGATTGCCGATGTGATTACGATTCCAGACGCCAACGAATACTTGATCGAACCGCTGGCGCGGTTGGCCGATCATATGCGGAATCAACCGGAACCAGCGTAGCGCAGGTCAGCGTCGGATGATCGTGTGTATCGTCGTGACGAAATTCTCCTCGGCCCAGCGCTGCTTGTATTCCATTTCTGAGCCTAAATCGTAGAGTTCGACCCCTTCCGCGACGAGCGCAACGATCTGGTGATATTGGCACAGCGAGCCAAGGCTCAGCGCCGCGTAGTCGTCGTGATACGAAAACTGTAAGCCTCGATATTCAGCGCCTAGGCGCGCACCCAACACGTACGCGATATCGCGGTCGGCGTTGCTTGCAAACATCAACCGCGCCGCCCCCGACGCCGCCAGCATAGGCAGCATCGCAGCGTAGAAATTGCGCATAGCATCGACGCTCATGCCTACTTCGTCGCGGCCTTTCCAGCTGTGTTGCTCACATGCCAGGATGCGTTCGAACAATGCCGCCGCATTCGCAGCCGTGACGGTTACGGCGGCAAAGGAGATGCCTGCGCGTTCGGCGCGGCGCACATTTTTGAGCAACGTTTTGCGAAACTGCGCTGAGCGGCGCGCTAGAAAACCGTCGACACCGTCGGCAATGTTGGCGCGATGCCGAAGGGTGGGTTGCCCCAGCCGTAACACCCAACCCCGTGGCAAGCGGCGCTGGAGGGCTTGGCTGTGGGCGCCATCGACGACGATGCCGGCAAGTAGTGCCATTCGCCAGTGCCGCTCGGCGGCTAACCGATGCAAGGCGAGCTCAACCGTTGCCACTGGTTCGGCGCCTAACAACGGCGATGCCAGCCCCCACGCTAACTCCAGTGGTTCGATGTACTCGAAACCGTCAGGATGTTGATTGGCCATGGCCGCAAAAATACTGCGAGGCGCGGTCGCCGAGTCGGTTGCGATGACCGGCCGTCGCGATGGCATCAAGGCTTGTGCCGCCGGCACCACCCATGCACTTGATGAACAAAAATGGTCGACCTCTGGGGTACTCAAACACGCTACATCAAACGCCACTGCGTGGTGCTCAATGTCGGCCAACGTCCAAGCTGTCCCAGCGCCTGTCACAGCGCGTAACTGTGGCCACACTGTGGCAAAAACGCAACGGTTGGCAGGCTGGCAAATGCGTCAACGCCACGTACGAAGACTGCCCCGATTGGCCGATTCCTTGCTAGCCTTGGGCCAATGGCCCAACGTCGTCGTTCGCTTGCTTGTTTGCTGACATTCGCGGTTGCTGCGGCTCCGGGATGCGCTGCCTCTACCTACCAAATCAAACACAGTGAACTCGAACGGTTGGCAAGCTTACCGCCCGAGTCGCGTGGTGCGTCGGTGAGAGTGGAGCAGGAGCTCAGCGGTAGCGAAGTTGAAACCCAGCCTGAAGTCACGTCGGACACGCAGATCGTGTTTTTCCCTCGTATCGTGGTAACGCGAGATTATGCGCCACCGCGCGATGCTCACCAGGTTGGAACCCGGCCCAATTTGGGCAGTCATTCTAATCCTGGGCGTGGCGGCAGTGGTCATTCGGGTGGCGGCAGCAGCGTCGGTGGCGGTGGCGGCGGCGGCAAGATCGCCGATGACGCCAAAGCGGCAGCTATTGTTGCGATTGCGGTTGCGGTCACTGCCGTTGTCGTAGTCGCAGTCATTGAAGGTTCGCGGTTTCACGGTGACGTGCAATTGCATCCGATGCACCCAGTTCACTTGTTTGGCCGCGATGGCAACTATGTAGCAATGCCACTGGCCGCGCTCGATCCCAACGTAGTGGCGTGGGCCGACCATGCCGTGGTGCGCAGAGATGAAGGGCCATGGCAAGAGTTGGCGCGTGCACCATTGGTCCGCGAAGGTTGGTCATATGGTGTAATGATGGGGGCTGCAACGCTCAAAAGTGCTGATGGCTCAGTTGCCACCGGGGCCTCGACCTCGATTGAACTTGGCCGCTATTTTAATCAGCAGATCGGATTGTTTGCGTTTGCGCAGTTTGGCTGGCGCACCAATGCTGTTGGTGAAACGATTTTTGACCAGCGCTACGGCGCCCAAGCCCAGTTCATGCCGCTGACGGTCAGTGTATTGTCGTTGGGCCTGTACGGTAATGTTAGTTTTGGCGTGCGTGGTGAAGACGGCTTGCCGAATACCGGTCGCACGTCGTCGTTTGTGGGGCAAGGCGGCGTGCAAGCGCAGCTCGATATCAATACCAACATTGCCATTACGGCACGGGCTGGTGTTGTCAAGGCTTACAACGAGACGACGCGCGAAGCGTTGATTGGTTTGTCGGTGTACTAGCCAGCGGCGCACCACTGAAATAAAAAAACGCGCCGGTTGCCCGACGCGTTTTGTGTTCAATTCAAACGAAGCACCCAAGCGGCGCAACGTTTCACATCTCAAAAGAACGAGTAAATGAGCGAGGCTTTCAGAATCGAGTCCATTTGGGCCGATTCTGGCGTAAACCCTGCCGCAAACGTTACGCCCGGCAGCGACAGTGGAGCTGGACGGTTCGCGTATTTGAGATCGAGCGACGTGTTCACCGACAAGCTCTTGGTGAGCTTCGAGGTGATGCCGACATGGAAGTTCACGCGTGTACCTTCACCGATTTTGACTTCGCCGGTTGGCATCGTGAACGAGTTCAAGTTGGGCAACGCTTCGACGCTTGAGTCGAGGTTGGTGGCTTCGTTCATCTTGCCTTTAAAAGCTGCATAGACGCGTGCCGAATGCACGTTGGTGCTCTTGGCGTCGGCTGCATCAAAGCGCGTAAACGTGTAGTCGTACCCGATTTCCGATACGGCTTCGTATTTTTCGCTTTTGTACAAGCTACGGCTATAGCCTGCTTGCGCCGAACCGCCGACCTTGATGCCGGCGGGCACATCGGTTTTCGCGATGATGCCCAAAAACAACGAGTTCTGTTCAGTCAAATAACGATCATAGCGGGCTTTGCCGGTGAGGTTTTTGGCGCTGACAGTGTCGACGGTTTCAATGTCCGATGCCGAACTCACGGTGGTTACGCCGGCCTTCGCACGACGGATGCCCGACTGCGCGTACGTGCCATCGACCGACATCGTCAGCTTGTTTTTGCCGGTCTTGCGCGAAGCCTTGGCGCCGCCTGACATGGTCGTCACTTCGGAGTTACCAGTCGTCAGCACCAAGCCAAATTCGGCGGATGCGTCCCATTCAACGCCTTTGACGGCTTTCACTTCTTCGGCTTTGCCAAATTCAAACTTTGGATCATCAGCGAGAGCTGGCGAAGCCAAGAGCGAGGCGCCTACAAACGTCAGTGCAATCGAACGAAACTTAGCAATCTTCATTAGCTTTCTCCTGAATATCCATGTGGCGTAAACCGCCTCGGACGACGAGTGATTTACGATGGTTCGACGCACGAAGCGAGAACCTAGTAACGGATATTCGGATATCCACGGGGTACCTGCAGATCGGTTACCCCCGCCGTATCCGTATCCGATAATTTCTGATTGTCCAGCTACTTCTTTTGAGAAGCCGCTGCGTTCGAACCGCGTTCCGCGATCGCATCTGAAACTTCTTCGAGCAAAGAGCGCAGCATTTTCATCTTGCTGCGACCAAGCGTTGCTTCCAGTTGTGCTTCGGCAGCTTCCGCCACCTTGCGAACTTCCGCGGCCCACACTTTGCCTTTGGCACCTAAGCGCACGCGTTTGATTACGCCGTGTTCTGGGTCGGCGTAACGCTCAACCATCTTCAATGCTTCAAGGTCATCGATCACATCGCCCACCGTTTGTTTGGCGAGGCCCGAGGTGGCCACCAAATCGGCCAAGCGCACACCGCCAGGTTCGATGAGGGTTAAGAGTTGCGACTGTGCAGGGCGCAGTTGCGGAAAACCTCGCCGGGTCAACCGACTCGAAACCTGTAGTTGCAGGTCGAGATGGGGAACCGAGAGCAAGGAGCGGAGGTCGCGTCGTTTATTCGTGGCCATAGCTTGTGCTGCTGCGAGAGGGATCGCGTCATATCAAAGGGGCACCTGCAAACGGAAGAGCGCATGGCAACCAGATCCATTTTTTTTGCAGTCCGCAATCCGGACACTATTTGTACAATTTGGCTTGCGTTTGGATTGCAACGCCGCACGCACCGTTCGTCCGCGGGCGGCGCTCGACGGCGCACCACGCTGCGTTATCAAGAACAGCAGGTTAGCTACGTACGGGTCAGTGGTGCGCGCTAAGGCGCGTTAGCTCGGCCATCCGCGCGTCGTCGGTAATCTCGCCTTCGCCGCGGTCTTCGGGGCCTTTGCCCGTGATGGCTCGCTTGATGCGCGCGGTGCCGTTTTTGATCCGGGTTGCGAGGCTGTCGAACAATGAGTAGATGACCGGAATCGCGATCAACGTGAGCAACAACGACAGCATTTGCCCGCCCACCACAATGCTGGCCATCGCTTTGGACATGCCAGAGCCAATGCCGTGTGAAAACACAAGTGGCAACATGCCGGCGACGAATGCAAAGGTCGTCATCAGAATCGGGCGTAGTCGGTCACGGCAAGCACGCACGATGGCTTCGTCGCGCGCCATGCCACGTGCCCGCAGTTGGTTGGCGTGATCGATCTGCAAGATGGCGTTCTTTTTCACCATGCCGAACAAAACGATGAGGCCCAGCATCGAAAAGATGTTCATTTGCTGGTTGAACAACAACAGGGACATCATCGCGTACGGCAAGGTCAGCGGCAGCGCCAAAATGATGGTGAACGGATGCAGCCACGATTCAAACTGGGCCGCGAGTACCAAGTACATAAAGATGAAGCTCAGCGCGATCGCAAACAAGAAGGCAGTCATCATCTTGCCCATTTCTTTGCTTTGGCCGAAGGGCTCAAACTTGTAGCTCGGTGGCATATCAAGGCCGCGCAGCACCTTTTCAATCTCCGACTGAATGAAGTTCTGAGCACCGCCCGGCGCCACGTTGCAGGTCACGGTTACTGCGCGCGAACGCGACATCCGCGTGATTTGCGATGGCCCTTCGCCAGCTGCGATTTTGACGACATCAAGCAGTGGCACTTGGCCTAACGTTCGCGATGGCACCGAGATGAGGCCGAAAGCACTTGGATCGTTGCGATATTTCTCAGCCGCGCGGACCATCACCACATATTGATCGCCACGGTCTTCAAAGGCCGATGCATTCATGCCACCAACCAAGACCGCCAAGGTATTGGCAATGTCGCCAGCGTCGACGCCAAGCAGCGCGGCGCGATCAAGATTCGGCACGATTTGAGTTTCGCCCAGGGGGGCGCGCAAACTGGAATCCAAGTCGGCGATGCCTTTGATCTTCTTGATCTCATCCATGGCTTTTTGGCCATACACTTCCAAGCGATCCAGGTCTGGCCCACTAATGATGTAGCCAATTTGGAAGTTGGCACCACCCATCGAGAAGTCGGATACTAACTGCACTGAAGCGACGACGCCCGCGGGCAGTTCAGGGACAACCAATGTCCGCGCCACGTTCATTACTTCATCCTGTGAACGCACCCGCTCAACCGGGTCACTCAAGCGCACATAGATTTTAGCAACGTTGGCCTGTTTGGTTTCGCCGTCAGCGACCGTGACGAGCGTGCTGACGACTTCGGGGATTTCACGGGTGTGACGCGCGATGCGCTCGGCCATGATCTCAGTTGCTTCGATGGCGGTGCCTTCTGGCATGCGCAAATAGATTTCGAATTGCGCTTCATCGTTGAGTGGCAAAAAGCCGCCGCCGACTTTCGGCCCCGTAACTGCCAACGATGCACACGAGCCGAAGCAGGCCAGCACGATGACCCAGCGATGGCGCAG
>JAKQOD010000866.1 GCA_029565465.1 Deltaproteobacteria bacterium
ACTCGCACGGCAAGCAGCGACGGCAACCGACGCTCAGACCCGCGCGCAAATTGCAGCCGACGTGCGCACCGTATGGGATCATGCCCGTACTGCACGCGATGCGATTGCGACGATCGATAGCCGGATCGAAAGTGAACGAGCCGCCTACGAATTGCTGAACACGCGGTTCGTCGCTGGTGGTGTCCCGCAAATTGAAGTCTTAGCAGCGCAAACTGCGTTGATCTCCGCCCAGCTTGAGCGCGTGCTCGCGGTGGCTGAGCTGCAACAACAAATGGTCGAACTCGCACGCGTAACCGAAGAAGCGGAGCAACTCTAATGTCATCACAACTATGCAGATTCTCCTTTGCCGTTGGCGTGCTCGCGTTGGCTACCCTGGAGCCAGCGTGTTCAGATTCGGCGCATTCGTCGCCGCCGGCCAGCGCGCCGCCGGTGGCGGTTACCACGGCGACCGTGCATTACGCGTCACAAGCGCCAGCCGTGCACGCATCGGGGGTGCTGGCCAACAAAGGCGAACTTCGTGCCAGTTTCAAAACAGGTGGCATCGTTGCCCGGGTTGCAGTCGACGAAGGGCAACAGATCAAGCGCGGCCAAGTGTTGGCAACCCTATCGACTGCCGAGATTGATGCAGGGGTTGAACAAGCCACGCTGGCGGTAACCAAGGCTGAACGTGATCAAAAGCGAGTGCAGCAGTTGTTCGACGGCAAAGCCGCCACCCGCGAGCAACTCGATGACGTCACCACTGGCGTGTCGGTGGCGCGCGCGCAATTGCGTGCAGTGCAGTTCAATCGTAATCACGCGGTCATCGTGGCGCCCAGCAATGGCCGCGTGGTTAAACGTTTGGCCGAACCCAACGAACTGGTTGGCCCAGGGCAACCGGTGATGCTGCTTGCGCTCGACGACGCCGGCTGGGTTGTCCGCGGCGCAGTGTCTGACAAAAGCGTCGTGCGCTTGCGTACCGGCGATGCTGCCGCCATCACCTTGCAAGCGCTGGCCGAAAACGGCGCGCTGCAGGCTAGTGTAAGTGAGCTGGCCGTTGCGGCATCGCCACCGCTTGGCACCTTCGAGATTGAGCTGCGCCTCGATCCCGCCCACGCGCAACACCCAGCCTTACGCGCAGGCATGATCGCCGATGTTGTGGTCAAGCCAACACCGCAAAACTCCTACGCACTAGTGCCGGCAGCTGCCTTGCGCGATGGCGGCGGCAAACGTGCCGCGGTGTGGACGATTGATGCAAATAATCACGTGCAGCGAATCCCGGTAACGGTTGCGTACTTCGATGGCGATCAAGCCGCACTAGCGGCTGGGCTGCCAGAAGGCGCGCGTATCGTCGTCGAAGGTGCCGCATACGTCACGGCTGCAAGCAGCGTGCAAATTATCGCCAGCGCAGGTGTGCCATGAAGATTACCGAGCTCGCCGTTCGCCGCCCACAATTTACGTTAATCGCGTTTATTTGCCTCGCTGTCCTCGGCGTGACCGCGTTTCGGACCATTCCGCGTGCCGAAGATCCATCGTTTCCTTTGCCGATTTACACAGTCGTTGCAATCTATCCAGGTGCCAGCTCAAAAGTACTCGAACAAGAAGTTGTTCACGAGCTAGAGACGCAGATCGCGTCGATTTCGCAGATCAAAAAGGTAATTACGCGCATCGGTGATAGCGCTGCAGTTGTGGTTGTTGAGTTTGAGACTGGCGTAGATACCGACGACAAAAAGGGTGAAATCCTGCGTCAGGTTGAAAAAGCGCGCAGCAAACTGCCAACCGGCGTGACTTCGGTTGATGTAACCCAAATGGATACGACGAACGTCAGCGTGCTGCAGGTTGCCTTGGTGGCGCCAACTGCGCCGTGGCAAGAAGTCGAAGTGGTCACCGAATCGATGCAGCGTCGGCTCGAAGGGCTTGCAGGCGTTAAGAAAGTGGCGGTTTTTGGAGTTGCTGAAACCGAAGCGCGCGTCGATGTTGACCCGACGCGGCTCGCTCGCATGGGCGTCTCTGTCAGCCAATTGATCAACGCGATTGGTGGCGGCAACACCAGCATACCTGGCGCCGATGTGGATCTTGGATCGCGGCGTTTCACGGTGCAGACGTCGGGCGCCTTTGCTGCGATTGGCGATCTAGAACATACCGTCGTCAGTGCCGGCCCGAACGGCAGCCTCGCCACCGTTGGTGATGTTGCAAGCGTTGGCTTTGCTACCGCCCCCGAGGCGTTTGCGTTTCGCTTCAACGGCGAACGTGCCGCACTCATTACGGTAGCGATGCGCAGTGGCGTCAATATCTTCGACGTTGTCGCTGCGGTAAAAAACGAGTTGGCGGCAGCCCAAAAAGGCTTGCCTGCGGGTATGCGTTTCGAATACGGCTTTGATCAATCGCGCAACGTCGCGCACCGGCTCGGCGGCCTGCAACGCGATTTCATTATTGCGATTGTGTTGGTACTGATTACCCTGATTCCGCTTGGCCTGCGTGCTTCGCTGCTCGTGATGATCTCGATTCCGATGTCGCTGGCGATTGGGGTCGCGCTCTTGTCTTGGTTGGGCTACTCGCTCAATCAGCTCAGCATCGTTGGTTTCGTGATCGCGCTTGGCTTACTCGTCGACGATTCGATCGTGGTCGCCGAAAATATTGCGCGGTGGATTCGCATGGGCGAAACCCGCCAACAAGCCGCGATCAAAGCCACGCGGCAAATCGGCGTTGCCGTGTTGGGCTGTACGGCCACGCTGGTGTTGGCATTTGTGCCGCTGTTGTTTTTGCCTGGCAATGCTGGCGCGTTTATTCGCAGCTTACCGATTGCTGTCGTCGTCACCATTTTGGCGTCGCTACTGGTCTCGCTGACGTTGATTCCGTTTTTGGCCAGCCGTTTTTTGCAAGGCGAAGATGAACACGGCAACGCTGCGTTTCGCGCGATGAGCCGCGGGATTGAACGCGTTTATCGCCCGGTGCTGGCAACGGTCATGCAATGGCCGAAAGTTACGTTGCTTGGCGCCGTGTTCGTCGTTGCTGGTGCTGTCGCGTTGGTGCCTCGCATCGGTTTTTCCTTGTTTCCCAAAGCGGGGATTCCGCAATTTTTAGTCAACATCAAAGCGCCCGACGGCACGAGCTTGCGTCGGACCCGTGAGATCACCGCTGAGGTCGAAGCGATTTTGCGTGCCGAGCCGTCGGTGAAAACCGTTATGAGCTCGGCGGGGCAGGGCCATCCCCAAGTGTATTACAATCGCGCCCCCGAAGGCCCGGCCGCCAATGTGGCTGATGTCTACGGTGAGGTTCGAGAATATGATCTAACCGAAACCCCCGCGATGCTCGAACGGGTACGTGCGCGCGTCGCAAAGATTCCTGGTGCTGAGATCGTGATTCGTGAATTCGAAAATGGGCCTCCGGTCGAAGCGCCGATCGAAATTCGCTTGTTGAGCGACGATTTAGATGCGTTGCGTGCAACGTCAGCGTTGGTGGCGGCGCGGCTTGCCGCCGTGCCAGGCACGCGCGACGTACGAGACCCGCTAGCTATCCGACGCACCGATCTGACCGTGGCTACTGACGAGCGCAAAGCTGGGTTGGCTGGCGTGCCAAGCATCGAAGTAGACCGAACAGTGCGGATGGCGGTGCGCGGCTTGCCCGTCGGCAAGATGCATCGGCCCGCACTCGATGATGTTGAGATCGTGGTGGGGCATTTGCAAAGCACGCCAAGCAACGTGGTCCCGAGCTTGAGCAGTCTTGAACGTGTGCAAGTTAACAGCCTCATTGGTGGCAGCGTTCCCCTCGATGCGGTGGCCGAACTCAAGATGTCGTCCGCTGCTGGGGTGATCTCGCACTACAATCGCGAACGTTATGTCAGCGTGACCGCGGAGGTGGTGAACGGCTTCAACGTAGCGGCGGTATCGACTCAAGCACTTGCCACCATGAATGATCTACCGTTGCCGCCTGGCATGCACTGGGTGGCGGGTGGCTTGGTGGAAAGCCAAAAAGAAAGCTTCTCGGGCTTGGGCCCGGCAATCATCATTGCCGTGTTTGGCATCCTTGCGGTGTTGGTACTTGAATTCGGCAGCTTTTCGGCAACCCTCATTGTTGCGGCCGTGATTCCACTTGGCGTCGCGGGCGGCTTGGTTGCGCTCTTCATTGCAGGCGAAACATTGTCATTCACGGCCTCGGTTGGCTTCATTGCACTCACAGGCATTGAAGTGAAAAACAGCTTGTTGCTCGTCGATTTCACTGAGCAATTGCGGCGCGAAGGCTTGGACACCGAAACCGCCATTCGTCGTGCTGGTGAGATCCGCTTCTTCCCAATCTTGCTAACCTCGCTTACTGCGATCGGTGGCTTGGTGCCGTTGGTACTCGAACACAGCGCGCTGTATTCGCCGCTCGCCATCGTGTTGATTGGCGGCTTGGTAAGCTCAACCCTGCTGTCGCGGTTAATTACGCCGGTGTTGTCAAAGCTGCTGTTGCGACCACTGCCACCGCCCGCGACCGACGCGAGCGGCGTGCCGGCTGCAACGTTACAACCGCTCGCTCACGGGTAACGCGAATCCTGGCGCTTACAGCCCGAGTTGCAAGCCAGCAAGGAAATCGATCCGGCTCACCATCGATACGTCGGACCGGAAATTGCTGTCTGGCGTTGGGCTGTACGAGAACGTAATCGGCGAAACCCAAAAGCCAATCTTCGGCGTAACCGCGTAGTTCACGGCAACACCAGCGCGCACAGCTGCCATTGCCAGCGGCCCGTCGGTGGTAAGGGCGCCGACGGTGTAAGGATTGCCACCGTGCAAGCCGCTAAAGAACGCGGCGCCAAGGCCGAGTTCACCGCGAATCGAAATCGCGTTGGCTACTGTTTTCGTTGCAGCACCGTACGCGTACAGCGACATCAGCCGGCCATGCTCTTCGCCCGCGTTGGCTTCGAGATCGAACCCAACTGATGCAAAGGCGAAACCGGCACCAACTTCTAGTGCAATTGGCGCGGTTACTGGCAGTAAATAGCCAACCGAAATCGTGCCAGTTGGCCCGATCTTCGACGAGGTATCAGGAATTATTGGAATGCCTGCGCCACCGCCAACGCGAATCGCGATGTGTTGCAACGGTGCTGGATTGGCGGTGCCATCAAGCTCACCATCGTCGTCGCCGTCAGGTTTGCTGCCATCACTGCCGTCAGGCTTGGTGCCGTCAGGTTTGGTACCGTCAGGCTTGCTGCCATCACTGCCGTCAGGCTTGGTGCCGTCGGGCTTGGTGGTATCACTGCCATCGGGCTTGATCGTCGTATCGGGCGGCTTAATCGTCGCGGCGTCTTGTTGTTTCACACAGGCTTCAAGCTCGACGATGCGGCCTTCGACTTCCGTGCGCACGGCAGGCTTGAGCGGCTTCACGGTATCGCTGCCGCGCAACGCCATGAAGCGTTTGTAGAAGAACAGCGAGTTCTTGCAGTCTTTGGCCAAGCGGTAGGCTTGCGCGATATTGTAGAGATACGCTGGCTTTTTGGCGCTGTCGGTTTCCGCTTCGAAAGCTTTTTTGAAAGCTTCGACGGCACCAGCGAAGTTACCCAAGTTGTATTGGTCATCGCCTTCTTTGTAGTAATCCGCAGCCGTCTTAACGGGCTGAGCCATCGCGACTGACGCCGTGGCCGCCACCCCCACGGCAGTTAGCGAAGCAACAACAAACCGAGCACAAAAAGTGTGAGACAAAAGCTTCATAGTTGCTGGCCAAATGTGTGGAGCCCTAAAAACGTGGAACGACTACTACAACTCGCCTGGTTTCATTAACCCATCACCGTCGTGATTGCCACCATTGGACCCTTTTTGCACGGGCACGCCGGCTTTGCGCTTATTGAGTTTCCAATCGCGATTGAGTGGCCCACTGTTCGGCGTTAGCTCGACGGTTTCGGTCTTTGGATCAAAGCCTGCCATCTTCGCGGTTACCTTCACGGGGCCGGCCGCGGGATCGAGTTCGATGGTGAATGGCGACTTGCCAGATTTATCGCCGACGGTAATCTCGGCACCGGGCGGAACCGTGGTGATGGTCAACGCAACTTTGACTGCAACCGGTGCAGCTGGTGCATCGAGTGGCACGGTTTTCGCTGCCGCGTCGACCGGCATTGGCGCCGCATCGATCGGCTTGGGCAGCGCGGCATCAACCGGTATCGCCACGGCACCGGATGCTACATTGCTGCCGCTCGCTGCGGCCGGCTTTTTGTTACTGCTCATAGCAACCGCGCCAATCGCGATGCCTGCAACGGCGACGACGCCAGCGATCATTACTGGCACCTTTTTGCTTTTGCCCGTCGGCGGCACGGTAGGTGCGGCCACCGCACCCAGGCTGCCCGGCAGCGGCGTTAGTGCAGCGGGCACCAAGGCGGGCAGGGGTGTGCCGGCGGCCGATGGTACAAGCTGCGTCTTCAAAAAGTAGGCGATGCCGCCGTGCGCTTCGACGTAGTTGACTGGATCCGCCATCGCACGCATGAATTCTTCCATGTTTGGATAACGATCGGCTGGATTCTTTTCGAGGGCCTTGAGCACAACCGATTCGACGTGTGGTGGCAATAACCGAAACTGCGACGGAGAGATCGGCGCTTGGGTCAAATGCTGCACGAGGATTTCGCCGTAACCTTCGCCAATAAATGGCACACGGCCGGTCAGCATTTCGTACAGCACAATGCCCAACGCATAGATGTCGGTGCGATGGTCGACGTTGCCTTTGCCTTCGCATTGTTCCGGCGACATATAGGCTGGTGTGCCCATGACGATTCCGGTTCGCGTTCGGCGCGAGCCCGGTTGCTCGCCGGTCAGCTTGGCGATGCCGAAGTCGAGCAGTTTAACGAAATCGCGTTCGCGCCCGCGCTGTTGCAAGATGATGTTGTCAGGCTTGAGATCGCGGTGCACAATTTCGCAGCGATGCGACGCTGCGAGCGCATCTGCGCATTGCAAGGCAATGGCTAGTGCACGCTCTGGTGGCAACGGCGATTCTGTTCGCACTAATTGCGACAGTGTCAGGCCCGCCAAGTACTCCATGATGAAGTACACAAATTTTTCGCTTGGGTGAGCGCCGGTCAATACGCCGTAATCGATCACGTCGACGATGTTGGGATGTCCAATATCGTTGACTGCTTTGGCTTCATTGAAAAAGCGCGATACCACATCGGCATTCGACGCAAATTCTGCATGCAATACTTTGAGCGCAACCCGTTTGCCGATTTGCGGGTGTTCAGCGAGGTATACTGAGCCCATACCACCTTCGCCGACCTTGGTGGTCACGCGATAGTTTCCGATGGTTTGCCCGATGATCGGATCTCCCAACACGGCTGTAGGCGCAGATGGCTCCATATCCCTTGGCGAGAATAGCGCAGAACTGGTCCAGAAACGCGAGTTCTTCAACTGTAATAACCGCAATTGCTGAACAAGTGGCCAGTCAGCATCAAAACTCGCATCGGCTAGAGTGCCGTGCTACCAACAGGCTGTGCGTTCACCTTCCGCTCCATTTCTGGGCATCGTAGTCGCCGCTTGCCTAGTGCCAATGGCCGCAGGCACGGCTTTGGCCAAACGGCCGTCGGTGAAATCGAAGGCTGCCGTCGCCATCGATGCGGAAACCGGCGCTGAAGTTTTTGGCAAGTCGGCCGACGAAGTTCGGCCGATTGCGTCGACGACAAAGATCTTTGTTGCGATGGCGGTGCGCCACAAAGGCCTCGACTTGGAAGGCTGGACCGAGATCGTCAAATCCGATGCCAAAGCTGCGCGCGGCGGGGCCCGAACGCGGCTCGATGTTGGCTTGCAATTCAATAACAAAGACTTGTTACGCGCCATGTTGATGGCTTCCGATAACCGTGCGCCAACCGCCCTTGGGCGTGCTGCAGGCTTGGCGCCCGACGAGTTGATCGCCGAAATGAATGCCGTCGCCAAGCGGCTTGGTCTGAAAAAGACAAAGTTTACCGACACTTCGGGCCTGCGAGGAAACGTTTCCACGCCGCGCGAGATGGCCTTGGCCCTACGCGCAGCCCTCGAAGACGATGTGTTGCGCGAGATCATGCATGACACCCAAGAAGAAGTGGTGTCGAAAAATGGCAAGCACAAAGTTGAGTACACCAACACCAATACGCCGCTCATTACCAAGCGATTTGACGTGATTGGCGGCAAAACCGGCTTCACCGACCCAGCCGGTTATTGTTTGGTAAGTGCAGCGAAAATCAAAGGCCGGTCGGTGGTGTTGGCGTTTTACGGCGCCCGTGAAAAACAGGACCGCTTCGACGACTTTAACGCGGTAGCAGGCTGGATCGAAGATGGCGCCCAGGGGGCTCCCGTCACGTTGAGCGCGCCATCCGAAGCACGTCGCGAAAAAGCGGCGGCACCACTTAAGGCCACTGGGCGCGTCAAGAAGAAGAAGCGCCCATAAACTTTGATCAATACTCGGCGAAACGCAGCTTGACCCTCGTCGCAGCATAGGGTTAGCTCCGTGCCCCGTGGCATTAGGCAATTTGGCTCAGCGCGCATTGGTCGCTATCGTTGCGGTGCCGGTGTTAATCGGCATCCTCTATTTTCCTGATCGGGCAGAGCCGACCTGGGCCCTCATCATGGTTGCTGCGTTGCTGGCGATGCAAGAGTTCTTCGCCATGACGATGCCCGGTGACGACAACGCCTCCGATCGGCGCGTCAGTTTGGTGATCGGCTTTGCGGCGTGCAGTGCGTTGTATTGGTTGTCGCCAAGGATCTTGCATGGCTACAACACCCAAGCGTTGGCGAACTCAGGCCCGCTCGTCGCAATCGCGATCACCGTGCTTGGCACCGGTTTGTACTACCTGTTCCGTTTTCGCGACATGGCGTCGGTGGCGCAGCGGTTTGGTTTTTCGATCGCTGGCATCGTCTACACTGGTTTTTGCTTTACGTTTTTGGCGTTGGTGCGGCGGGAGCACGGCAAAATTGGCGCTGACATCATCATCTTGATTTTGGGCTTGGCGTGGGTCGCTGACACCGGCGCCTATTTCGCTGGCCGCTTTTTGGGCAATTCAAAATTGTATCCAGCGGTCAGCCCTAAAAAAACCTGGGCCGGCGCCGTCGGTGGCTTGGCTGGCTCGCTGCTGGCCGCCGTGCTGATGAAACTGTTCCGCCTCAAGTTCCTGACTTGGCTCGACGTTGGCTTGATTGCAATTCCTGCCGGCATGCTTGGCCAAATGGGTGACTTGGCTGAGTCGATGATCAAGCGCTCGGTCGGTGTCAAAGACTCAGGCGCGTTGCTGCCAGGCCACGGTGGCATGCTCGATCGCATCGATGCAGTGCTGTTTATTGCGCCATATGTCTATATCTATCTGATGCTTGCGCCGCTGCTTCACTAACCAGCATCGCTTTGACAAAGTGTCAAAGCTGCTGGTTAGTCTCTATTCTACAAGGGCCGTTCCCGTCCCTTCTGCACCGATACGACACTGGCAAGTCGCCGGCCCTTTGAATACCGGCGGCCGCCCCTCGTCCATGGTTTCATGGAATCATGGGGCATGAGGAAATGTATTGCAGTGGGGTTGGTAGTGGCTGCAGCAACCGCAGCGGCACCGTCGGCGATGGCTCAGCAACCGGCGCCTGCACCGACGCCCGCACCGACGCCGGCACCGCCGTCAACTGGCAAAGAAATGCCAGCGCCGGACAAGCCGTTGATTGCGGCTGCCGACGCTAACAAAGCTGTGCTTGCTGCGGTCGCCAAAGCGGCGCAGAAAACCGAGTGCGATGGCGTGGTGCGCACGCTGCAAACCGTGCTGCCATTTGCAACCGTCAGCATCGACGATCGCAAGCGTGCGCTGATCGCGATGCAGCGTTGCGCGAATCTTTCCAAGCGGTGGCGCGCGGTGATTTGGTCGACCGAAGCGCTGCTCAAGATCGATCCAACCGCCGCGAGTCCCGACGACGAAATTCGTGCGCTGGTCGAAATGGGCGAAATTTCCGCCGCGGTCGAGCGTGGCAAAAAGTTGCTCAAGCTTTATCCCAAATCGCGCAACGAGCTCACGGCTGCCGTGACGTTTCTGTACTGCAAGCAAGAAGCCTATGCCGAGTGCGTCAAAGCATCGCAGCTCGGCATGCAGATGCTGAGCAAAGCCGGTGTTGCACCGACGGCGGAGCCGTACCTAAAGAATCAATTGCTTGGCATGGGTGGGCTCATCGGCATTGGCGATTTTAAAGGCTTCGACGCCCAGTTTGCCGCTGCTACGGCAACGCTCAAAGCCGCGGGCAAGCCGGTCGAAGCGCTGCAATCGCTGCGCCGCCTCGCCGATGCCACCCAACAACGCGGCATGTATTTGCGCCTAACACCGTCGAAAGAAATGCCGCTCGGCGTGTACCACTTGATGAATCAACCCGACGGTGAAGCGTTGTTGGCCGTGCGGTTGGTGAATCATCAGAAAACGCCTCGGACGTTTCGCGTTGAGCTCGATGTGGCCGGCGTGACGGATACCAAAGTTGCGACCTTTACGGCAACGCCCGGCAAAGTGGTAGACATTAAAGTGCAGCCGACGCTGAAGATCGATTTTAAGATCGATAGCGTGCGCGCGCCGCGGCCAACCCAAGTGAACTTCAAATTCATCGAGACCACTGGTGGCAAAGCCGTAACATTGATCGATGAGACCCCACAGGTTGATCTGTTGCCACGCGACTACCTGCCATTGCACCGCGTGGTTGGCGCGGATTCGAACAAAGCAACGTTCAGCAATCTCGCTGCGTGGGTGACGCCGAACGTCAAAACCGTCGACGAATTTCTCGCCAAAGCCAAAGACCGCGCGCCGGACCGCACGTTTGCAGGTAAGCAACGCGCAACCGTGCCACAAGTTGCAGCGCTGTTCGACGAGCTCAAAGCTCGGGGCGTGAGTTATGTGATGGATCCCGACGTGTTGTCTGAGCGGCTCAAGGTGCAACGCACGCGCTTGCCCGCCGATGTCTTGCAATCAAGCAATGCACAGTGCTTAGAAGGAACGTTGTTGTTTGCAACGCTGATGGAATCGATTGGACTTGATCCGATTATTGTGTTGGTGCCGGGCCATGCGTTTGTGGGCTGGGGCACCGCGCCTAAAGACAAGCTCGCACTGCCGGCGCTGTTTGTTGAAACCACCATGGTTGGCAATGCCACGTTCGAACAAGCCGTGCGGGTGGCAACGCAGCGCGTGCAACAAGAAGGTGGCTTGGGCAATTTTGACACTGGCGTCAGCAAATTGATTCCGCTCAAAGCTCTGCGCAAAGCTGGCGTTACGCCGCAGCCGTATTGAGCTGGCGCGAGCCCAGGTTAGCCCCGGTCCGGTTCGCACGTGGGGCAAAGGTGACCCACCCAGCTGCCGCGTTGGGTTTCTGCAGGCCCGCGGCTGGTTGAGGAAGTCTTTTAACATATTGAAATTGCTTGCGATTGAGTCGGCACGGCAGCTGCACTATGTGCCTGCATGAAACGCTACGATTCGGCTTGGGAACCTCTGGTAGTGACGGCTCTGTTTATCTTTGCGGTCATTGGCACCTGGTGTTAGTTGTGGTGCATGCCTTTCATGCGCCAGTTTCCCTCTGCGGACCGTGGTTGCGCTAACGGCGCTAGCCGTCGTCGGCGCTCACTCGGTTTACTGCTCGCCGGCAGCCTGCTGGCAACCTCATTGGCGACGACCGGCTGCGCCACGCCGCTGAGCAATCGCCAAGTTGCGCGGTTGTCGGTTTCTGCGCTCGCCGTGGTCGGCATGGTTGCGCTGCTATCGCTCGCCGGCTGGTGCACCTATCGCGACTCACGTTGTGCGCCGACGAATTGATTAACTGTTACGGCACTTTGACTGCCGCCAACTACAAATTTCAAATTGATTAGTATTTGATTAGTAGGTCGCTCTGATGACGCAGGGGCCAGATGAACCAACAAAGAACGAAAAACTGCCACTACATTTCACGGTGCCTAACCAGGCCGTGGAAGCGTTCGCGCTGCCGATTGATCTAAATCCCAATGGACGCATTGTCGCCGCGTAATTCGTTCGAAAACTTACGCTGCGGCCATGTCGCCGAGGAACGCACGAGCGTGGGTGGCCCAATCGCTGGCAGCGTCGAGTTCTAAGTAACGCTCCAAGTGGGTGCGAGCTTGGGCAGCGCCGCCGATTTTGGCCAGCATGACGCCGAGATTGTAGTGGGCATCGGCGAAGTCAGGCGCAGTGACGCAGACTTGGCGTAGTTGGCCAATGGCTTGTTCGTGTTCGCCGAGGTCTTCGAGCACGTTGGCCAAGTTGTAACGAGCTTCGGCTTGGCTTGGTTCAAATTCCAAGGCGCGTTCGTAATAGCTGCGGGCTTCGCTGAGCTCGCCGCGCCGATGCAACATGTTGCCAAGGTTGGTCATCGCTGCCGCCATCGACGGTTCGAGCTCGATGGCTTGGCGAAACAAGTGTTCGGCGGTGGCCATCTCACCAGCGGCTTCGGCGCCACAGCCGTCGAGGAAACAACGATACGCTGCGCTGTTGCCGTTGGCTTCGGTAGTTTCAATGCCGATTTCAGCCGGCACTGCTGGCATGCCGTCGTCGAGCAGTTGCGATGTTTCGGTTTCGAGATCGTGACTGCTGTTGGGCAGGGCAAGCACTTCGGCCACGCGGGCACCAAGCGTTGGCACCGCAAACGCCATCACAACCTGGCCGCTGACCGGGATGAAGATCGTATCTTCGTCGAGCGCAACGATCGACTCACCGTCGGAGCAGATGCGCAGCTTGGCAGCAGGGTTGGCATCTTGCGGCAGTGCACGGCGCAAAGCGTCGAGGTTTTTGCGGACTTTTTGCAGCGGTAGACCGGCAGCCAATAAGTCTTTGGCGGCTTTGACGGCAACGATATCGGCGAAGCGGTAGTAGAAGCGGCCGCCTTTGCGGACGGTTGGCCCAACGAAGCCGGTTTGCATCCAGTAACGTAAGCGGCTTTCTTGCAACGCAAAAATGCGTGCCACATCGCGAATGCTGTAGAGCTCGATCATGTTCGACGGGGCACTAGGAGGGAACTTTCTCGTTCCCTCTCCAGTGGCAACGCCATTGGATTCACCCTCGCCGCGCGTTGCTCGCGCGGGGGCCCCGGCATCGCCGCGCGTAACTCGCACAGGACCTTCGGCGCGGCGTTTGAGTTGTGCAGCGAGTTGAGCTAAGTCGGCGGCTTTGCGAAGTTGCGGGGTCATTTCGAGCAATCCTTCCTCTGGTCGGCTTCCACATTGATACTGAGATGAAGTTTGGCGCCGACGGCGCGAGCTTCGACATCGATTTCAGGGCTGGTCAAATCGCACTTGGCTTGGCGACGGGCTTCGTTAGTTCCCAAGCGGCGAGCGCGCGCACGAGCGCGTTCATCACGCGTGTACAAGCCTGCGATCCGGTTCGCGGTTGCATTGGTCGGTGGATCCGACATGCGGGTTTTGAGTTTTTCGAGATCGATCGTCACCATCGTCGAGCCGGCGTATTTGCCTGCCGCGACTTCGCCTTCTGACAACACGCGAGCGTCATCCATCAAGATGTCGAGCGCTGCAGTGGCGAGGCGCACTTTGATATCGCGTTCAAACAGCGATACTCGACGTGTCATAGCCATCGGCTTTTTCGGCATTGCCGCCGCGGCTTTCGCTGCTGCGCGATCGGAACCGCGCCGCCTTGGAGGTAACGGACGTGGGTCCGCGCCGGCACCGGTCGGTGCTGGATCTTTGAGTTTCGCGCGACTGGATGCAGCCATTCGAAAATTGTAGCCGTCGCCTACAATGGATCCAAGTTTCTTACATGTAGGTGAGAAATTTGCTGTGGATTGCTTCGACCCCGACCGAGGCATGTTTAGTCCAATAGTTACGTTGGGTTGCACTGCTGTTCCAATCTGGGCGAACTGCACCTCAGGTGTTACGGAGCTAAAAATAAAGAATTCGCATCACTCGACTAGGTCGCGAACACAGCTAGGGTTGCGCGATGAAATTGTCTGCTGCCGCGATTACCTGCGCCTTTGTTTTCGCGGTGTCGCTGCATGTGGTGGCAGCCGATGCACCGGCGGTTGCGCCACAACCGGACGTCGCGCAGCCTAACCCCGCTGGGCCAGCACAACCGATTATCGTGCAGCCGAGCCTGCCGGTCGCCGCCGAACCGGAAGACGTGCGTGGCAAACAAGGCATTCTTGCCGACGTTAAGCGCATCGTGTTGGCCGAAGAAGCCAACGGTTGGGTACTCGATCGCGTAGCGATCAATTCAATGTACCCGGTCGTCTTGCAAACTGTTTGTCGGGCAAGCGTCAACGCTCGCCAAGCCGCGCTGCGGGCGTTGGCTGCCGAACAAGCACAGCTCGGCGATCCCAAAGCGATCTATGAACGCACGGGCTCGCTCAACTCCGAGGTCGAAGCCGCGCTGCATGTGCAACGTATGCATGCAACGTTGCAAGCCGTGGTTGATGGCGCTGCGGCTGATTGTCCGTTTTACATTCGCCCTGAGTACGGCTTTGACGGCCGCCAGACCGATCGTAATCGCTTCACGCTCAGCCTCGAAACTGGAGGCCTTGTGCAGTTTCGCTACACCGACGGTGGCTTGAGTTACGGCGGCGGTGGTGGGCTGCGAATTCTGCCTGGTTACGGCTTTGGCCGCGTGTCGGTGCTTGGTGGCGTAGAGCTATCTGGCGGTGCAATGGTGAAAGCCAAAGACACTTCAACGTTTGTATTGAACTACTTTCCTGCCGTGCCCGTTGTTGTGCGATTGCGCGGCACGATGTGGCACGCCGACATCGAAGCTGCCGCCGTGAGCTTGTTGCAAGCCGACAACACCAACGTGAGTTTCGGTGGCCGCATCGGATTTGGCGTCGGCATCTCAGCGCTGCGCACGCGCTTCATTATTCCGTGGGCGGGCATCGGCATCGCGTATGAGTATTTCGCCGAGTCGGGCGGTCGCTCGGCGGCGAGCTTTGTTCGAGGTGGCTTTCGCCTCGGCTTTCAGTGGGCGCCGTAGCTCACTATTCGCTAGGGCTGCCCCGATTGCGCGGCACGTGATGTGTCGGGCGTTGCAGCAAAGCCAATGGTTTGGCCAACCACGTACAGCGGCCGGCGCTTCACTTCTTCGAAAATCCGGCCAATGTATTCGCCTTGAATGCCGTTGGAGATGAGCGACAAACTGTTGAAGAACAGCAGCAGCACCAACAGCGATGCATAGCCAGGCACGGCGATGCCGTAGACCAATTTTTGCACCAACGTTATTGCGAGATAAATGAAGGCGCCGAATGCCGTAAGCACACCGACGTAGGTCCAGATTTTTAGCGGTGCCGTAGAAAACGAAAACAAACCATCAAGGCCGAACCGCCACAGTTTCCAGAAGCTCCACTTGCTGCCGTCGTTGGCGCGTGGGTTGGCAACAAAATCGACCGACGCAGTTTTAAAACCTGGCCACGCAAAAATGCCTTTCATGAAGCGATGGCGCTCAGGCATTTGATTGATGACATTCACGATCTTGCGATCGATTAGCCGGAAGTCGCCTGCATTGGGCGGAATCTCGACGCTGGTCATGCGCCGCATGAATTTGTAATAACGTTGCGAAAGTTGCCGCCGGAACCAAGTTTCTTCGTCGCGCTTCGATCGCACGCCGATCACCATGTCGTTGCCAGCGCGCCACAGCTTGACGAATTCGGCGATGAGTTCGGGCGGATGCTGTAAGTCGCAATCGATCGGCACTACGGCAGCCCCGGTGGCGTGAGCTAGGCCAGCCGATAGCGCGACATCTTTGCCAAAATTGCGAGCAAGACTGACAACCTTGATGCGCGGGTCTTGGGCTGCAGCGGCAGCAAGCAAGCCGAGCGTTTCGTCGCGACTGCCATCGTTGACGAAAATGACTTCAAAGGTCTCGCCGATTTTTTCGAGGGCGGGAATGATCGCCGCGACGAACGGTGCGATGTTGCGTGCTTCGTTGTACGCTGGCGCCACGATCGACAACACAGGCGCTGTGCTTGTCGCTGAATCGGGTGCCGCCGCAGTCATGGCGGGTTGTGTAACACAATCCACTGCCAGCTATGAATCGCCAGCGGTTAACTGTGTGAGCAAAGCCGCGCCAGCTTTGCCAAGCGTGCCGCGGATCACGACGCGCGGCTCGAATGTGTGCACGGTGCCTTGGTGCAGTTGCAGCGGTTTGAGTTCACGTTGTGCCGCTGCATCGTCGATCAGCCAGTCCGGCAACCAGCCAAAGCCGATGCCAGCGACGATCGCAGCTTTCTTCGAATGGAAGTCGGGCAGGTGCACGGTCGACTGAGTGTCGAGGTCGGCGGTTGCGAGTTGCAAGCGCGGGTCGCTGCCACGCACGGTGAGCAAGACGTGTTGTGCCAGATCTTGCCGGGTGACGCGGTTGAGTTTTGCTAACGGATGGTCGCGATGCGCAACCAAGCGCGCTTTGAGTTTCGGCAGCGCGCGCACGGTGAGGCCAGGCGCGGCAGCGTGCGGCAACACCGTAACCATGAGTTGCGCGTGTTCGGCTTCAAACCGCGTGGCGACACCTTCGAGCGAGTCGACCGAGAGCATCACCTTGGTTGGTGCTTGTGCTGCGCGCACTTGCCGGACCACGTCGAGAAATGGTGCCAACGGCACGATGGCATCGAACACCACGCGCAAGATGGGTTCCCAGCCCGATTGCAACACCGCACACGTTGCTTGTAAATCGCGCTCAGCGTCGAGCATGGCACGACAATGCTGCAGCACGGCTTCGCCTGCAGGTGTCAGCCGGGTGCGATAGCCACTGCGATCGAGAATCGCTAGCCCGGTTTGTTGTTCGAGTTGCTTGAGCGCGTACAGCACTGCCGGATGCCCTTTGCGCAAGCGCTTCGCTGCGAGCTGCAGCGTGCCTTCGCGTGCCAAGGCGTCGAGCGTACGAGCTTGATCGAGAGTAATGGACATGCGCGGTACCGGTGACGGTAGCCTAATACAGTGGTGTGCGAATTCCTCACGCGCGGAAGGGTTTCGTACGGAAAGCTGCAGGCTTACTGGTTGTAGTTCGCTGGTTCGATGAAGCGAAAACCGGTTAAGCCGGAGCTTGCTAGCGTTTTCACAACATCTTCTCGGACGAGCGTAGTTTGGTGCTCTTCCTTTAGGCGAAAGATGGCAGGTTCATGTTGCAAGACGCGGTGGTCGAGGACCAACCGTGTGAAGGAGAAAATTGCACTGGGGGTTGCCGACGACGGCATGAACACCGATGCATTACGATCAACTGCTTCGATCAATGGCAATACATTAACGATGAAATAGTCGCGCTTCGCTGGACGGCCCTTGTGATCTAGAATTGTGGCAGGGAGCAGCTCTACATCCACGGCCGCCGCATCGGCAATGACGTTCGCAAGGGCGCCGCTGCAGATGTGCCAAGTCTTGGAGTTCTCAACATAGTCCGGCATGCTCGACATGCGCGACGCCGCACGTTTGCTCAAGCCAAGCTCGGCGCCATCGGAAAGTTGAAATTCAACGTTGTCCGGCCACCCAGCTCGACGCGATATGCCTTGACACAGTTGGTAGGCTTTTGTGATAGCAGCTGGTACGCCGCTAACATAAGCGCTGGTGTCGTTCGCGTTCGGCGCAAGCACGAAGTAGTTCATCGTCATTTTGACAATTCTACCTGCGGCGGGACTGCGCGTCGCTCGATCGGTGTCGCGCATACGAGTTCGAGTTTCAACGCGTGACCCGCAGCACCGACGCCCCCGAGCTGGCCGAAGTCGAGGTCCGAACGGCCTGCAAGCAGTGGTCCGCTGGCGGCCTCGACGATGCTCCAGTCGTCCTCGTCGCTTACGCCTGCCCGCAAAACCTCGGCGGCTTGCGCAGCATGGGAATCGAGCTGGGCCTTGGTCGTTTTGCAGCTACAACGGTCGAATGGGGAATGCCTGCGCAGTGGTGACGCTGCCTGTTGGATACCGAATTGTCGCCGAATCACCGCTCGAATCAGGATTTCTTATTCGCCCAGGTTTGCGCCGCACACGCGCGCAATCGGCAGCCGAACGCGCACTCGAATGGCTTTCCGAACGCGCAGCGCATTAGATTGTTTCAGCTGCGAGAGCGTATGAGTATCCCATGAAACCTTCCACGTCGCGGACTGCCTTGCTTTGCAACAACAACAACAACAGCCGAAAGTCGATGCCAATGAAAGCCGCGTTAGCTTCGATCGCAGCGTGCGCCTTGGTTGGCAGCTGCTTTTCAAAGCCGGAAATTCGCAAACCGGTTGACCCCGGCGCGTGGGCGGGGCCGCTTGCCCAGAAATACGCCGGCAAAGTTGTGTTTTCGTCGGAGCCCATGCCCATGAACGGCACTGATGACAAAGCTGCAAGCAATGCCATCACCTTGGGCGAGCCATTGTACATGCAGTTTTGGAGCGAGGATTCGCCGTACAATCTGTTGCCGTGTCGATCGACGTTTGGCAACGAAGCGGCAACGCGGCGGGCCGACTACTGGGTCGATCTAAATGGCGCTGGCGCAGGGAAACCGCTTACCGAGCTTGTGGATCTTGGTGGCTACCCGATTTCCGACGGCGCTGCCACCCAACGCCATTGGCACAGCATCAGCGCGACGCCGGAGCATTCATTTGCGTCGGCTTTCATGGTCGGCGGCGCAGCGCAGGACGAAGCGGTGCGTATCTTCAACAATCAAATCGTGCCAGCCATGCATGAAGGTGCCAATACCTTGCGCGTAATCGTGCAAATTCGCTGCGCGTCTGAAGCCAAGAGCCGCTTGTTCGCCGAAGGCACGCTCACTGTCAATGTCCCACCGGGCGGTGTGGCTGCCTACATGGTGACGTTTGCGGACCGGCTGCAACCGTCGACGCATCCCGAGAACGCTGCACTCTTGCCTCAGATCATCGCCAGCGTGAAACGGCAGCGTGAGTGGCAAACCAACAACATCGTCGCTGCCGCGGTGATTTCGCCAACATGGGAGCCCGTTCGCAACGACGATACCGGCGTGCTAATTGGCTATGACATTGGCGCCATCGTAATCATGCATGCGGCGAGCGAACCCAATGCGACCCGCTGCCAAGCCGTTGATTTTACCTTTCGCCGCGATGCTGCGGGCGGCAGTTTGGAATTCATCGGCGCGGGGCAGTCGATTGACGTTGCGTGTTCTGCTGGCAAACTCTGAACGCAATGAAACGTTTGCGTTGCCATGCGCTTGCAGCACGGCACAACGTGCGGCTTACCGGTGGTTGCAATGTAGCGGCGGTTCGATGGCGTCGAGCAATGTTTGATAGGTGTCAGGGCTGAGCCATTGGCATACGCACGCCAATGCTGCCGGGAATGCCCGCGGATTCTGTGACAGCATCGCTTTGAGCGATTTGGCGAGTAAGCCGATGCGTTGCGCAGGGGCAGCTGCGGTATCGGTGAAGATCCGCTGCAATTCCAAGGCCCAAGGCAGGGTGGCATAGCGGGCAGTTGGGGTTGGTCGCTGGGTGCTGTTAGTTTGCATAAGGCTCTGTTGCTGGACGCCTTGACCGAGCTCCAAGTCGCACACAATATCGAAAAAGTTGGGCCCACTGGATTGTTTATATTTTTGACAAAGACTGGCGATCTTTTATGACTATCTTGCGTAGGTAAAACCACCATACAACCACCGACATGGATATTCCTTGGATCCGTGGTCGCGTCGCTGCCCAAGCTCACGTTGGGCTCCCTGAAGGTACCGTCGAAGAGGAATATGCCCGAAATGGGTTCTTCGGCCGCTACGCGCATCTGTATCGGCAACATGCGCCGGTAGGCTGGACCCGGATCGAAGGTCCGTTGAAGCCACGTGCCTATGACTTGCGCAAGCT
>JAKQOD010000867.1 GCA_029565465.1 Deltaproteobacteria bacterium
CAGCGCCAACAGCCAGGTGGCCCCACTGGTGCCACCATTAATGCTGCACAACCCGCCGCCACCTACCGACAACAAATTGTTACACGATTTGTCGCACGCCACCGATGGCACTTTGCCTGGGTCGCATTCTTCACCGCTATCAACAATACCGTCGCCGCAGGCAGCAACAAAACAGTCGGTGCGGCACGAATCCGCCACGTCAGCGTTGTTGGCACCGTTATCACATTGCTCGGCTGGACTAACGATACCGTCGCCGCAAATCGAAGACGGATCGGCAACGATGCACAAATCGTCGACCTGCCATCCACCCAAGTGTAACCCTGGGTCCGACGTGAGGTCGAAGCCGAGTTTAAGCGTGTGGCCGCGCAATTGCTTCGCAAGCGGGACATCGGCAAATCGCCATTCACGATCGATCGTATGTACGCTGCTCGAATCACCTTTGTTCGAGTCGAAGTTGCTCCAGACGACATTGCCATTTGCAAGGATGCGCGCTTTATCAAAGTGGCCATCTTCGGTCGCTAGCCATCGGCGGTACTGCAAGCGTACGTTGCTGTAGTTGCCTAAATCGATCACTGGCGACTCAGCCGACGACGACGATTCGGCGAGGTAATCTTTGCCGAGGCCTTGCGCCAAAATATTCGAGCCCGAAAAGGCTGCTGTCGGATCGGTGGCCGCCACACGTGGCGCCGTTGTGGGGTTACCCCATTCAAACACCGGCGCGGACTTTGTCGACGAGGTGGTCCAGCCTGCCGCGAAAGGGTCGGTCTCAAAATCAGTGCAATACAGTGGTACGGTTTTGCCTTCGAAGATCTGGTACAGCGGATCACCTTGATTGTCAGGCAACGATTGATAGGTGCCGTCGACGAACGTCAAGTCGGCTTTGAATTCGACGACGCCATTGCGCGGCAACGGCACATCCGCGCGCCACTGGCCCATCCCATTGACGACCGGCGACACGACCACCGCGTCCATACTACCAGCAGCCGGCGCGCCATCTTTGCCCTTCCAAAACACGGTTAGCTTGTCGATGGTGTCGCCAGCGCAATTGGTCGCCAACCCTTGTAGCGTCAATTGCACAGGCTGCGTTACCTGGCTAGCATCCGCTTGCAATGCGCCGGGCGCGGTAATCGTGCCCAAGACCGTGCGTAAGCCATGCCGACCAAAGGCCGTGCGGATGGTGCATTCATGCGGCGTACCATTGGCAAGATTGCCATCGTCGTCGTCGGCAACCAACAATTCAATCAGCGTGGTTGGAATATTGGTCGCGCGCTGCACCGCAGCGTAAAATAAGCGATTGGTTAACGTGATCCCAGGCTCTTGCCCGAGCTCCGCGATCAACGCTTTGCGCAAATCCCACATGGCGCCACCGAAGATGATGCCGGTTTTATGGATTTCGCCGATGTCGCGCGGCCAAATTGCTTCTTTGTCGGCTGGATCCAAGTCGCGCAGCGCGGTGTCGTCGTAGAAAAAACCACGCCCCATGCCCGCGTCGTCGTTGATGCTGGCGGCCAGAAAATCTGACAACCCTTCGCTCATGGCGCCGTCAAATGCGCCGACACCTCGAATGATCGCAGCCGAATGCATCGCGTGACCAAACTCGTGAAACACCACGTCCGTCAACAGCGAGGTATTTTGGCATCGCATGCTCGACTTAAAAAAGTTTACGGCGGTGCCGTCGAAGTTAGCGTTGCATTGGGAGTCGATATTGACGTTGGCAGTAAGTTGCTGCGTCAAGATTGGCAGCGTTGGCGCAAACGTCGCCACATAGCGTTTAACGATCATGATATTGGCAAAAGCCTGAACTTGCGAATCACGCTCGGGCGTTGCGGTTTCATCCCACTTTGTGGTGCCACCCGGCGCAAGCGGCAGTGCCGCCGAGGCGGTCGCACCCGCTTTGTTGACAACATTAACAAAGGGTCCTTGGACCGAGGTACTCACGGTTTGCAGCGCACCATTGCTCCACGTCGCAAGCCCATTGTCATCACTGACCACGGCTTCGGGCCCAAACATCAGGTTCATCCGGGCAGCTGGAAACGTTTTGCGTGGACGCATTGGATTGCGCTGCACCAACGCCAACTCCACCGTTCCCGTGACAAAGCTATCAGTGCGCACAGTTGCTAACGCAGCGCCGGTGGCAGCATCGGCGTACACCAACGCGTTGCCTTGCGCACTTGCGAAACGCACCGGCAGCGCAACGCGATAGCCCACGACCGCGTCATCGGTAATCAGCGGTAGCACCACCGCTTCGCCAACGTCGCGCACCTGCACATTGGTTACACCGTAGCGCGAGGCCACAGCCAGCGGCGCTTGCCGAGCCGCTGCAACCAACGCTTGGCCGGCCTTCGCATTGCGCGGTGGTACCAACACGCTTGGCAACGCCGTCGAGCCAATCACAACCAAGCGATCCGCTTTGAAGCGAAAACTAATCTGGCCACCGACGACGCGTAGGCCTTGGTGCAACTGCTCAAATCCAATTGAACGAACCGCATCGGCACCAACGCCGTCGACTTGGTTGCTAACCAAAACAAAATCGGCAGCGCTGGCACCTGGTGCAAGCAACG
>JAKQOD010000875.1 GCA_029565465.1 Deltaproteobacteria bacterium
CTGCGCCAAGCGGCATCGAACTCGAACCCAATCTCGACGCTGGCACCGCCAACGACTTGTTTATTGGCGAAGCTGCCACCGGATATGTCGGGTGGACCGGCGATGTCGATGTCTGGAAATTATCGGTTGAGGGCTTAGCCGCACGCACGGCACTCGATTTTGAGTTGAGTGCGATGGAAGGGGTTACGCCAACGATTAAGATCCTCGATGCGGTTGGCCGTCCGCTCGCCCAGCGGGTTGGTAGCAAGGGCCGCATGTTGACAATTCGCAACATGGTGCCGTTGGTGGGTACCAACGTGCCGCCCATCTTTTTCGTTGCGGTGAGCGCCGAGCGGTCCAATCCGCAACTCGCGTATCGCTTGTCGGTGGTTGCGCGTGTGCTGGGTGGCAACGATGAAGTTGAACCCAATGACGGCAATCCAACCGCGCAACCGTTGCAACTTGGACAGAAAATTGCGGCCAGCTGGCAGCTGGGCGATGTCGATAGTTTTGTCATTCCCGCCGAATCGGTGTCGCGCCGAGTCACCATTTCGATCACGCCGACCCAAGGCGCGGATCTGTTAGGCGAAGTCATCGTTGCGAATCAGCCAGTGATCGAAATGAATCATCGAGGCGACGGCGGCAGCGAAACATTGGATGTAGATCTACCTGCCGGCGCTGAAACATTTGTTCATGTGCATGGCAACACCAAACGCAAGCTCGTTGAAGGGCCGTATGAGATCATGGTTGAAGTAGCCCACGGTGACCCAATGCCAACCGAGCAACGCTAACAGCATGGCGGACTCGTTGGTGACGCCGACGCGCTACCGGGGCGCGATTCAAATACTCATCGCGCTAACTCTTGCCAACCTGCTGGGGTATGCCGCCCGCAACGCGTTATTTTCGGCGTACGCCGATCTGCGCTTGCGGTTCCCGGTTGATGACGCCGACCTTGGGTTGTTGACCACGGCATTCATGCTTGGGCAAGCCATCATCACGGTACCGGTTGGATGGGCGGGGGACCGGTTTGGTCGCAAACCCGTGATCGCTGCCGGCCTAGCGATGGCTGGCGCTGCTGGGCTTGCGGGTGCGTTGTCCAATGGCTTGTTGATGTTGGTTATCAGCCGCGTGTTTGTGGGGGTCGGCTGCGCCGTGATCGTGCCAATTTCCAATTCGGTATTGAGTCAGCTTTTTGATGGGCCGCAAAAGGCCAGCCGCATCGCCGTTTTTAACTTGGGCATGTTTGTCGGCGGCGGAGTCGGGTTTGCGCTGGGCGCGACACCAGGCTATCCAACTGTGTTGTTGCTGATTGGCGCGCCGACAATCGCGCTGGCGCTTTATCTTTCACGCTTGGCGATTCCAGCGGTAGACGTGCACGCCGATGCCCAACCCTTAGCGCGTGGCATCGGCGCGGTATTTATCGGGGTTGGCCGTGTGATGCGGCGCCCGGCGTTGCCGTGGTTGTTGGCAGCCGCGACCGCGATGTCGTTCGCTGCCGGTGGCTTACAAGCGTGGCTGGTGGAGTTTCTCAAACGCGAAAAGCACCTTACCGAAAAACAAGCCCAGGGATTGTTAGCGGCAGCACTGGTAGCAGGACTTGCCGGGGTCATCGTTGGCGCGCGGGTCGGTGATCGGTGGCGGCGCTCCGCACGGGCAGGGCGCGTCACCAGCATCGCGTTAGCCATGGGCTTGGCTGCACCGATGCTTGCCGTTTGCATTGTGATTCCGCCTGGGCCGGGGTTGTACATTGGCGGCGTCGTCGGCATGTTTTTTCTGTCGTGGTATCATGCCCCGCTGGCAGCCACCGTCCACGATTTGGTGCCGCCCGAGCAATCGGTGATGGCCCAAGCCGTCGTCATTTTCGCCATGCATTCGATCGGCACTGCGCCGGCCTCGTGGATCGTTGGCATCATTTCCAAATACAACAATCTGACCTTTGCCATGTGGGTGCCTACTTCCGCCATCGCAGTGGCGGCGCTGCTGATGATGGTGACGGCGCGCGTTATGCGCAACGCGCCGGCTGTGTGATGCTGCACGGACGCCAACGCGCTTGGCTGCCGTGACTAGTGGCAGCGCCGGGCTGCAAACGCTATAACCTAGCAGTGATGTCCCGCTGGTTCGCCGTGTCTGTGTTCACCGTCGCCATGGCTGGCTGTCGTCCAACTTCTGGGCCCGCCGCCACCCTCGATCGCTACGCGCGGTTGCTGCACAACCACGACTACGCGGCGGCGTACGACATGATGTCGGCCGACTACCGTGCGCGGGTAACGCGTGACGATTACGTCAAAGCGATGCGCGATGCGCCGCGTGAGGTTGACGACACCGCCGATAAACTGACCGCGGGTCAGTCCAGCGTCGAAGTCTCCGCGGAGTTTACCTTTGGCCTGGGTGAATCCTTGCGCATGGTCCAAGAAGGTGGCCGATGGCGGGTTGCGCACGACGCATTGAACTACTACGACCAATCGTCGCCACGCATGGCCTTGCGCGCGTTCGTGCGCGCCTATCAGCTGCAGCGTTGGGACGTGATGCTGCGCTTTGTGCCAGCTGCGTATGCCGGCAAAATGACCGCCGACAAAGTGCAAGCCCAGTTTACCGGCCCAAGCAAGCCGCAAATCGAAGCACTGGTTGCCGTTCTCAGTGCCAATACTAACGAACCGATTAACGAAAACGGCAATGCCGCAACGCTGAGCTATGGCGTGAACAACGAGGTTTCGTTCGTGCGGGAAGATGGGCTGTGGAAGATTAAAG
>JAKQOD010000895.1 GCA_029565465.1 Deltaproteobacteria bacterium
CCGCAAAGGCCGCGTATTCAGCGACCGCTATCACGCTCGGCTGCTGCGTTCTCCGACGGAAGTGCTGGTGTCGCGGCGCTACATTTTGAACAACTATCGCAAGCATTTGCCCGAGCGGCTCGAAACCGAAAAGAAGCAGCCGCAAGCTGCGTGGATCGCTGCCACGCCGAAACACCTCGATGTCGCGCGGCAGATCCTCGAAGCCAAACACTGGATCGATCCGTATTCCTCGGCGTGGCTGCGGCGCAAAGGCGTCGCGTGGCCAACCGGCCGGAGCTGGCCGTTGTCCGACGACGCGGCGGCGAAAGCCGAACGGTACTTGGCGCGGCGACAACGCTAGCGCTCACAGGACTGTAGCGCTGCTGTCCTTGCGTTACTGCCGTGCTCGCGGTGCGTTCCGTGCTCGCCAGCGGCGCTGCACTTCCGAGCTAAGCGGCCGTGGCCTGCGGTAGTGGTGACGCGCCGCCACGACAGCTCCACCGCACCGACAGGCGGCGCAGCGCAACTGGTTGTCCCGCAGCGCGCCCGCGGCTGCGCTGCGGTACTTTGCTTCTTGGCAGTGCGTTTATGCAAACCGCCACCTTTCGCCCGCTGGGAGGCACCCGTTCATCAAGCGCTATCCGCACCATCGTGTCTTCGGTGGCGTCGCATCTCCTGGGCCCTGACGTTGGGCCACGCTTGTATTGCAGATCGCTGACATCACACCGGAACTTGTGATGAATCGGCAGCCGTGTCCGTGCCAGTGTCCGTGTCCGTGCCAGTGCCCAGTGTCCGTGCCAGTGCCCAGTGTCCGTGCCAGTGCCCAGTGTCCGTGTTCGTGCCCGTGTCCGTGCCTACTTCCGCCCCACCGCGTACCCGAACAATGCCAACAGCGGGAGCACATCGACGTCGACAAGCAGCGCGACGGCGGATAGCTCGCTGCCGCGCAACGAGCCATCGAGTCTGATGCCGAGGCCTACTTGATAAAAATAGAACGGCAGGTTCAGCGACGTTCCAATGCCGAGATTCACGCGGCGGCTTTCGCCGTTTTGCCAACGGAACCCGCCGTACGCTCCCACGTGCCAATCGAGCGCGTCTTTGATCCGCATGATCGGTGCACTGGCCGAGATGCCAAGCGCAGTCGAACCGCGCGTTTGTGCATCGAGTAAAAGCTCGGCATATCCACCAAACGCTGGGCCGTGCTCCCACGGAAATCCTTGCAGTTGCGCTCGAAATCCCCAGGTGAAGCCATGTTGACGATCGCTGCCCCACGTGTCGCCAAACGGCATCGCGATGCTGCCGCGTACTGGCCAACCCGGCGGATGACTATCAGCGCGCGCCGGTTGCGGCGGCGCCGTTAGCGCGAGGAGGGCAACCGCTGCCGCAGCGAAGCGTGTGAACGTGCTTCTTGGCGGTGTGTAGCCCTGCATCAACCGCCAGCCGCTTTGGGCGCTACCAGTTTGGCGCGTGCTGCAACCATCGCGGCCTTCACGTCGGGCGCAACTTCGGGGTAACGCAAGTCAAGCTGCGACAGCGTTGCAACAATGATGTCCGCTACCGTGCGTCGCATATAACTTTTGGAGTCTGCTGGAATCGCATACCAAGGTGCCCACGGTTTTGACGTTGTACGCAACGCGTCTTGGTAGGCTGCTTGATATTCGTCCCAATGGTCGCTTTCAGCGACGTCGTTGAGGCTGAATTTCCAGTTGTCGCTTGGATCGTCGATACGTTCGACGAAACGGCGGTGCTGTTCTTGCTGCGAAACGTTAAGGAAGAACTTAAGCACAACCGTGCCATTACGCGCCCAATGTTGCTCGGCAGCATTGATCGATTCGAACCGTTGTGGCCACAGCTCAGCGAGTGGGGCGCGCTCGGGCAATCGTTGGCCATCGAGAAACTTCGGATGCACGCGTACCACTAGCACTTCCTCATAGTGGCTGCGATTCCACACGCCAATGCGTCCACGTTCGGGCAACGCACGTTGCACTCGCCACAAGTAGTCGTGGTCAAGTTCTTCAGCATTGGGTGCCTTGAACGACATCACTTGGCAGCCTTGCGGATTGATGCCGCTCATGACAGCGGAAATCGTTCCGTCCTTGCCGGCGGCGTCCATCGCTTGAAACACCAGCAACAGCGAATAACGATCGTTGGCGTACAAGCGCTTTTGCAGATCTGCGAAGTTGGCTACGGAGGCCTGCAGCGCCGCAACGTTGTCGCTTTTGCCGGGCGCATCTTTGCTAGGGGCGGTTCGACAATTGGCAAGGTTGAACGAGCCGTCAAAGGGAACCAAAAAGGGACTCGCAACGGGTGTGAATAAAGATCCGTTCATCGATCTGAGCCTACGCGGTCTTACGCGTGACAACAATGCGACAATTGGTTTTGCTGGCCAGCACGAATAGTCGAAATTGAATGCTTCGACGCCATGCGTTTGGCGCTAAGCAGGGTAAATTTGCCAAATGAGCAACATTCCCGTGTCAGATTTAGGCAACCCAGAGCTAGGCGCGGAACACGATGAGATTGGGCCGCTCGTTGTGGGCCATGACCATCGCGGCCTCCGCACACGCTTGTTACGTGAATTTCGTGCGTCGCTCGACGTCGCTCGTATCGCTGCCGCTAACAGTTCAAACGATTTGGCGACGGCGGTGCACGACTATCGGCGTGCCCTGCGGCGTGCCCGGGCATTGGTCGACGTTGTCAGTGCAAAACTGCCAAAACATGAGCGTAAAAGTATTCTCGAAGCACTACGCGACGCCCGTGGCGCACTCTCCGTCGCGCGCGATCATGCGGTTGCCCCTGGCGTGTTGGCGGCGATGCCATTAGGTGAGCCAGAGCGGTTGGTTGCCAATGATGTGCTACGCGCGGCACGGGATGCAGCGCCAACGGAAGCCGATACCGAGATGTTATTGCGCGAAGGCGCGGCTCGTGCGGTTGCGCAAGCCGACGCACTCGAAGCCGCCTTGCCGGTTTTTGATGAACGCGTGGTATTTGCTGGCATGGCGAACACGTATCGCAAGGCCCGACGCGCGCGCCGCGGTGCAAAGCGCTCGATGTCACAATTTCATCGGTTTCGGCGTCGGCTCAAGGAACTCGCCTATCAGTTTGAGCTGGTCGCTGAACTTGGTGGCGCTCGTCTGCAAACGCTCAAAGACGGCTACACGGGTATTTCGGTAACATGTGGTGAAGTGGCCGACCTCCACATGGTTCGGGAATTCGTCGCAACCTACGGCGGACCACGCAATACGGATGCGTTGGAAGGCCTCGATGTTGCTTTGGTAGCGCAAATTCGTGACGGTGCCATCGCGCAGCGTAAAGCCAGCCGCGACTTGTTTGGGTTTCGCGGCAAAAAGTTTGCGAAGAAGCTGGCGCGTGCGCTGCGCAAGGACCTCGCGCCCGCGACTGGGCCAGTTGAAGGCAATGATCCCGGCGATTCTGACTAACCTGGGTTTATGCGCCTTCGCGCGTGAACGAGGCGACTTGTGCCGCGGCTTGGTCAGCTAACTTTTCTTCGTCTGGCGTCGTGCCGCGCGCGCGGTTCAGCGCTGAGATAAGGCCGTCGGTGGCGATAACCGTCAACACCAAAATGTTGGCG
>JAKQOD010000916.1 GCA_029565465.1 Deltaproteobacteria bacterium
GCACCCAGCTCATGCGCCTCACCGCACCTGAGATGACCGTGCTCGTCGGCGGCATGCGGGTGCTCGGCACCAACCACGGCGGCAGCAAGCATGGCGTGTTCACCGATCGCGTCGGCGTGCTCAGCAATGACTTCTTCGTCAACCTCACCGACATGAACTACGCGTGGAAGCCTGTGAGCGACGGCCTGTTCGAAGTGCGCGACCGCAGCACTGGTGCAGTGAAGTGGACCGCAACGCGGGTTGATCTCGTCTTTGGCTCCAACGCTGTTTTGCGTGCCTACGCCGAGCTGTATGCTCAAGACGATAACAAAGCGAAATTCGTGCACGACTTCGTCGCTGCGTGGACCAAAGTCATGATGCTGGATCGCTTCGATATCAAGCAATAGTCGCAAGCACGCCGTCAGCAGGGGGCTCAGGTGTTTTTCCACGCATGATACGTGGTCAGCGCAGGTAGCTCGGAAAGATCTCGCACCATCGGGCCTAGCGCTTTTAGCCTTGGCGCCTGGGTCCTTCCCCGAAGCGGCAAGCCGAGAGTCTTGAGTTCACCGACGCGGCGCGAGTGACGTTCAAGTACGGCGAAGAGATCGTCATCATCATCGACGCGGCCTTCAACGCGCAGCTCGACACAAGCGTGGAGGCCTTTTGCGCCGAGTAAAGCATCGAGCGCCGCGCCAACGTTGGTGAGCCCGTTCAAGTGCAGGGCTCGCAACGCTGGCCGCTTGCTAGCGCAGATCGCGAGCGCGGCATCATCAGCGCCCTCCCCATCGCTCGCAAGCGATAGCGCGAGCAGCTCAAGTGCGGGCAGCTTCCAGCTTGCAATGCCAAGGAGAAACTCCGGCTTGAGAGGAGCGCCGACCAAATGCAGTTGGCGTAATGCGGCATGTGTACCGTCCGCTTGAATCGCTAGGTCACCAACTAAGAAGCAACGTTCTAGCGCGGGCATTGCGTCAAAGGTTGCCTGCAGATCGCCCAGCGAAAACGAGTTCTGCTGTCCGGGAGAAAGAAATTCGATGTCGAAGATGAAGTCGCGAACCGATGGCAAGACTTTTCCCGTTAGTCCTTTTGCCCACGCGGTACCTGGCAGCTCAACATCACCCTGCACGTGCACGGTGCGGGGCGCCTGTGCTGCGATTTCGCCCACTATTGCGGTACAAGCCTTTTTCGTAAGTTTGCATTCCGGTTCAAAAGAGATGCGTAACCAGCCATCTTCGTTGCGCTCGACGTCAGCGACATCCCCAAAGCCGCGTTCGACGTGCTTGGGCTCTCGCACTTTTTTTTCAGGAGCCTCGGACACGGTGACCGCACCGAGGGTGTAGCCTTGCGCCAAGCGAACTCGCACGACCTTGTCGACGTGTTGCTTTGCCAGTGCCGGTGTCGCGAACGTCTCGACGACACCGTCGATGTCGACTTCTAAGCCCAAGATAGCAATCGCTATAGCCGGTTTGCCGCGCGTTGAGGCAAGCGTCATCTTGATTGGCGCTGGCGGTTTGGTGTCGGCTGCAAGTATCGTCGCGTTGGCAACCTGCGTGGTGGATGAGGCTGTTGTTGGCTTTGCATCTCGATAGCCCTTGTCGAGCTTATCCGATAGGAGCTTATCCGCAGCCTGCTGCGCCTCACTCGCCGTCTCAAACGCTTTGTTTTTGGTTTGACCAACTGTGCCGATCCTGCCGAATCGTACGGTGTAGCTCGAACCCTCGACTTGGATTTCCCAGAACTTGCTTGAGCTGCCCTCTACTAATTCGAGCCGTCGCATCCGAGCGACTATAAACTAAAGACTTCTAGGGTGCACCAGCCCGACAACCAAGAGCGCTTTGTTCAAAGACGTCGTCGCTGCTTGGGCTTGTCGATTCAACACATCAACCCCGATGGCATGCACCGCAACCCGGCGTTTAGCCATGCCAATTTGATTCCAGCGGGTGCGCCCACGTTGCTTGTCGGCGGCCAAAACGCCGTCGATGAGCATGGCCAGATCGTTGGCGAAGGAGACCTCGGCGCGCAAACCGCACAAGCCTTGGCGAATTTGCAGTTGTGCCTCGCTGCAGCCGGCGCCACGCATGAGCAGTTGGTGCAGGTCAAGATCTACCTCGCTGGTGACATCGATTTGCGGCCAGGGTTCGCAGCGTGGATGGCCGTGTGGGCAACCGAAGCAATCCGCCAACGGTGACCGGGCTGCGTGTGCATGGCTTGGCCCATCCTGATTTCCTCGTCGAGATCGAGGCGGTAGCGGTGCTGCTGTAGCGGCTAAGACGGACAGCCGTACTGGGACCGATCAGTGAACGGCCGCCTCACGGATGCTAACGAGCGAACAGGTTGGCGCGCGATCAATGGAACAAACTTGCGACAACATTGTTCGTTTTTTGTTGACGCATTTTTTCCAGTATCAATAGACATGCGGACGAGTTGCAGGTCATTGCTAATTAATGGCGCTCAACTGCGCGTAGTGACGCGATCTATTGATGGGTCGAAAGTGTTCGCACCCCAGGCAACTTCTCGTCGCTGACGCGAATACAAAGCGTCAAAAATCGCAGTGATAGAGTGCTTACATGCAAACGAGTGCAAAGGTGGAGCTTGAGGCATTGGGTGATCAGATCGCTGAGATGGCGGCGCACATCGACGCTGCGATGCATCGGTTGCTGACGGCGATTCGTGAATTTGATCAAGCGAACGGCTGGTATGCGCAAGGTGCGTTGTCGTGTGCGCATTGGTTAACGTGGCGCATCGGCTGGGACTTGCGTACATCGCGCGAACGGCTTCGGGTGGCACGCAAACTCGCAGACTTGCCGGCGATCGACGAGGAATTGCGCACAGGTGCGATGTCGTATTCACAAGCGCGCGCGATTTCGCGGGTAGCGACCGGCAAAAATGAAAAGCTCTGGGTCGAGTACGCCAAGCGTATGCCTGCCTCGGGGTTGGACAAGTTGTGCCGAGCGTTTCAAAGCGTGCAAGGTTACGCCGACGGTGCCAGCACCACAACGGCCGCCCCGCTGCGCAGTGTCACGCGACGCACGCTGGATCACGGCATGGTGAAACTTGAGCTAGTGCTGACTAACGACGAAGCGGCGATCGTGTGGGCGGCGATCAATGCCGTGCGGGACCAGAAATCGGAACCGCGCACCGCACAGACTCCCGCGGAACCGTCCGTGGCATCAGCAGGCGCAACGTTTATCCCGCCGCCAACTGAATCACCGGAAGCGCGCTCAACCCGACGCGCCGATGCGTTCATGACAATCTTCCACGACCGCGTGCGTGGCGACCGGCCACAGCGCACGCCGGTTGAAATCATTATCACCGTGCCGCACGGCAGCCTTCACGGTTCCGCGGAACCGTCCGACCTTGCGACGTTTGCCGACGGCGATGTGATGGCAGCATCAACAGCACAAAGACTTTGTTGCGATGCCGGCGTTGTCATTGCAACGATAGACGACAAAGGTCAACCACTTTCAATCGGCCGCAAAACCCGCACGATTCCACCGGCCATCAAGCGTGCGCTATTGGTACGCGATCAGACGTGCCGCTTTCCTGGCTGCCACCACCGCAGTTACGTCGATGGCCATCACGTAGCGCATTGGACGAACGGCGGCAGAACGGCGTTGAGCAATTTGATGCTGCTTTGCACCGCGCACCATCGCCTGCTCCACGAAGGCAACTTCCGCGTTGAATCCGACGGCGCCGACGGCTGGCACTTCTACGACGAACGCAATCGCCGCGTAGTCCCCCAACCCGCGCGTGTCACGCTGCAGACCGCTGCGCCACAGCGTGCGCATGGCATCGACCGCCTGCGCAACGACAATGCCGACCTTGCCATCAGCGCCGACACCCACGCCACCATGTGGACCGGCGAGGACATCGACTACGGCACGTGCATCGACTATTTGGTTTGATGAGGTTCAGCGGATTGCGCGGTGTCCGAGATCGAAGCGTCGGCCCGGCCATGTTGCAACAGCGTCGGGGGCATCCGAGCTTGCGGTTCGCTGCAAGCAAAGCGCCACGCTGCACAGGTCAGTTGCGTAGCCAGCATGGCGTTGCTAGGGTGCGCGCCAATGCCAGTCTCTTCAATTGGCGTACTTGATGTTGGCGCGCGCTGGCAAGGCGCCACGTTGGGTCACTTACGCGCGTTGATACCGTTGCCGGTAAATTCTGACGCGTGCCTGGCCGCCGCAGGGCTCGATGATTTTGCCGACAGTGACGAAGCGTGGGACCAAGACTTTGACCGCATGCTCGAACTTCTGCTCAGTACGATGGACACGGGCGCGGCCCAATTAGTTGTGGCCCCAGCCGAGCGAAGCGAAAGTTTGGCGGAGCGTTTGCTTCGATTGTTACCATGGCGTCATACGCCAACGCCGCCAGCCACCCAGGATGCAGCCAGTGCGTTGACCATGGCTGCACGTGATGACCAGTATTTGAAGTTTGCGTCACTCGCAACGCCTGCTGTGACCCTTCACACGGCAGATGGCCATCCGATTGTTTGGGTCTGGACGACCGACGACACGAACTGGCATGCCATTGAGCGCCTGCTTTCGCGTACCTGGCCCACCAAAGCGCTGAAGCTCGACATCGCACCACTAAACCCTCCCGCCGGCTATAGCACCGCGTGCGCGCATCTTCATAGTTAGCCACATGGCTAACCATGCAGCCCAACTCAACAGTGTCTTCAATGCGCTGGCCGACCCAACGCGGCGCGCCATCGTGATGCGCTTGTGCGAAGGCAACGCATCCGTTGGCGAACTGGCTAAACCGTTCGACATGGCGCTGCCAAGTTTGATGAAACATGTGCGAGTGCTTGAAAGCTGCGGCTTGGTCGAAACCGACAAAGTCGGCCGCGTCCGCACGTGCGCGCTGCAAACTGCATCGCTTGAAACCATCGAGAGCTGGCTCGCCACGCAGCGGGAGATCTGGGAACGGCGCTTAGATCGCTTAGAACTTTACGTCGAGAAACTGAAGAAAGAGGAGCAGTCACATGCACGCAAAAGAACCCGAAAATAGCGACGCCTTGTCAACCTGGTCGATGGATCGCGAGATCGTGTTGGCACGCGTGATCAACGCGCCACGCGAATTGGTATTCGCTGCGTGGTCCGATGCGCAACATCTGCCGCAGTGGTTTGGGCCTGCAGGTTTCAAGATCGAAACCCACGAAATCGACGTGCGCGTCGGCGGCCGCTGGCGCTTCGACATGATTGCCCCCGACGGCCTGATGCGTGAAACGGCGCCTCACGGACCGCAGGCGCCGAGCGCCGAGCGTGCTATAGGAACTCCACGCTGAGTTCGGCGAGGTCCAGAGGGTGCATGACGAGGTCGATCGCCGCGATCTTGCCGCCCTCGAAGGAAAATAGGAACGCAGCCCGTACGTGCTCGCCCATCGCCCATACCGCGCCCGGCTCGCCGTCGATCATCACGGGTACAGCCCCACGCGCGCGTCCCTTGAACACATCGGCCACGCATGATGCACCGCGAACTTCGGGTGCCAAGCTTGGAGCACCCTGCTGGGTGCGCTGAGCGGAAGTGCGCACCGCCAGCTCGTCGGCGCGCATCACGACATTTGGCGAAAGCACCGAAATGAGATGTTGGAAGTCACCTTCGCGCGATGCTGCGAGGAATGCCGTCACGACATCGCGATGAGGCTCGATGCCATCAGTGGGGGCCGGCGCACCACGAACGCGGCGACGCGCGCGGCTCGCGAGCTGCCTTGCCGCTGCAGGTGTGCGACCCACAATCGCCGCGATCTCCTCGAAACGAAGGTCGAACATGTCGTGCAGAACGAATGCGACGCGCTCCGCTGGTGCAAGCATGTCCAAGACAACGAGCAGCGCCGGTCCGATCGCGTCAGCGAGCATGGTTTCGGGCTCGGTGAGCTCGACGGCAGCGTTATTCTCAGTAAGCGTGAGCGGCTCCTCGCGACGCGACTTGCGCGTGCGCAGCATGTCAAGGCATACGCGAGCGACGACCGTGGTGAGCCAGCCGCCGAGGTTTTGGACATCACATATGTCTGCCCGGCTGAGCTTCAGCCATGCCTCCTGCACGGCATCCTCTGCCTCGGCCGACGAGCCAAGCATCCGGAATGCCGCGGCGAGCAGGCGGTCGCGACGTTGATTGAACTGATCAGCCAGCCAGTGATTGTCGCTCATTGCACCCTACCAGTACCTCTCGACGGGGCGAATCTCCACCGCACCGCCCAGCCGCGCTGCGGGGATCCGTGCGGCGAGTGCAACGGCGGCCTCCAGGCCTTCCGCTTCGAAAATCAAGAACCCACTCACGCCTTCAGGGAAGTGCGTGCCGTCCGTGACAACCGTTGCTCCGTTTGTCACTTGCACCGTCCTCGCCGCGGCAGCCGTACCGAGGGGAGGCCCCGGCTCTACTCCCGGCGTCTGGTTGAGGGCGGCGTAGTCAGCGTAGATCTGCTTCTGCTCCTTCTCCGACAATGCGTTCCAGCGGTCCGAGCCGGGGATGGGCGTGGTGCCCTGATAGATATGCAGCACGAATTTCATGTTTGAGTCTCCTTTACCTTGATGACGGATCGTGCGGCGCGAGTGTGACCGCACCGGATGCCAACATCGCCGATTATGTCGATCCCCGGACGAGGTTGTAGCTCGCCGTGGCTCGCACCACCGCAGCCTCGCGGCTGTTGAAGCGCGCAACGACACGGATGATGACGTGTTCCAGGCGATCGAGAACGGGAAGCGCCGCTGCAGCAGTCGTCGCTTGTTTCGAGTGTGGTGAGCACCGTTTCGCGAAAATGTTGTCCATTGCCAGGCGCTCGCCGCAGCTCGGCGCGAACGCCGAAACGCAAAAAGGTGATGCGGTCTGCATCACCTTAATGGGCCAAGGGTTAGTTTGGCTCCGAAGGTAGGGTTCGAATGATGAATTCAAACCACTGCAATCAAAGATGATTGCGACGCTTCTTTTTCAGCAATACCCCCATCCGTGCCCCCTTCGATATCCCGCTGGAAATTTGTGAGGGGGTGCGATCCGAGATTAGCACATCCGCTTGTGGCTTCGAAACTTCAACGCAGAAACGCGTGCCGGGTTTGTTTGCAGACTTCCTAAATGCGGTACATGCGCAGCGTTCAAACGCGAACAACGGAAGGTGCGGAATATGAGGAAGTTGATTTTGCTTGTTGGGTTGCTTGGCGCCTGTGGGCCTGCGGCGTCGCAATGGCCGGTCTATTCGGTCGCAAAGGGGCGCAGTTCCCTTTCAGGCTCAGACACGCTCACCATCGCGGCTGCATCAATCGCGATCACGGGCTTAGGGGTTGAACCCGCCGTCTCAGGTGTGATCACGAGTCAACCGATCGAGCAATCTTGGACCGGCACTATGGATATCGTGAGCGGCGATGCGCAGCAACATTCGACGCAAAAGGTTACGACCAAAGCAACGATGCGGATTGTGTTCGCAGCGCTCACCGATGGAACCTGGACACTTGGCATATCCTGCCTAAGCCTTTCCCACGCCTGCGACGACAACCACCGATCACCGCTCATGGTTGAGCTACAAAAAGGGATCGCTGCAGCACTCGAAAGACACAATACCAAAGCCACCGTTCAACCAGCCACGCCCCCACCAATAGCGCAGTGACTCGACTTCGCGGCGCTTTGTGTCGCGTAGAGTAGGTGCATTCTGGCCTGTTTCTCGTCGAGCGCTCTACCACAACCGTGGCGCAAGATTCCTCACTCCGGGTCAGCGCACTTGAGCAACAAGATTTCCAACGCTTCAAGCTCCGTTGGTGTGAGCCGGCTTGGCTCGAATACGGTCCTTGCCGGCGGTTCGTCGAGCTCCACCACGATCGGCGCTTTGCCCCATCCGCGATCAAAAAGCTCACGCGTTGCAACAATGCGCAGATTTGCCGGCACTTCAGTATCTTGCGCAAGATCGAGCAAGCCCTTGATCAGTTGCTCGGGGTCAACTTTTGAGCGCACGAGGTTGGCAACCGACGCGCCCACGCGCGGACGGCCATGAGGATTGGCACGTTGGCCCTTTACGAACGGCATTGATACTCCATTGTTTTACTATGGCAAGTGGTTGAATTATCGACGCACTAAGGCCACCGATTGGCAAAAGCAGGGGACGGTGCCCCATCGGCGTGACTCACACTTTTCCGCTGGCGAACCAATCGTCATTGGACTCATGCGAGGTTGCCGCTACTGGCGCTTTGCCCAATTTTGCCGCTACAGCCGCTACATCTGCTACAGGCCCGGAATTGTTGAGGTCTTTTCGCAGCGGCATGTGCGCTGTAGCGGCTGTAGCGGCTGTAGCGGATACTGGGTCTGGCTCCGCTTGTGCAGGACGTTGGTAACGATCAAACGCGTCGGCCAACCGCGGCAGGTAATACCCACGCACATTGTGTACGCCAATCCGTTTTTGTTCCGGCAGCCCGCCAAAGCCTTTGAGTCGCTTTGACAACTGGCGAGGGGTAATAGGTTGCCCACGGTTGAGCGTCGCCCATGGTGCCTCAGGATCCCGGCAGAGCGAATGGATCAACTCGTCGGTAGGTAGGAAGTCTTTATCTTGCGCGACGAACGCGTCGCGAACATCGTACAGCAGTTCCTCATCGTTTGATTGGGCCGGAACGTCTGTGGCCAGCGCGTGCGCGGCCGCTTCGCGCGCCATCGCGGGCCAATGCCCACCGACCAATTCACCGACGGTGCAGATTGCCATCCAAAGTTCCTCGCCACGGTTCTCTAGGCCGGGCGGTAGCATTGGGTCGCGCTCGAAACTTTCAACGTCCACGTCTGCAGCAAACCTTGCAAGTTTCCGTCGCACGCTGGCAAACATCGCGTCATTGCTGCGACTAGGCTTGCGAATGTTCTCGATCTTTTCGTTTGCTAACTTGCGACGCATCACAATACGAATGGATCGCGATAACAGCGTGTCCTCTAGCGATCCGATACCTGCAAACGCCTTGGCGCCCCACGTCACGAACGTTCGCGGCGTATGGTCGTCGCCTTCACAGCGGGACGTGACCGCACTCCGTCGGCTATAGCTGGCGTTCAAGATACCGATCAACTCTTGCCGCTGCACCGACAACGATCGGTCCGACTCGTCTAAAAACAACGTCACTTTGTCGCGATCGAGCAAGCGAAAGACAACCGCCTCGGTAGTGCTTGACGCAAGAAACGACCGATAGGACATCAACGACATCACCTCAAGCATCACGGTTTTGCCGCAACCAAGTGTGGGGGCGGTAATCATCGCGAACGGTGCAACGCGCAAATGTTCCATGAGCCAGGACATCCCACACCATAGGGTCGCCGCTACGGCATACGTGCGATCGCAAACCGTAAAACGTTCTACGAGGCTCAACATCTCATCAAAAAGCGCGGGCGCATCAATCGGCATGTCCCATGGCTGGGTATCCTCAAATAGCGATGGCGCTTCAATTGTTTGCGTTCGCGCTTTGGTCTGGATTTTTCGCGCAGCGGTCACCGCGCGACCGAAAACCGCAGGTGTGCGGCCAAACCGTTTGGCCACTTCGTCGCGTTCCAGCTCGCACAGAACCGGATCCATCGCTGCGAGTCGCCGAATTTCGAACGCCTCGTCGGCCAGCGGGGTGGTTTCACCATCCGCGCTCATCGGTCGCCACCTTTGTCGCCCAACAGGAAGTCTCGAAAGACGGCGCAAACTTCGGCAGCGGACACAAGTTCTTTCCCTGGATCTGTCGACGTTGTAGCGACCGGCGAAGGTGTGTGCGCGCTAGTGAGCGGACGCCGTGCCGTACGTGGGCGGCGTTCTGCTTCGCGCACTGCCTTTGCGAGTGCGCTGGGCCGAATCCCCATACGTTTCGCTACTTCATCAATCTCGACGTGCCGCACAATCGGATTCATTTCCGCGATGCGGTAGGCCGTGGATATGATCACGTTGTGCGCAGGTGCTAGAATTTTCTCGCGCTTCATACAGCCCTCGCAAATTCTGGAAATTCCGACTTTAGGAAAGCGACTACGGTGGGCGGTGAATGTCCGAACCATCGCAGCCACTGAAAAATACCGGGGCCACCGTTGGAGGTAGAGCCAATCCGTCCGGCACGGTCTACAAAGCAACTACTCAGCTTGCCGTTAACGACGATGTTTGAGTTCCCCGTTGCCGTACGACGAAACGAATACACTTCGCCATACACGATCGCTTTGCCGGATACCCGCTCAAGCACAACGCGCTGATCTGTTGCGTGCAACGCCGACAAATCAATGTCGCCACGTCCGACGGTAAGCCCTACATCGCTGCGAGCCACGTACGGCGCGGCAATTTCCGGTGCAACCGCTGCGACTGGCACGCCGAACGCTTGTTGCATGTCGGCCAAGGTGTAACGAGCGTCCGTTTTGTGAACCGTCAACGCTGCGACCGGGTTGGATGGATCTTTCCAAATGAGATAGCCAGGGACGCGCAGCAAGCGGCAACAGTCACGGGCGTTTGGGTCAGCACAAAAGTGTTCAACAAGTTGGCGTTGCGTGCCTTCCCATTCTGCCAGCGTGGGCGCACCGGTAATGGCGAAGTAGCTATGGTAACCGCGTCGAGTCTCAACGATCGCAGTCCATACGAGAGGGCTTGCTAAGAGTCGCGCAAGTTGTTCTGGCTTGGAGCCGTGGTCGGTATCGATGAAAAAGTAACGCAACCGCTCCAAGTGCGTCTTACGACGTAGCCCGCCACGAAAGGCGCTTGGCGTAAAAAAGATGCCGTAGCCTCGCTCGTTGAGCGCTGGCGCATCAGCAGGTGCAATCATGCGAATGCCTTGCCGCGCTACGTCATGCATTGCGTAAAACACGCCATTCCCTCGGGATTGGGCGTGTGGTAGCTTCAGCGCAAGCGTTTGATTGTTGGCCCCAGCAATTCCACTTGCTGGGCCCATGAGACTGTTAGACGTTTGAACTTCGGGCTCAGCAATTCCACTTGCTGGGTCCACTTCATTTTTGGTGTGCGGTTTCACAGCAAGAGGTTCGTCTCCACTTGAAACGCGCAACGATTGACGACACGGTGCCAACACAGCTTATTCCCCTTCGCTTTCCAGCGGTGCTTGTTCTGGCCCGGTCGCGGTACGCGCAGCGACAAGCGCCGCAACCAACGCGCGGATTTCTTCGCTGCTTTTGCCAGCTACGCGCGCGCTGCGAACCGCCTCGTATTCGTGTTTGAGGTACCGCGCTGTACGTGCCGACAACTTGACCGGCGGAGGCAGCACGCCCATGCGTTGTTGCGCATGGAACGTGGAGTGCGGCAGCGGGCGTTCGTCGTTGCCGAACATCGAGCGTGCATCAAGGGCTTGGAGAAAGACGACTTTGGGTGGTGTTTGTTGGCGTAAAAGAGTTAACAGCATCACACGAGAATACGGAGATGCTTTCCCAAGTCCATGTTCAGACTTTTAGAGATCCCAACAATGCCAGCTGCGTTCAAAAACGTGATCGCGGAGTGTCAGGCGTTGAGCAACAAAGCATACGCAACTCTGAGATCTTTGTCGCTGATTTCTTCTCTGTGGCGCTAACCTCGCCCATTCATGAACGTCTAAAGCGGGATAGCTTTGTTTAAATCCTCATTATTTCATTACCTTACCTACAGCACGATGATCACGCGCCGTCGCCTGCTTTAGTCGGTGTAGGCTGCGCGCTTCCGGTGAATATGAGCAACAGACAATCCGACAAATCAAAGTTCGTGCTTTGGGCAACCATTCTAGCGCTGTTTGCTTGCGCTGGTGTCCTGTTCCATTTCTGGCACAAGTGGGATTACGAGATGAGTAGCATGGCGGCGGTTGGCGATGCCGCGGCGCCAATTGTCGGAATTTTCTCTCTATTGGCCGTGGGGGTCGCGCTGTGGACTGTAGAGATCCAGAAAGCCGCGCTTAAGCAACAAAGTAAGCATCAGGACGCCGCAATGACGCTTCAACGACAAGCGCTAGAAGAGCAGGAAAAGCACATTCTAGAACAACAAAAAGCGACGCAAATCCAACTTGCACTTCAGCAAAAGGACTTCGACGAAAGAAGGCGACAAGACAAAAATGCCGTTCTACGGGCCGCATATATCCCGTTCATTGTCGAGCTCAATGAACTTGCCGACGTGATGCAACACTATCAAACCAGAATGAGCAATCTTGGCTTTAACATTGAAGATTTACCCAGCGGAAAGTTCAAGAAAATGTGGCAACAAATCGACGCCGTTCAAAAGCGGGTCAAGCTTGCAGCAGTGAATGTAAGGTTTACAGAAACAGGAACGGAACGAACAGCGCTCCTATTTGAATTGCATGGGCGACCGTTTCGCGCGCCAGCCGAAGATGTCCCGTCGCCAACTACTTTGCAATTGTGGAACGACGTTCTCGCATACAGAGTGTTGAAGCTAAAGGTAGACATCCAGGCGGTTGAGCTATCCTTGCACAACGAATTACTGGAGCAGAGTGTAGTGAACAGAGCGGCCAACATCTCCGTCGTCGTTCGCTCCATTGAAATACTCAAGGCACGCGCAGAAGCCGCGGAGGTTAAAATCGATGCCGATGAGGCCGCTTATTTGCGAAAGCACTAGTAACCAACAAATCGAAGGTCTAGCACATGGCGATACTCCACTACCTGGATCGGAATGAGCATTTACAGCATCAGTGTGGTGAAATGCGAGCACAATGCCCGGCACCTCACTGAGTAAACCAGCGGAACTCGCGAAAGCAAATCAACGCAGCGCCAATTGGCATTGGTTCGTCGGAGTAGTCTTGTTCATCGTTCTTGGATTTATCGCTCTTGTGATTCTGTATGCAAGCGCCGGTAGAGTAGAGCGCATGGCCAGTATCGGCGATGCTGCTGCACCACTAGTGAGTTTGGTCTCACTGGCTGCAGTTGGCGTTGCAGTTTGGTCAATCGATTTGCAGCGGCAACAAATCATGCGCCAAGATTCCCAAATCGAAGCACAGCAGAAAGCGATCACAGAACAACTAACACTACAGCGTGACGCCCTTGATCACCAACGGAGCGATGCCAATGAAAGAACACGAACAAAGCAGCATGAAGCGCTCCGCGCGGCATATGGTCCCTTTTTCGTCACGGCACAACGTTTTCTGAAGTCCCTCGAAGAGTACCAAATTTACATGCGCGGTAGTGCGTTTGAGCTTGAAGCGCTCGAAGCTTACGGCCACGTTGAAGATATTCGAAGGGACGCGAACGATACGCGAACCTTTCACAACCGACTGCGAAGTCGTTGTCACGATTTGCACGAAGCGTTTCAGCAACACGCAATGCATGCAGAGTTAACCGATCCAGACAGCACCAGAACTGCAATACTAGCGAAACTGCGAACCTCGGACTTTCAACTGGTGCCCTCGGTATTGCATGACCCGTCAACACTACAGCTGTGGGACAAAGTCATTAGCTTCTATCATTACAGGTTGATGTTGCGTGTCGAGAAAGTTGACCTTTGGGTACATGCAGCAGTACTTGGACGGGAACTGCCTTTGGAGGAATTGTATCAAACTGAAGCACAAGAATATTTGAATAACTTGGAGGCGGAGGCCGAACTTGCTCGGCAAGAAGTCAAAAAGCGAGAAGCAGAATCGATTGGTGAACTGTTAGTAACACTCAAAAATCAGGTTAAGCCCTGATTGCTCGCAGTTGATCCAAGTAATCGGCCCAGCGCTGCATCATGGTGTGGCGTTCGGCAAGGTACGTGTGCCGCGCGTAAGTGTCGCCCATGGGCCCGATCATCTTGTGTGCAATTTGCAACTCACACATGACAGGCGAGAACCCAAGATTGGCTTCAAGCATCGTGCGACCACTGGCGCGGAAACCATGAGCGCAATGGACTTCTTTTGCAAAGCCCATGCGATGCATCGCAGCGTTAAGCGTGTTCTCGCTCATCGGCTTGTGGCCACCACGCGTGCCGAGTACCAGCGGCCCCTCACCAGTTATGCTCTTGAGTCGCTTGAGAATTGCCAGCGCTTGCAAACACAGCGGTACGATGAAATCACGTTTTTCCTTTTTCTCGACGGCCTGCAATTCCCATTGCTTGAGCGCCACGTCGATAGCCGCCCAACGCATGTGACGCAACTCGCTTGGACGCACAAGCAAAAGCGCAGACAGCTGCAGCGCGCACACAACGAGAAAGTCACCACCGTAGCTATCAATCGCCCGCAGCAGTTCACCAAACAACTTGGGATCCGTGATTGCGGGTTGATGCTCTGTGACTTCCCGCGGCAGCACCCGCTTTACCGGGCCAAACGGATTGGCGGTAAGATGCCCATGCACGATCGCAAAGTCCGCGATCGCATTGCAGTGCTGCAGCAGTCGCCGCGCGGTGTGAACTTTGCCTTGGTCCGCGATCGCTTGAAACGTTGGCAAGACAGTTGGCGTGCTCAATTGCGCCAGCGGCATAGGTCCGAGCCGTGGGAATATGTGGCGTGTCAGGTCATCGGTGCGTTGCTTGTGGGTTTTGGGGTTTAGCTCGGGGCACTTGACGCGTAACCATTCGCGCGCGACGAGTTCAAACGTGTTTGCGAGCCCAGCTTTGGCCCTGCGGTTCTCCGCGACCGGATCCACGCCGTTAGCGCGCTTGCGCTTGGCGTCTGCGAGGCGCGCGGTTGCTTCGGCCAAAGACACCGCAGGATATGAGCCAAGCGCGAGAGTTGATGCGCGACCCTTGAGCTTAAATTTCCAGCGCCAGTGTTTTGCGCCTTTGGGCGTTACCAGGACGATCAAGCCATCCTTGCCGTAGAGCTTGTATTCGCGTGGCCCGGGCCGCAAAGCGTTGAGTTCTGCGACGGTGAAGGCTTTCCCCTTCGGCCGCGTAGGCGCAATCCAGGCGCTCACAGCGGGGGTATTTTTGGAGGTTGCGCGACTCATGCCCCCAATCATACCCCCCAAGCTGGCTAGCTGTCACTGCACATTTGTGCACTCACCTAGCCACAAAACCGGCTCAATTTGGCCTAAGTACCCGAAAATGCAAAGGGTGATGCACTTCCATGCATCACCCTAAACAGTTGTTTGGCTCCGAAGGTAGGGTTCGAACCTACGACCAGGCGGTTAACAGCCGCCTGCTCTACCACTGAGCTACTTCGGAATTGCGGTAGTTTTCGCCGAAATACCCCGGAGGTGTCAAGGTTCTAAGGTGCGGGATCGAGTGGGAATTTACGAGTTGTTGTCGGTTTGTGGGGGTGGACCGGGTTGCATGGCCCCGCAACGGCCGATTGGCTGGGGGTAGTACTTGGCGAGGCCAGGCGCTGTGCAGCCAATGAAGATGGACCCGCGCTTGTTGCCGTTGTAGCGGACGAAGGCGCAGCGGTGGCACAGGCTGGCGGGGAATGGCAGATCGGCGGGGTCCATGAGCGCACGGGGACGCTAGCTCGAATCCCCCGCCAACGCACGCAATGGCGTCCACACAGCGCCGCACGAATAGCAGACCAGCGCGGTATGCGGGCCGATCGGGGGCCACGCAAGGCCCATGGCGAAAGTGTAGACTGCAACTGTGACGCCGGGCGAAAAAAAAGTGGCCGCGCTGGTTACCCGCTATCGCGACGGAGCGGCGGTAGGGATGCGGTTCACTGAGCCACACCTGCTTGATCTTGCCTACGAAGACCGCGACGGCGAGCCACCTCGCCCGATTCGCATCGACTTTAGAGCTGGCGTGGTAAGCGCTGATGCCAGCATTGTTGCGCCAGGCATGGCCGCGCTCGGCAACTTCGATCAGGTTGCAGGTGTTGCCGCCGTCGTAGGTACCGGTGCCAGCATCGAGGTTTACGCAAGCAGTCGTGAAGAACTCCGCGCCGAGCCACCCAGTGCGGGCCGCGGCAACACCGCAAAAATTGCTTCGCTGCTCGACCCTAGCCGGTTGCTGCAGCGTTTCACACGCATGGGCAAACGACCTCGACTGCGATTGTCCGACGACGGCACCACGCTATTCACGTCTGCAACCGAGGTGCTGAACTGCTGTGACATCGGCAGCGGTAAGATTCGCAAGTTGCGCTGCTTCGACCAGGTGACCCACGTAGCGACATCCACCCACTTGATCGCTGCGCAAAACAAAGAAGGTGTACTCACCATCTTTGACGCGACCACCGGCGCCCGCTGCGTAACCATGCGGCTCGCCCACGATGGCTGGCTGGCCTTCGACGACAACGGCGGGTTCGACCGCAGCACAGGCTTTACCCGTGGCGTTGAACTTTCTTGGACCGATGCCCGCAGCAGCGCCTTTGTGCCGGAGCTCGGCGTCGGCAGATTACTGTTCAACCAGTTTCCACTTGTCGACATCGGCCCGCAGCCACACCAAGTGACAGGCTTGTTAGCGCTAGCGTGCGTGCACTAACGCCCCACAAACGCCAAACGGCGCCCGGAGGCGCCGCTTGTGAAACAAACGAACCAACAATTACATCGCGAAGCGCGCTGCGATTGCCAGACCGAGGACATCAGCGTTGTCTTTGAGGTCAGCCCAGGTCAACGCGCCGCCAACGGTGAGCTTGTCGCTCACGCCGTACATTGCGCCCAGGTTGAGCGGCAAGAAGTCAGCGCCAATGAAGCCGGTTGCGCTATCGGCAATTTCGATGATAGCCAGGTTGGTCGATGCATGCACGGCCAACTTTGGATTCACCGAGAATGCAAAGCCGATTGGCAACTGCAGGTACTTGCCATCCTTGATGGTGATGGTTGCTGGACCAGCAACGATTTCTTGTTCAGCAATGCCGATAACCAACTGGTTGCTCGAGAACAAAGCCATCTTGTCGCTCAAGCGGTAGCGCAGATCAGCGCCCAAACCGATTGGATCGAGTTTTTCACCGAGCACGTTGTAACCAATGTTAACGCGTGCGGCGAGGTCGAGCTTGCCACCGGCCGAACCGGAGAGCGCTTGGTAACCAGCGGTTACTTGCAGGTCGCCCTTGATTTCAAAATCTTTGAGCGCAAACGAGTAGCCTGCACCAACGTCGATCTTGTCGGTCACGCCGTAACGTGCCCACAGACCTTGCGACGAACCTGGAATGCCGCCGGTGCCGTCATTGGTAAGCGCGATTGGAAATGGATCCTTGAGACCAATGCCAATGCCCAAGCCTGCAACGATTTTGCCTTTGGCAACCGTCAACGAACCGTTGATGAAGTCGCCCGTGATGTGGCGGCCGCCAGCTGGCGCAGCTTCAGCAGTTGGTTCGGCCGCTGGCTCGCTGGTTGGTTCAGCAGTTGGTTCAGCTGGTGCATCAGCGGCTGGCTCGCCGGCTGGCTCTTCGCCTTCGGCGAAAGCAACATTGGATGCGAGCGCGAGAGTAGCGAGAGATGCGACGACAAAAGTAGACTTGATCATTCCGATAGCTCCTTGATTGACAGACGAACGTGTGTTGACAGGAATAATTGTCGACTGGTTTCCCCCCGGTCCGCAACTTTTCCACATCAGCACACCACTTCTATAGCTAGCGAATTCCCCAGATGCCAGTGACAGAGTACAAACATCACATGATGGGGATCCGTAGGCTCAGGTTATTGCATTTGCTCAGTATCGGGGTTCTGATAGGCGTTTTCGGGTCGAGCTGCGGCCAACCTCCGAAAAAGCCCGTTGCACCAGCACTCGACGTCGCACAGCCGTGGACCGACCCCGAGCTCGACGGCAACCAGCAGCGCAGCGCGCAACTGCGCGAGCTGACTGCAGCCACCACGAATCCGGCTGCACCAGCGTATGTGATAACACACGCAACCATCATGACGGCGACCGGTGAAGTGTTTGCACCGGGCACGCTGATGATGCACGCTGGCGCGATCACCTTTGTTGGGCCCGATAGTGCTAGCCCACCAGCGCCGGCAGGCGCGCAATTGTTCGACGGTACTGGGGTTGTTGTCACACCGGGCATTATTGATGCGCATTCGCACATCGGCGTATACAGCGCACCGAATGGCCGCGGCGGCAACGACGGCAACGAAATGACAGCCCCGGTGACCGCGCAAGCACGCGCTGAATACGGTTACGCCCCAAACGATCCGCAGATTACGCGTGCACTCGCTGGCGGCGTGACCACCGCGTTGATCTTGCCTGGGTCGGCGAACTTGGTCGGCGGGCGCGGCTTCACGGTGATGATGCGGCCGGCGCGGATCGCCGACGAGGCGGCGTTTCCGGGCGCACCACCTACGATCAAAATGGCGTGCGGCGAAAACCCGAAGCGGGTTTACGGTGACAAAGGTGGGCCAGGCACGCGCATGGGGGAGTACGCAGCGTTTCGAGCCGCGTTTGCGGAAGCCTCCGAGTACGAACGCAAAATCAAAACCTACTCCCGCGAACGCGCGCAGTGGTTGGCGCGTCGCGACCGCGCGGCACAACTCAACGCCGCATGGAAAACCAAATCGACCGCGCCTGGCATCAAAGGCGAAGTCGGCCCTACCCCGCCGGCGCGCGATGTCAAACTTGAAACCTTAGCCGCCGTGCTGCGTGGCGACGTGCTGGTGCAAGTGCATTGCTATAAAGCTGCCGACATGGCGCAGATGCTCGCGATTGCCGACGAGTTTGGCTTCAAGATTCGCTCATTTCACCACGCCCTCGAAGCCTACAAAATCCGCGATATGTTGGTGCAACGAAATATTGCGATCAACACCTGGGCCGATTGGTGGGGCTTCAAGTTTGAAGCCTTCGACGGTATTCCTGAAAACGCAGCACTCTTTACTGAACAAGGCGGCCGCGCCACGATTCACTCAGATTCGGCGATCGGCATTCAGCGGCTCAATCAAGAAGCCGCCAAAGCGCTGCGCGCTGGCCGCGCCACCGGCGTGCCGCTCACCGACAGCGATGCGCTGCGCTGGATCACCGCGAACCCCGCGTGGGTGCTAGGTATCGACTCGGTCACCGGCACCCTCGAAGTGGGCAAGCGTGGCGATGTCGTGATGTGGTCGGGGTCGCCGTTATCGGTCTACAGCCGACCGCTGCGCGTGTTTATCGCTGGCGAAGTAGCGTTCGACCGCGCGGTCGGGGCCCCGCTGACGGATTTTGAACTCGGTAATTCCGCGCGTGATCGCAACCCGCAAGAAAGCAGCCAGCCATGAAGTTGCCGCCCGTCCTTCACGCCTTAGCCCTCATCGGCATGGCGGCAAGTGGTGCGCCCGCCATGGCCGAAACCATCGCGATCACCGGCGCCACAATCTATCAATCACCGACTCAAAAGCTAAGCAACGCCACCATCGTGATGCGCGGCGGTAAGGTGGTTGCCGTGGGCGAAAACGTCGCCGTGCCCACCGGCGCACGCGTGCTCGACGGCCACAACCGGATCGTAACGGCTGGCCTGATCGAAGCAGCATCGACGCTGGGATTGGTCGAAGTTGATCAAGAAGGCAGCGGCAACGATGGCCGGTTCGATAGCTCGCGCATGGTTCATGCCGCCTATCGCGTCACCGACGCGTTCGACGCGCGCTCGACCGCGGTACCGATCGCGCGCAGTGGTGGCATCACCTCGGCGATCGTGCGGCCGACCGGTGGCCTCGTCGCCGGCACGGCAGCCTGGCTGCCGCTCGACGACCAAGCCGTACCACGTGCGCCGTTGCGCGATGATGCTGCGATGGCGGCCAGCCTCGGCCATCAAGCACTGGCCAACGGCTCGCGGGGTTATGCCATTGCCAACCTGCGCGAGCTGCTCGACGACGCTGCGACCTATCAACGCAGCAAAGCCCAGTACGAGCGCAACCAAAGCCGGACGCTGCTGGCGAGCCGCAGCGATCTGGAAGCGTTGGTGCCTGTGCTCGCGGGCAAGCTCGTGCTGATGATCCGCGCCGATTCAGAAGTCGATATCCGTGCCGCGCTCGCCCTCGCCAAATCTCGCAAGCTGCGCATCGCGATCGAAGGCGGCGCCGAAGCGTGGCGCGTTGCCAAAGAACTCGCGGCTGCGAAAGTGCCCGTGTTGGGCGATCCAACGCTAAACCTACCCGACGATTTATCCGCGCTTGATGTGCGCGACGACAATCTGGTGGTGCTGGATCGCGCCGGCGTCGATGTCATTATTTCGACGCTTGGCGGAGCGTCGAACGCACGCACGTTGCGCCAGCTTGCAGGCATCGCAGTGAGCTACGGCTTGCCTTATTCCAAAGCGCTCGCCGCAATCACCAGCCTGCCCGCCAAGGTGTTTTCCGTGGGCACGCCTACTCGCGGCACGCTCGCCGTTGGCCAAGCGGCCGATCTGGTGGTGTGGTCAGCCGATCCGCTGGAACTATCGAGCAATGTCACCGCTGTGTTCATCAACGGCGTCGAACAATCGCCAGCATCACATCAAGAGAAGCTCTTGCAGCGGTACCGCAAGCTGCAGCCTTAGAGTTAGTCTTCGAGCGAGGCTTGTGGCCGCGTGCCCCATGGATGTTTGTCGATATAGGCATCCGCGCGCCGCCGCTGCTCGTACGACAACCCGCCCGTCACGGCCGCGCTGAACCAACTGGCAAATTCGATCGCGGTGGCCAACCGATCGGCTGCGCTCTTGGCCAAGCCCAACGCCAACACGCGGTCAATATCGGTCGGCAATTGCGCCAAAATCGATGGCTGTGTCGGCACCCGATACACCACGTCGTACAACGTCGTCGGTACATCTTTGCCAGTGAACGCTGGGTGGCCGGTCACGCTGCGATATACGATCGCCGCGACCGAATACACATCGGCCCGATGATCAACGTCGCCGCCCTTGGCTTGCTCAGGTGACATGTACGCTGGCGTGCCGACGACATTGCCTTTGGTCAACGTGCCGGTGCCGCCGCGTTTGCTGACGCCGAAGTCGAGAATCTTCCAACTCTTGCTGCCATCGCGCTCTTCGGCGAGAAACACGTTTTGCGGCTTCAAGTCACGATGCACGATGTTAGCTGCGCGTGCAGCTTCAAGGCCCAACGCAAGTTGGCTGACCAACGTGCGCACTTGTTCCATCGGCAACCGCCGCTGCCGGCGCAGTTGATGCGCAAGGTCGGTGCCGCGCAAGCGCTCCATCGCAATAAACGGCAACTCGCCAGCGGTGGCGCCCACTTCGATAATGCGTACAACGTGGGGGCTGTCTAACCGCGCAGCGTTTTCGGCTTCACGCAAAAAGCGGCGCAGATGCTGATCTTCACCGAGGGTTCCCGGGCCAAGCAGCTTCACCGCCGCTTCGCGTGCATCCGTGAGGCTGCGGCCTTCATAAACTTCGCCCATGCCGCCGCGACCGATCAGCATGCCCAACCGAAACGAACCGACCACCTGCTCAGTGTAACGGCCGGGCCCACCGACTTTAATCGCTCGATCCAACTCGGCGCGCACTTCGGCCAGCAAGGCTTCTCGTTGCGCCACGCTGCGCACCGCTTGTTCTAGCCGCGATAGCGCATCGATCGTCACTTTGCGCGACCAGCGCGCCGTCACAAATGTGATGAAGTACAACACCTGCACCCCGACGACGACGATGATTTGGCCTTGCACCGCGAGGTGGCCGATGGGCAGGATCGAACGATCTTTGATCGCACCGGAAATGATGGCGATCGAAAGCGCAGCGTGCAGCACCGCGCACACCAAATATTGAAATATCCGCACCCGGACATCGAGCCCCAGTGAAAAGAAATAGATGCCGTACAGAATCATGGCGACCGCCGGCGATGCCAGGCCCCAAAAATACACGCCTCCATACGCACTGATCGCAACGATGGTGGCGCCAAAGGTAATCTTGTCGAGGGTGTATTGGGCCGGATCGCGAATCACTCGGTACAGCAAGCCGGCGCCGATACACACCAAGATGCAGCCAGCGATTACCACCCGGAACGCAAACGGATCACCATCGAGCAAAGCGACCGAACCGGCAGCGCCAATCGAGAGTAGCACCGACATCAGCAAGAACACCCGCATGCGCTCGATCTCTTCGAAGCGCATCGCTTCCACCGGCGACGTCGTGGTGGAGTATCGCGTGCCGAGCTTGCTGCCGTTGGTTTCCGAGCCACGGGTTGCAAGCTGTTGGGTCGGTTGGTTGTGAATTGAATCCACTTGGCCGGTGCCACGGCCACCGGCACCAGCGCGACTGCGGGGCTCGCTCACCGCTGCAGATGAGCGCGGCGCTTGTGTCGCGTCGGGGTCAGCATCAGCTGCGGTTGCGCCATGGGGATCCGAATCGGCCGGATCGCCTTCAGAGTCGGCGCGGGCTGGTTCAATTTTGCGCGCGGCTGGCCCCAAGTCAATTGTCGGCCGCTCTTCGTCGCGCTTCCCCATTACTGAATAAATGATAGCGCATATGGTCGGCGATTGCGCCAATACAACCGACTAGTGCTTCGTGCCCGTAACTTTGCGCCACCGCCTACCAGCGTTATTCGACGATCACACGGTCGCTAGCGCCACGGCCAAACGTTTCGGGCATGTACATTTCTTCGGCCTTAGTCGGCGGCACTACGAAGTTCCCTGGTGTAGTAGCGCGCGCAACGTATTCATATGTGTGCACGCCTGGCCACAACATGGAAGCAAACGCTTCGACTCGCTCGTCACGCATGTTTTGGTGCTCGTACCATGGCCCGTACCACCACCAGTATGCCCCACGCGACTTGTCCTTGTTGTCGCCCATCGGGATGGGCCCAGTGGTGGCAAGCGCCGGGTTCATTGGCTCCAAGCCGGCCGGCATCGGATCAACCAGTGCCACGTGATAACGGCGATTTTCGTTCACCATGGTCAACTTCACGCGCACGCGGGTCCCGGCTTTGATCTTCCACGTGCCATCAGCAGCACGCGTCACGTCGGCGGCGTTGTCGACACCTTCATATTTGCGCTCGATGACAAAGCCGTAGTCAGCCGATGCCAACTTGAGATCCGCCGGTGCGTAGGTCATGCCGATGCGGTAGTACAACCGGCCTTTGCCATCCTTTTGGATCACCAGGTCGGACTTGTCGTGGGTTGCCACGTCCTTCATCGCGATGCTGGTTTGGCTGTACTCGGTGGTGCGGCCCTTGAACGTGTGGTCACCTGCGTAGTCCGCGCCTAACCACAAGCGCGCGACAAAATCAGGCGTTACTTTTTCGTAGGTGCGGAAGTACAAATCGAGTGCCAGCAACGCAAACGCATTTTCGCCGGTGTTCAACCACCGGCCGGCTTTGCGGTGCGCAAGCAACCCGGTGACCACCTTCGGAATCAAGTCCAAATCTTTTTGCTCTTGGATCAGCGATTCCAACATGATGCCATCGACGCGACGGTCCGACGACAAAATCAAATGCGCACCGTCTTTGTACGCTGTGGTGAAGTTCGCAGCACCGGCGGTTTCCGACACTTTGTTCATCACGTGGCGCACGATGGCTTTGCGATCGGCTTCGGCCGATTTTTGGCCAGCCAAGGTGCCCAGCAACCAGCCGGTTGCTTCCATTGGCAATTTCGGCAGCGTGGCTTTGGCCAACAACGCTTGCGCTTTGCTGACGTCGACATCGCCGTTGAGCTTACGCACATACAGTGCATAACTCGAGATCGACCAGCGCACTTCGTCGGAGTAATACACGTCGTAATGCGATTCGATGTTTTTGAGATAGCCCATCGCACGGTTCAACATGTTGGCTGGCACGCTGTAACCCTTGAGCTTGGCGCGCACTAAGGCATTGGCCACATGCGTGGTTAAGAACGGCCACGATGGGCGGCCGCGTTCCCAAAACGCAAAGCCACCATCGCCATTTTGCATTTGCGTTAAGCGTTCGAGGTCAGCTGCCACGCGCCCTTCCATTTCGGCAGGCGTTGGCATGCCTTCGACATTGAAGGCCGTGAGCACGTCACGCAGCGACGCAATCGCCAAGATACGCGACGCGCGTTGTTCGGCGCACTCGAATGGATACGACACAATGTAAAGCACTGCATCGGTTAACGCTTGCAGGTTGGTTGACGCCGTCGTCACTTCTAAACCACCAAACTGGGTCACCACTTTGCCTGGCAACGCCACTGGTTGGCGAATCGCGCCGTCGTCGATAACACCATAGGTCGCAAACGCCTCGGTCGTCGCTGGCGTCCAAACTGGCAACGCCAATTCGGCCGCGTCGCTATAGCTGCCCGACGCACCAACGAATTGGAAGCGCGCGGTACCGGCCATTTCGGCGGCGGCTGGGAATTGCACTTCGACGCGATCATTGGCAGGCACCATCACTTCGCGGCCCGCACCATCGGTCAGCGTTGCATTGCTCGCACGCATGGCGAGCTTCACCGTCATTGGATTGTCGGTTTGGTTTTGCAACACCACTGGTAGTTTGAACGTGTCACCGAAATTCAAAAACCGCGGTGGCGACGGCCGTACCATCAGCGGCAAGCGCGCCGTAATCGCGCTTTCACCTTTGCCAAAGTTGCGTTCGCCAGCAGCCGCCAACGCAACCACGCGATAGCGAGTCAGGTTGTCAGGCAACTTAACGCTGAGCACCACCTTGCCGTTCGCATCGGTTTTCGCAGTTGGCGAAAAGGCAGCAAGCGGATTGAAGTTCGTGCGCAAGGCGACCGGGCCGTTGGCGGCGTTCGGCTCATTCGGTGCGTCGGGCTTGCTGTCTTTATTTTTGGCGTTTTTAGGTGCGTTCTGTGGCGCCGGCGATGGTGGTGGCGGTGGTGGCGGTGGTGGCGGTGGGGCGCCCGGGGCCATAGCTGTGGTTGATGGCGCAGCTTCCGCGCGTGCCATGGCGCCTTTGCCCATCCGGCCTTCATCCAAGCCGCCAACGAGGCCGTCCGCTTCGGCATCACCGTCAGTAGGCGCACCATTTTGTGCAAGCTGGTCCCGCGCTGGCTTAGCCAACTTCACCATTGAGCGCGAATACGCATC
>JAKQOD010000957.1 GCA_029565465.1 Deltaproteobacteria bacterium
GGCATCGTGCACCGCGATTTGAAGCCAGACAACGTGTTCTTGGTTGAACGCGATGGCCGCGAAGACTTCGTCAAGATCGTCGACTTTGGCATCGCCAAAATGCAGCCGCTCGACGGCAACGCGGCAGGCGCGCGCTTGACCAAAATCGGCTCGGTGTTTGGTACGCCAGAATATATGGCGCCGGAACAAGCAGCCGGGCGCAGCGACACCGACGGTCGCGTCGATATTTATGCACTGGGCGTGATGATGTACGAGATGCTGACCGGTAAGTTGCCGCACAAAGGCGACAGCACGGTCCGCACGATTGCGATGCAGATGCTTGACGCTCCCGTGCCGCCGACGCAGCTGCGGCCCGATCTCAACATCCCACCGGAGTTCGAAGCAGTCGTACTCAAAGCACTGACAAAAAAACGCGAGCAACGTTATCAGACTATGGGCGAAGTGCTTGCAGCGCTCGACGTAGTGGCGCGCCACGTGATGGGCCCCCAAGCGGCAGCTAGCGTGACCGGTGCGCCAGCAATGGCGCTTTCGCAGCTACCGCCTGGTGCTGACCCGAACGCATTCAATGGTGGCGACACCAATAGTGGCGCGCTGATGGCAAAGCAACCCAGCAATACCGGGCTGGAACCAGCGCGCATGCGTTCACCGTCGGCATCGCCAGCAGGGCGCTCGAAACAACCCAGCACTGGCTACAGCCGCAACCCACGCAATGAACCTGAGTTCACCACTGCAGAACGGCCAAAGACGTTTGACCATGTCTTTTCCGACGAAGATGCGGCGCCACCACGGTCACGTTGGCCATGGATCGCAGTCGGATGCTTGATGATGCTCGGTGGCGGCGGTGCGATCTATCTATTTATGCACAGCCGCACTGGCACAACCAGCGTTGATGCGCGCATCGCTGAAACACCGCGGCCCGATGCAACCGTCATTGCCCATGTGCCAGTTGATGCGCCAACCATCGACGCGGCAACGCCCGTCGACGCTCGTCCGCGTCCGTTGCAAAACCATCGCGATGCGGCTGGACCTGGGCCTACCATTGTCAAACGCTTTGACGCTGCGCCGGCACTGCCAACCGTTGTCACAACGCCGAACGGCCGCGGCACATATGAAGTGCGCGTGCTCACTCGCCCCGAAGGGGGCACGTTATATATCGGCACTGCCTATCGCGGCCCGGGTGGCGTGAAACTCGAAGAACGCGCTGGCACACGAGGGACGGTGCGTTGCACGATGTCGGGATATAAGCCGGGCACCGTCGACATTTTGTGGGACGGCAATACCGAAGAAGTGCTGTGCACCATGACTCGCATCAAGATCTGCATCAACGGCATCAAAAATCCGTTCGATGATTGTGAGCTTGCGCCAGGGACCGGCAGTGGCAGTGATAACGGCGCAGGCATGCTGCCGACGCCGTAGGGACGTGGGCAAGCATCAATACGGGGCCGCGGACACAGAACAATCCCCAAAAGCGGGCAATGGGCGAAACGCTGGACACCTACCAGATGCTTTAAACGAAGCGGGGTGACGCTTCGATGAGCGCACTACGGTCGGCAGCGCAGCCGCGGGCGCGCTGCGGGGCAACAAGTCTGCTGCGCCGCCTGTCGGCACGAACGATCTATCGTGGCGGCGCGCTCCATTGCGATTGGGCAAGATGTGCGGTGGAAGTCGAGCTAGTTCGTGGTCGCGTGGGTTGGTTGCCGTGGCA
>JAKQOD010000965.1 GCA_029565465.1 Deltaproteobacteria bacterium
AAAAGATTGACTCGATCGCTAGCTCAGTGCCTAATCGGTGGCAGATGAGGCGCCTACCCGGGAACCGTCGTGTCGCTTGCGTGCTGGTCACGTTAGCACTTGCGGTGGGGCCATTATCTTTGCGAGCAGCGGTTGCGGACAACACTTCGATCACCGAGCTCAGCAACACGTTGAACAAAAGTTCGAGCGAAAAATCGCGGCTTGGCGCAGTTATCGCATTGGCACGGTTAGGCGAACGCGGCACCATGAAGCCGTTGGTTGGTGCTTTGCGTGATCCGAGTTCCAAGGTTCGTGCTGCTGCGGCAGCTGCGCTTGGCCGGCTTGGTCACAAATCTGCGTTGCCGGCTTTGCGTGAAGCGATTAACGACAGCGATGAACTGGTGCGTAAACAAGCGACGAAAGCCGTTGCCGCCGTTAGTCAAGCTAACGGGCTAGCGGTTGACGACGCCATGCCTTCAAATGAAGCCGCTGCACCGGCAACTGCAAGCAGCGCCAAAGCAGGCTTCGGCCACGCGCCGCGCGCCTTGCCGGGGCGGCCCGAACTGTATGTTTTGATCAACACCTCCACCGACGATTCATCCCAGCGGCTCGACGAGAAAACGCGCAAAGGCCATGGCGAAATTGTCCGCAATGCGATGGCTGCGGCACTTAAGACGTCGCCGGCTATCAGCGCGAATAACGCTGATCTTGAGAAGTATGGGCTTACCACGCGTCATCTTGATCTTTCGGTGGTGAAGCTGGAAGTCAAATCAGTGGGCGCCTACATGGAGATTGAAGCCCAGCTGCGGCTCGCGATTTCCGATAAAACTGGCAACATGTTGTCGTTTGTTTCGGGTGGGGCCAAAGTCTCGGTTCCAAAGCGCACCTTCGAACTCAAACAAGTGCCGGACTTGCGGCGCGAAGCGCTCGAAGGCGCCGTCAAAGGCTTGTTCGATAAATTGCTCGACCACCTTCGGCGTAGCGCGCGGAGTTAATGATGCGGCGCACGTTGTATTTGTTTTACACGGCGCTGGGGACGGGCTGTTCGTTTGCAGCTAACGGCCTCGATGATGCGCAGACGCGTGACGGTCAGCCTGGTGACGCTGCACGAGATGCGGCTGCGCTGGACGCGCGCGTGGTCGATGCCGCAGGCGATGCGCCGAGGGCGTTTGACGTCACAACTTGCCCATCCAATTATGTCGCCATCAATAGTGTTACGTCGGCGCGTTACCGCGCGGCTGCAACAGGCGTTTCCGTGCAATGGGGGGCGGCAGCGCAAGCCTGCGAAGCCGACAGCGCTGGGCTTACGCACTTGTTGGTGTTCGATTCCCAAGCCGAATACAACGCCGTGGTGCCCATGCTGCAGGCTGCGCACAACTACAATCACAGTTGGACCGGCGCCTACAGTTATTTTGAAGGCGTCTTGCTGCGCACGCGAACGGTAACCGGCCAATCGGTGGCTGCGCTCAATCCTGGCAAATACTCGTTTGGGCAAGAGCTGTTGCGTAGTCCGCGCGCCGGCTTCTTGCTGGGCACCGATTTTCGCTACTCCGACAATCCGCTTGATTACAGCTACAACTACATCTGCGAATGTGATGGCCGCCCTGGCGGGCAACGGCCACCGTGAAATTGATTATTCGACGCGATAGATCGGCAGCAGATTAAAACGTTCGTCCCATGAGGGATGTTTGCGTCGGAAAAAGTCGAGGCGGGCTTCGGGACTTTTGGCAAAGGCAGGGTCGGCAGCAAGCTTGGCGTCGAAATCGGTTTGCAATTGTGGGTTGGCAGCGAGCATGTCGCGGGCGACTTGTTCGGCGACGTAGTCTTCCATGTATTCTTTTTGTTCATAGGCTGCATTAAAGACGCCCCAATTGACCAGTGCGTCAGGGGCGCTTGGCTCGCACAAGCCAACGATGAGGCGCGCGAGTGGTTGCGCAATCGGAATCCAAATGGCACCGGGCATCAAGGTGCGGTTTTCCGGGCGCCATGCACCAGTGACGGTTAAGCGTTGTCGTGCTTCGTAACTTTTGTCGCCGAACGTAGCGGTGTCGGCGCGGAAGGTTTGGACTGCCACTGGCGTCGTTGGTGACGTGGGATGATAGGTGATGCCATGGGCGCGTAACACTGGTTCAACCAGCGCTGCGTAGCCACCGTCGACGATGTAGCCTTTGGCTGGCGCGGTGACGGTAACCGCGGGTTTGAATTGATCGAACAGTGGAAGGGTCCAGACTTCAGGCTTTTGTTCGTCGTAGTGGGTCCATGGCGCGTTCGATATCGCTGATGGTTCGCGGGTGATTTGGTAGCCTTGAAAAACAATCGGGCGTGATGTTTCAGTGACGTTGTACAGCAAGTTGATGGATTGACCAGCAAGCGCCGCTTGTGCGGCTTCGGCGCGTGCTTGTGCGGTGCGCCAGGTGCCGACATCGGTCGCGACTTGTTCGCTCAACGCCTGCAGCGTGTCGTAGGTTGCTTTGACGCGTTCTGGATATGTACGCCAGCTGTGGGTCTCAACCAAGATGCCAAACATGCCGCGCTCGGCTGCGTAGCCGTGGGAAAAACGAGCTGGCGGATCGCCGGCTTCGATGCCGGACTCAGGATGATCTTGTTCGCGAAAGCTTGGATAGAATGGCACTGGCATATGGCGCAGCGCAGCCAGGCGAGTTTGCAGTTTATCGGAAATCGTTTTGGCAGTAGCCGTGAGGCCGTCCGGCCGTGGCACCGAAGGTGCAACCAGCACCGCGACATCATGTTGAAACTTGGCACCGTCGGTGGTGTGCAGATCAACCAACATGGTGGGATGCCATGCTGCAATGAGCGCGAGCTCGGCGCGCAGTTCGACGCTGTCGGCTTTCATGTAGTCGCGATTAAGATTGAGATTCACACCGGTGGTGCGAAAGCCCATCTCGATCGGACCGCGTTGGTTCGGGCGATTGTTGAGCGAAATACGCTCGTGACCATCGGGGTTGAGCACCGGAATGAAGACCCAGGTGGCTGCACGCAGGGCATCGGCCGGTAGTTGTTTGCGCAACATCGCGAGCAGAAAAGCAAAACCGGCGTCTTTGCCTTCGATTTCGCCGGCGTGAATGCCGGCTTGAATCATGATGACCGGGCGTTGTTTGGCCGCGGCCGCCGCGGCGGTGAGGGTGCCGTCAGCCGACACCGCAAGCGCGATCATCGGGCGACCTTGGGTCGTGGTGCCGAAGTTGAAACAACGCGCTTGGCTTGGAAAGTTGTCGACGATCTGCGCGCAGATCGCGCGCGCTTCATCGTAGTTGCCGGTGCGGGTAAACTGCGAAGCTTCAGCCGTGGTGACTTGTACTGGTCGTATTTTGTGCGAGCAAGCGAAGGCCGGCGCAAGCGCGGCGAGCCAAGCCAACCCCATCAATCGAACCCGTTGCGAATCGAACATGCCGTGAGTAAAGCGAACCAACGCTGCAAGTACAACCGGCGTACGTGGTTACTTGATCACTTGGTCAGGTCGCGGTTTGTGGTGCCGCGCTGCCAGCGATCATCGCCATCAACATCAAGCAAGATCGGCGCAATCAACGCGAATGGCGTGACGCCCGTGCGCTTTTTTTCGATTTGATACGTGCCGGTGAGCTCGATTGGCAGCGGCGTGTCACCACCAGCATCGACACCGAGCCAGGTATCGGCCGCACCGACGGAGATCCAGCCCGCCCAATGAGTCGATGGCGCATTGGCCACAACGTTGATGGTTTGTGCCACGGTTGGCCCTTGGGCTGAGCCGACCATGATGCGGATGGAATCAGTGTGCACAAAGTTGGCTTGATATAGCGTCACATCGACCCACACCTGGGCTGGTTGCTCGGGTTGCCGCACGAGCTTCAGCGCTTGGCCGGCGCCAACCGAAGCACTCGCGGTGTCACTGGTTTTGACTTCAACGTCTAACCAAGGACCCGAGGTGGCTTCGACGCGGCGGTGGCGCAGTGCCTCGATGAATCCGGCCTCGTCAAACGGTGCAATGCGCGGATCGTCGACAAAAACGTAATTGCGGCACAGCGCATCATGTACACCGTTGAGGTGATGGGTATCGCTGTTGCCGAGCGGTGCAACCAAAAAACCGCGATCGGTGAAGGTATAGAAATCGCGTACAGCTTCGTCGATGCGGCGATCGTTGGTGACATTAAATGCGGTATGGCCGTTGAGCACTTCAACCGCGTCAAAATCGAGCGGGAAGGGCGGTGGCCACGAGGTGCCGTTCCATCCCAGTGAATCGAACATCGAGGTAACGCGAAACCGCGGATGATTGACTTGCACGATGGGGTGGCCTGGCAGACTGCGCGCAATGCGCAGCAATTCCTGTGCACTGGCCTTTTCAAGTTGGGCCGGCGGTGGGCCGCCGTGCTGTGGCGCCTTGGCGTCGACGATCACGGGATACACACCGACGTGGGCGGCCTCCGACGACAATTCGTTGGAAGCGATCGACGTGACGACGCTGCTGAGGTTCAAGCTGGCGATTTCAGCAGCGAGGTCGCCGTTGTTGTTGTGGTCGGAAAGGCCGATGACTTGCACACCTGCAGCGACTTGCGCAGTGACCCGTTGCGGATTGGGCACGTGCGAATCATTGGAAGCGGCCGCATGCACATGCAAGTCAGCCGCAAGCGTGCCGTGCGGCGTCCATGCGCGGGCTAGCGTGATGTTGAGTGGTACGACATTGCCACCAGCGGGGATATCGACGTGACCTTCCCACTTATTGTACTCCGGGCCGCGCCACGCCCACACCGTGTAGCTGCCATACGGAATCGCAGGTGAAGGCGAACAGTCGTCGGCGCCGATCGGAATGTCAGCGCTGCCGTCGGCGAGGATCAGGCCGTCCCAGCTGCCAAGTACGCCTGGGGCGAATTTGCAGGCGCCGGCACCTTGGCGTTTGCCGTAAAGATCAATGGTGCCGATATGCAGCGGATTGCCATCGTGATCGATTAGCAGCACGCGTGCACCGAGTGGCTGGTTGGTGGTGGCGTCAGTGACGCGTACGGCGAGGGTGGTGGTGGACGTACGCGCCGGTTTGCGATCGCACGCGACCAGCAGCGCTAGCGCAGCGCCGCCAACCATCAACCATGTCCGCGCGCGCGTCATCGTTAGCGCAGTGAAAATTCCGCGCCGGCCGAAATGCCGAAGCCGAGTTGAGGTTCGCGCCCTAGGTCACCGCCGAAGCTGCCAAAGCCAAGGGTGAGTTCGGCTTGGCCGACCACGGCGATGCGTGGCGCCACGGCGATGTGCAAGCCACCACCAACGTGCAATGGCAACGCAAGGCCCGTGATGTCGTCGTTGGCAAACCGCGCGATGTTCACGCCGATGGCTGCACGTGCAAACGGCAAAAATTGCCCGCCTTGATCAAAATAGCGCCGCACGCCAAAGGAAAGTTCAACCCCACTGCCGTCGAGCGCGCCGTGCTCACAGATGCGGTCGTTGTTGCGATCGCGAAAACACGCGGCGCTATCGGACCCAAACGTGAACAACGCGCTGCCTTCAAACCAATCGCGGGCTGCGAGTTGATAGAGGAACCGACCGGTGATGCGTGCTCCGCCGACGGTCGAGCGGCCGCCGGCGGCAATGCCGAGCTCCGCCGACAGTTCGCGGTCGGATAGTGGCAGCGGGGGCAGCGTCGGTTCCGCGGCAACCGGGGGCGGTGGCTCTGGTGTTGGCGTTGGCTCAACCGGGACAGCAGTTGTCGTCGGCGCTGGCTCGACAATGGTTGGTGCAGGTGTTGCCGTTGTTGGCGCCGTTGTTGGCGCCGTTGTTGGCGCCGGCGTCGCAGCGGGTGGCGCAGCGGTTTGTGCAACTGCGTTGCTTGCAGCCCCCAGGCAGATCAAACTTGCTGCCATGGGCAGTCGAGTTACTCGCCGTAACATGCCGTCACCTTCATAACATCTTTGCCATCGAGTTCTTCGCAATACCAGCCAGTGCCCAAAAAGTCGCAGTTAGCGTCGAGCTTGCACTGCACCAAACAGATGCCACCGTCGCGATCTGCGCACACGCTGTCGCCTGGGCAATCGTCGTTTTTGCTGCAGCTGAGCGAGCAAAAGCCGCCCGGTGTATTGCGGCTAGGCAGCAAGCAACGTTCATCACAATCGTTGGTTCGCTCACAGCGCGCCCCAAGCGTGCGGTCCACGTCGCTATCAGCGCATGCTGGCGCATGCAACGCTCCAGCAAAGAAACAAAACAACCATCGCATACCAGGACGCTAGGTCACGACGCTGTCCGAGGCAATTTTTTCGGTAGGATTACGCATGCCACCGCCTCGAAGTCCTGCGCAAATCTACGCGCACATGGTGTGATGGCGCCTTATGTTGGCAATACGGCTGGGGCAGTTTTGAACGACCTCGCTGGCGAGTGTTCGCTCGTTCGCTCCATACTGGGGCCGACGCCGAACTGGGGTGAAATCGAAGCGCTGCTGCTCGAAAGTTACTGCAACATTGCGCCCAAAAAGCTGGTGAAGGACCTAATGAACAAGCCTGGCGCGCGGCGCAAACCAAGCAAATCGGGCAACTCTACTAGGTGAACATCGCTGCGGCTGCATCACCGACGGCGCGTCGCAACGTTTTGATTCCGGCAGCACTTGGTTCGCGCCTTGGATGGACGCGGTTGTTGAGCAACGCAACGTAGGCTTGGCGCGGCACATCGAGCCACAGCGAGGTGCCCGTAAACCCAAGATGGCCAAAGCCGCCATGTCGTGTCCAAGCATCGCCCGCATGCGAAATGCCAGGCGTTGTCGACGGGGTGTCCCAGCCCAGCGCCCACGACGAGCCGGCTGGTGGGGCGAAGAATTGTTGCACAACGTTGCTGCGCCAAGCGCCCACCCGGGTGCCGTCGGGCGCGGCCAATGCGCGCAAGATGGCTTGCGCAAACCGCCCAACATCGTCGACGGTGGCAAACAAACCAGCGTGGCCCAACACGCCACCAGCAGCGTGACAGTTCTCGTCGTGGACTTCGCCGACGACGAGGCCCCGGCGTTCGCATACTTCGGTTGCGACAGCCTTGACCGGCAATTGCTGCGCAGCGCGTAGATCGATGTAGCGTGCATGTTGCAGTTGCAACGGTGCGGCAACCCAGCGGGCAAACAATGCGTCGAGCGGCGCACCCGTGAGACGTTCAAGCAACGCTCCCATCATGATGTAGCCGAGATCGCTGTAGGTATTCTGTTGCCGCGGCGGATACGCTAGCGCGGTGCGATGCGCCAGCTCGACGACGGTGCAGCGCGCATCACTGCCGCTGGCTTTAAACCTAGCGCTCCATAGCTGGTGGTAGAACATCACGTGGTTGGCACATCCGGCGCGGTGGCATAGGAGATCGGCCACCGTGGCGCCAGGCGGGAAGCCCGCGAAAAAGTAGCCAAGCGGCCAGGCCAAATTGAGCCAGCCTTCGCTTACGAGGGCCATCGCGACCGCAGCGGTGACCATTGGCTTGGTCAGTGAAGCCACGTCAAAAAGCGTGCTGCCGTCGACGACCGGAGGCGCCGGTCGGACCGATGCTAGCCATCGGCTGCCTGTGATTTCGTTGAGCAAAACCTGGTCGCGCTGGCCGATTTGCACAGCGGCGGCGCTACCCAGCCCATCGGCAAGGGCCGAACGGAGCATCGAACCGACTATCGCTTGGGGGGACAAGACCGGAATATCCTACCTGGTTGCAGGGAATTACGCACCAGACCCGCTGTGCGTGTTACAGTGCGCGTCCTGTGACTCGATATGAGCTGCTCGATCGCATCGGCGTCGGCGGCATGGCAGAAATCTTTCGCGGCAAAGCCGTGGCCGCGGGCGGCTTTGAAAAGCCAGTCGCGATCAAACGCATATTGCCTCATCTGAGTGCAGACCAACGTTTTGTCGAGTTGCTGATTGCCGAAGCCAAAGTTTTGTCGCAGTTGCGTCACCGCAACATCGTGCAAATCTTCGATGTTGGTGTTGGCGATGACGGCAAATACTTCTTGGTCATCGAATTTGTTGATGGCAAAGATCTACTAGCCATCAAGACTGCGCTCGAAGCACGGCGCCAACGACTGCCGCTCGACATCGTGTTGCACATTGGCGCCGAGCTCTGCGACGCGTTGGGGCACGCCCACGCTGCCAAGGGTGCCGATGGCGCGCCGATGAAGCTGGTGCACCGCGATATTTCGCCTTCGAATATTCTGATTTCGCGTGCTGGCGAAGTAAAGCTGACCGACTTTGGCATCGCCAAGCGTGCCGAAGAACATACTGGTATCGGTGGCGTACGTGGCAAGTTTGCGTACATCTCGCCGGAGCAGGCGCGCAACGAGCATATAGATCCGCGTAGCGACGTGTTTTCGGCGGCCATCGTGCTGTGGGAACTGCTCACTGGGCGGCCATTGTATTCAGCGATGTCGGACCTCGATGCGTTGCGTGGCGTGCGTGATGGTGAAGCGCCATTGCCGTCGTCGGTCGATCCGGCGATCCCGGCCGAAGTCGACAGCATCATCATGACGGCGTTGGCCAAAGATCCTGCGCGCCGTTTCGCTGGTGCGTTGCAGTTTGGCTCTAAGCTGCGGTCACTGCGGTATAGCCTCGACGAAGCCAGCGGCGACCCGGCGGCCGAATTGGGCCGTGCGGTTGAGCTAGCGGAATTGGTCCCGGCGCCCGTTGCACGCAAAGCGCCGCCACGCGGCGAGTTTGATGCAGGCGAAGCCACCGTGATTCGCATCCGGACTGCCGATGCATTTGCTACCGGGGGCAACGACATTGCCGCGCTGTCGCGCGCGCGGCAAGTGATTGAGCGCTTCGAAGAAGAAGAAACGCGGATGTCGAATATTGGGGCGTTGACCGAACGCAACAAAGAGCGCCGCGGCACGGGCCCTGACCGTGATGCGTTGGCCGTCGCTGCGCGTGGCTTTGCTGAACCGGACGACGAAACCAAGATGGCGTCGGCCGATAAATTGGAGCGCGGTAATCCGCTCACGCCGCCGCCGCGCAACGCGTTTTTCGGCGACGAACGCACTGCACTTGCACCCGCGAGCATGCTTGAACAATTGCGTGCAGCGTCGGAAATCGACGAGCTGGATGATGCCGATGTGATTCGCGAAGTGTCGCAGCCCGGCGTTGCCGCATTTCCTGCGGCACCTGCGACGCCGGCGCCACGCGCGCCGTTGCCTGCGCCCAAAGTGGCACCTGCGAGCGCTCCAGCGCCTAGGCCTTCGGCGGCAACGTTGCCGCCGCCCTCGGTTACACCTGCGAGCCGGCCGTCAGCACCCGTGTTGCCGCCGCCTGCCGCCGCAACATGGAACCCGCCTTCGGCACCCGCGTCAGCCAATCCTTTCCCGTTTAATCCGCCGCTGCCACCTGCGCCGATTCGCGCGGCTTCGCCGACGCTGCGCGACGCGCATCAACCGCACTATGTGCCGGGCAACTTGCCACACGTTGCGGGCTTTGATAGCAACGCCAAGCGCAACGGCATGTTGGTATTTGGCATTATCGCTGCAGCGATGATCGCTGCGTTGGCCTTTGCGATTACGCGCGCGTTAACTCACAAAGACAAAGCCACGGTCACAACACCAGCGCCAAAGTAACTCGCTGCGCTCACTCCCACGAACAGCGAAATTCACAGTGCGGTGCACCGTCGACGCGGCAGGCAGTTTCGTGAACTTGCACGCTATGGCCGCCTGATAGTTCGACCGAGCGTTCAACCCAACCTGCGATGGTCGCGCAGTGAATCTTGTGCGGCGTGGCGAACCCCATCAGCCGCATTTCAACCGTGCGTGCGCGCCGTGTGTACAGTTCGAGGTTGCCGCTGTCGTAGTACGCGCCCCAGAGTCGGGCCGCGCGTCCCAAAATCCAATGCACGGTGCCAACCTTGTAGAACAAGCGATAGATCGTTGTTAGATGGGCTTCGGCGCTATGCCGGCCGAGCACACGATGCAGCGCACCGTCGCCACTGCCGAACTGCCCATCCATCAATTCGCTCAGCTCGATAAACTGCGCAAACGGATACCATTTCGACAACGAAGCGCCGCGTTCAATTACGGCCCGTAACTCAGGCGTTGCGGCCGCTGCCAATTGCTTCATTCCGGCTTCGCCACGGCTCAAACTGACCCAAAGGAAGCGAGACGCCAGCGAACTGCCTTTTACATTCGACACGCAAGCTCTAGTATACGCGGGTCGAAGCGCAAATGTTGGCTTCGGTAGCCTAGACCACGCAGGAGTTTTCCGTGAGCCGCGATACCAACCTTTCTGATCCATTAGCCCGCCTCGCCGACATGGAGCGCCGTGCGGCGCTTGGTGGTGGCCAAGCCCGCATCGACAAGCAGCACGAGGCCGGCAAGCTCACAGCACGCGAGCGCATTGCCGCGTTCCTGGACGAAGGAAGTTTCGTCGAGATGGACAAGTTCGTGACCCATCGCTGCGCCGACTTCGGCATGCAAGAACAAAAGATACTGGGCGACGGCGTGGTTACCGGCCATGGCACCGTCGACGGCCGCATGGTGTGTGTATTTGCGCAAGACTTCACCGTGTTTGGGGGCTCGTTGTCGGGCGCCTATGCTCAGAAGATCTGCAAAGTGATGGATCTGGCGACCAAGATCGGTTGTCCGGTTGTCGGACTCAACGACTCCGGAGGCGCGCGCATCCAAGAAGGCGTTGAGTCGCTTGCGGGTTATGCCGATATCTTTTTGCGCAACGTGATGGCCTCGGGCGTGGTGCCGCAGTTGTCGGCCATCATGGGCCCGTGCGCCGGTGGCGCAGTGTATTCGCCTGCGATCACCGACTTCATTTTGATGGTGGATCACACCTCGTATATGTTCATCACGGGCCCCGAAGTGATCAAAACCGTGACGCACGAAGAAGTCACCAAAGAGCAACTTGGTGGTGCCTTTACGCATGGCGGCAAATCGGGGGTGTCGCATTTTACCGAGGAAGACGAGCTCGCTTGCATTGCGCGGTTGCGCGAATTGTTGTCGTTTATGCCGAACAACAATCATGAAGATCCACCAGTACGGCCGTGTGCGGATCCGGCCAATCGCGAAAATCTAGCGCTCGATTCGGTGGTGCCAGCCGAATCGAACAAGCCGTATGACATCAAGAAAATTATTACGGGCATCGTCGATGAAGGCGCGTTCCTCGAAGTGCACAAAGACTACGCTAAGAACATCGTCGTCGGTTTCGCGCGGTTCGAAGGCCGCTCGGTTGGCATCGTTGCCAATCAGCCGCAGCACTTGGCGGGCTGCCTTGATATTGATGCGTCGGTCAAAGCCGCGCGCTTTGTGCGGTTCTGCGATTGTTTCAATATTCCATTGGTGACGCTGGTCGATGTGCCAGGCTTTTTGCCGGGCACCGCGCAAGAATACGGCGGCATCATCAAGCACGGCGCCAAGCTGCTATACGCGTTCGCCGAAGCAACGGTGCCCAAAGTGACCCTGATTACGCGCAAAGCGTACGGTGGAGCCTATGACGTGATGGCGTCGAAGCACATTCGCGCTGATATCAACTTGGCGTATCCCGGCGCAGAAATCGCCGTGATGGGCTCTGACGGTGCGGTGAATATTATCTTCCGTAGCGAGCTCGATAAGATCAAAGACGAAACCGAACGCGCGGCTGCGCGCGCCAAGTTCACGGCTGAGTATCGCGAAGCGTTCGCCAATCCGTACAAGGCAGCGTCGCTGGGTTATATCGACGAGATCGTGCGGCCAAGCGAGTCGCGTGCAGCGATTTGCCGCGCGTTGCGGACCTTGCGCAACAAACGCCAAAGCAATTTGCCACGCAAACACGGTAATATTCCGCTATAGCGGACATTTCCGAGCGGCGATTGAAGGCCGTTCGTAAGCGATCGCACAAGATGCTACGACAAGCGGCGGAGAAGTGGCGATCCTCCGCACTCCTACGGTAGCTTGCGAGCTTCCAATGGGGGCCGTATGAAGAATCAATTTTTGAGCGTAGCGTTTTTCGGTTTGTTAGTGAGCACTGGCTGTGGTGGCAGTGTTGACCTGGCTGACTTTCCAAATGAACTTGAATCGGCGTCGTGTGCCAATGCCGTGAAGTGCGGCTTGTTCACAACGGAAGCCGAATGCAAAAAGTACGCAAATCTTGAAGTGACGCAAATCGTTGCGACGGTGAATGCTGACAAGGCAGCCTACGATGCTGACAAAGCCGCTGATTGCTTAGATGCGTTGCGCGGTCGGAGCTGCGCCACGTCGTCGGAAAGTCAACGTGAAACGCCATCGGCATGTCTCGGCACGTTCAAAGGCAATACGGCGCCTGGTGGTGCCTGCACCCACGGTTCGCAATGTAGTTCTGGCTCGTGCACCATGCCGCAATCGGACATGGCTTGCGCAGCGGGCACCTGTGGGCCCGACGACGCAGCGATTGGCGCATCGTGCGCAATGGCCGCTTGCCAGGCTGGGTTGTATTGCAATGATGCGCAGATCTGCGCAGCGTTGTTGCCAGCAGGCGCGATGTGTTTTTCCAATAGTGACTGCGCATACGGCCTTAGCTGCTTTGGCGAGCCTGGCAAGTGCACGGCAACCGTTGCGACGGGGGCATCGTGCGCTGCTGCTGACTGTGACAACGCCGGCGACATCTGCGATGCCACGACGAAGCTGTGCAAAGCTAGGGGCCGCGACGGTGATGCCTGTCCAGCAGGCTTTGCAGGTTTTACATCTTGCATCAACCCACTGTTCTGCGATCAGACCACGCTTAAATGCGCACCGCGGCCAGCCATTGGCGCCGCCTGTTCGTTTGTTTGCGACGTCGGTGCGTTCTGCAATCAAACCAGCAAGAAGTGCGAAGCCGCCAAGGCTGACGGCGCAAGCTGCGGTGGCGATCAGCAATGCGTGTCCGACAATTGCGAAACGCCATCTGGCGCGCAAATGGGCACGTGCAAAACGCCGACTGTTTGTATGTAAGTAGCGGCGCGTGGCGCGGGGTTGCGAGGGATATTTCGGCGGGCGAGCGAACTGCCAAAATTCAGTGGCAGTAGCCAGCCAACCGCTAGCGCTAGCATCGCGGTGATGCGGATGCCGAAAACGCGTCGAGGCCGGGAGTCGGCCTCGAGAAGCCTGACCGAGCCTCGAGAAGCCTGACCGCGAGAAGCCTGACCGAGGGACATTTCCGAGAAGCCCGAGAAGACCGAGAAGCCCGAGAAGCCTGACCGAGGGACATTTCGAAGGATCCCGACCGAGGCATATTAAAGGGATCCCGAGAAGCCTGACCGAGGGACATTTCGAAGGATCCCGAAGGATCCTGACCGAGGGACATTTCGAAGGATCCCGACCGAGGCATATTAAAGGGATCCCAGCGCAAGGATCCCGCAAGGATCCCGACCGCACGAGATCCCCGCGCAGGAGCCCTAACGAGATCCCGACCGAGGGACATTGCGGCGGGGCCGCGGAGCCGAAAAAACTTGGTCGATGCGCCGATCCAAAATGCGATCGCTGGCAGCGGTGATGCGCGCGCCGAAAACACGTCGAGGCCGGAGTCGGCCTGATGTGCAATCTATGGTGCGGAGTTGGTAAGCAGCGGGGATGCAGAGCGGTTGCGTAGCGAGCGCGACGGGCACTAGTCGAAGACGAGATCGCCGTTCTCATCACGCTGATTGAGATCCACCTTCGGCGGCTTGGTGTAGCGGTGGGCGGGATGAATCAAGTGCCACATGGCGGTTGTGCCGAGGGGGAAATGTGGTGGCTCGCCGTTGTTCAAGCGGGCACGGGCTTCAGCGTGGTCGGCGCAGAATTGCGAGTTGCGCTGCAAGGCGGCGATGCGCTGCCACTCGCTGCGGCAGGCGATGGTGGGGCGCAAGCCAAACATGTGGTGACGCGTGGCCGGCGTGGCCGTGTGACGCTGCTTGCGCACGGCGTCCATGCCGAGCACGGTGAGTCCTTCTTTGCGACGGTCGGCTTCCAGTTTGAGTTCGATGCTGCGCACTTTGGCGATGACATCGGCGACAAATATGGTGCGGTCGCCGAGCATGTCGTCATCGCCGAGGTGCAACGTAAGGTCGCCAAACTTGGGCCGACACTTGCGATAGAAAAAATCGGGCCGCGGGGTGTGAAACGTCTCGTCGAGCTTCATCGCACGCCAACTCGACGGGCCGCCCCAGGCACTGGCAGTGCCGACAAGCCCGGCCGCGACCGGGTTGACCAACGTGTACGCGAGTTTGTCGACGACATCGTCGCGCGTGATGAGTTCGATTTGGCACAGCGCGCCGGGCGTGAACATGTTTTCGCCGCGCTTCCAGTACGCGTTGTAGCTGCGCGCCAGATGCGTGTTCAGATGATGCGTGAAGTCCGCGATGCGCCCGTGCGGGTCGTACACGATGATGTGGTAATGGTTCGACAACACGACGAAGCCGATCACCTTCACCCCGCTGAACGTCGCTGCGTTCGCCAGCGCATACAGGAACAGCGTGATCGTTTCCTTGTCGGCTTTGAGCAAGAACTGCCGCATCGAGCAGCGCCGCGTCAGGAAGTAATACGAACCAGGTATCGTGAAGCGAGGTTTCATGCGGCTGCGATATTGCGCACCGCGTGCCAACGCTAAGCGGTTGAAAGGTGAGAGTGGCCACCATGATTTGTCCGGACGCCGGACAGTGGAGTCATTCGTCACCAGGGCCTACAAGCCTAAGGCGCTGGCTAAAACACGGCAAAACAGGCAAAACATGCCTCGGGCGGATTCCGCGACGGGCTAAAACACGGCAAAACATGCCTCGGGCGGATTCCGGGCCGATTCCGGGCCCATGATTTGTCCGGACGCCGGACAGTGGAGTCATTCGTCACCAGGGCCTACAAGCCTAAGGCGCTGGCTAAAACACGGCAAAACAGGCAAAACATGCCTCGGGCGGATTCCGCGAACGGCAAAACAGGCAAAACATGCCTCGGGCGGATTCCGCGACGGGCGGATTCCGCGACGGGCTAAAACACGGCAAAACATGCCTCGGGCGGATTCCGGGGGGCGGATTCCGGGCCGATTCCGGGCGCAAGCCTAAGGCGCTGGCTAAAACACGGCAAAACATGCCTCGGGCGGATTCCGCACTGGCTAAAACACGGCAAAACATGCCTCGGGCCGATTCCGGGCGATTCCGGGGCGGGCGGATTCCGGGGCGGATTCCGCGGGCCGATTCCGGGCGGATTCCGGGCGGCCCGGTTCCGGGCCTGGAGGGTGGTCCGGTGGCCAGACTGGCCAGATCGTGGTGCGCAAGCACCGCTACAACTGCCGCATCAGCGGGCCGCGGCCGTCGCGAGGCACGCGCTTGGCGATGGTTTGCATGAGCATGATGGTGCGGGCGAGGCCGACGGAGAAGGCAGGCTTGCCGCTGGTCATGAGGGCGACGGCGATGTCGCGGCTTGGATCGGCGTAGACAAAAATGTTGGTGAAGCCCATGTGGCCAAAGGCGCGTTGGGTGTTGAGGCCGTAGACGCTGGCGAAGCGCGCACCAAGCATGAAGCCCATGCTGTAGTTAACCGGCGCGCCCATGGTGAGATCGATCTCGTGATAGCTCGACTCCATGGTGGCGCGTTGAATGGTTTTGGCATCAAAGATGCGCACACCGTCGAGCTCGCCGCCGTTGAGCAACAGTTGCATGAAGCGGCTGGCCTCGTTGGCAGTGCCGATGATGTTGCCAGCCGGCACCACGCCGGTGAGGAAGCGCGGGTCATTGGAGATGCGCACGGCTTCGTTAAAATCGACGCTGAGCGCGCGGCGCATCAAGTTGGAGACGCCAGGCAAAATCGCTGGGCCAGTGAACGCGTTGACGGCCACTTCGCCGAGGCGGCTGGGTGCAATGCCGTAGTTGAAGGTAGCGAAACCGAGCGGCGCCAGGATCTCATCGTGCAACACCTGCCGAATTGGTTTGCCAAGCAAGCGCTCGACGATCGGTGCCAAGACATAACCACCAGTGAGTGCGTGGTAAGCCAGCCTGCGCCCGGGCCGCCACAGTGGCTTTTGATCAGCGAGCAATTGCAGAATTTGCTCGGGATGTTCAATCAACCCGATGTCGGCAAACTCGCGCGGAATATGCGGAATGCCAGCGCGGTGAGTTAACACATGGCGAATCGTCATGCGGTGTTTGCCGTGGCGGCCAAACTCAGGCAAGTAGTCGACAACTGGATCGTCGAAATGCAACAACCCGCGCTGGCTGCACAAATGCACCAGCATCGCGGTCACCATCTTCGACGCAGAAAAAAGGTTAAAAAGCGTCTGCGGAGTCGCGGCGATGCGTTGGGCGCTAGCGCTATCGTGTGGCGCGTTGCCGCGGGCGTGGCCGATAGCGCGATCGATGATGACTTGCCCACGTCGACGTACACATAGCGCCATCGCTGGGTATAAACCGGTGAGATAGGTTTTTTCCGCAGCGGTCCAGATGTCGTCGACGGCGGTGCTATCGAGACCGACGCTGATGCCAGGGCTTTCGTCGGCGCGCTGGGTGACTTCAGCTAGCGCGCCCGGGCGCACGAGCGTTTCAAAATGACGGCGGATGCCCATGACGAAATCATGGCACGGCCCGCCGCCGATTTCGACTGCCGTCAGTAGCGCAGTGCGATGCACAATGGTAATCGACCATATCGTGTCTGCTTCTAACGTTGGTGTTACCGACCATGTGGTTCGCGCCATGACCAGCGACGGTGCGTTTCGCATCATTGCTGTGATTGCAACCCAAACCGCCGACGCCGCCATCGCTGCGCAAGGCCAGTGGGGCGAGCCGGGCGAGCAGTTGGCTGAATTAGTCACTGCTGCAGCAATCGTGCGTGAGACCACGCAGCCCGGCCGGCGCGTGCAGATCATTTGGAAAAAGCGTGGTGGCAATACGCTGGTGGCTGATGCGCTGCCCGATGGCAGCAATCGCGGCATCGTGAGCGTGGCGCCAGGCAACGCGTCGTCGCTGCTACAAGTAAATTACACATTGCCGACGGGGCAGTTGCACCAAGGCATCATTGCGGTGGAAGACAACATCGACACTGGCACGGCCATCATGCGCTACATGCACGAGTCGGAGCAGGCGGTGACGATGGTTGCGGTCGGCGCGTTACGCAACGAAGGTAGCTTTGCTCGCGTTGGTGGCTACTTGATTCAAGTGCTGCCGGAAGCAACACCGGAAGTCACCGCTGCGCTGGTTGCGAATCTCGAATTGTTGCCACCGTTTCGCGACATCCTTGGTGATGCCACCGATGCACGCGACATTATCAAAGCCATGTTTCTTGGATTTGCCTACGAAGAACTCGCGAGCAGCGAGTTGCGCTTTGGCTGCACCTGCAGCGAGTCTCGCGTCATCATGGGCATCTTGACCTTGGGCGACGATGAATTGCGTTCGATCATTGATGGCGACATGCTTGATGTGCGCTGCGACGCCTGTGGCAAACACTACGCGATCGAGCCATCGGCCGTGCGTGCCATGCGCGATCTGCGCGATCGCGGCGCACAGCCAGCGAATTGATCCCACCGCGCAGGCTGCGCTCAACTCGCGGGCTTGACGGAAAAATCGACTGCTGCTTCGATGTGGAAGTGGTCGTGATGCGATTTGCGGTCATTTTTCGGCGACAACACGGTGCGAAAACCGTGGCATTCGTTGATGGTTTGTTCAACGGCGAGCAAGAGCTCGTCACCTTTTTTGTAGTCAGTTGCGACGACCGCAACCCGGCCGGTGTCGTCGACCACCGCGTAGATATCCATCGCCATCCCCAACGCGTGGCGGCTTAACACGTTTTTGGTGCGGCCACCGGTGCGTACCTTCGTGTAGCCGTAAATGCGGCTGAACCGCACTTCGCGTACGCCCAACGCAAACAGTTTCTCGCTATGTTGTTGCAGCGCTAGCGCCAGGTGACAATCCATCGTGAACGGCGGTTTGCGAAACGTGGGCACATAACGTACGCCTGCGATTTCCATGCTGGTGAGCTCGATTGGCGTCGGTACGCGCTTTTGCGGGGTGGCTTCGCTGAAGGCAATGTTAGCCGCCGTGAGGGCCTGTTTGCACGCTTCGCCTTTGGCCCGCATTGTCTCGTTTGGTGGCCAAGCAAAGCCTTTCGGCATGTTGTCGCCGGTTGCGCGGCGCGATTTGCTGCGCTTACCGGCTTTGCTTTTGCCGGCTGCTTTGCTGTGCTTGGCGCGCGCATCGGCTACCGCAGGGGCTGCAACTATGGCAAGCGCTGCAAGCAAGAGCCAACTACGAGGCGTTTTCACGCCGGGACCATACTACGAAATCCGGCCGCTGCGACGCGATCGCGCAACCTAGGTAGACTTCGCACAATTCACCGGCACCAGCGCATAAAACACCGTAGGCTTGCGCCCATGGAACTAGAGCAACTGGAAGCATTAGCGTTTGGCTCACAGCAATCGTGGAGTGAACGAGCGGACGCTCGGAGCGGGGCCCGTTCGGCAGCGGCCGCCAATTTGGTCGCAGGCACGCAGGACTACGACTATTTTGTTTGTATCCGTGCGCAGCAAGCAGGCAAATTTGCTGAAGCCCAAACGATTATAGACGCGTGGCCCAATCGATATGGCCGCAATCAGCAACTTGCACGGCTGGTGAATCGGCAGATGCTATTGCGTTGGCGTGCTGCGCCTAGTGGTGCAGATGCATTAGCGTTGGCGCGCCACGTGGGCGTCGAGTTGCACCACGAACCGGCCGATCGGCCCGTCGATGAATCACTGCCGAGCAAGCTCGACGCTTCGTTGGTCGCGCAAGCGGCGTTGTTGCAAACATGTCTCGATGACTACTCGTTGAGCAATGCGACCGACTATGCCTTGCCCCGGTTGCTGCGCATGAAGCTATCGGAAGCGCAACGCAGCACGCTGCTTGATCGTTTGCCGCCCTCGACGGCCACTGCACTCATCGGCCTCGTTGTCGATGATATCAAGCCAAGTGTTACG
>JAKQOD010000972.1 GCA_029565465.1 Deltaproteobacteria bacterium
CCCGACAAACCGCGCTTGGCCATGCCGCCCGGCGCGTTGAGCCGTCGAATCATTTGCGGCGCTGGGTCAAACAACACGTACTCTTCGTCACGTTTGCCTTCAGCAATGCGATACGCCAGCGATGGTTCGTCTTCGATAGGCGTGCATTCGTCCCACAGCCCAAAGCGCGCTAGCGTGCTGCGGCGAATCGCAGCATTGCCACCCATGAGGCTTTCGACCGGTTTCCGGACCGCAGTTTTGGCGTACACGCGTTGCCACTTGAGCACGTTGAACGACAACACATTTTTCTCGGCTTTGGCCGGATTGACGTAGTTGGTTTCGACGCCTGCTTCATCGATGAAGCGGCCGGTCACGCCCAAACAATTGGGATCCGCGAAATTGGCTTCGTGCAAACGCAACCAATCTCGACTCGCGGGCAAGTCGTCGTCATCGATAAAAACTAATAACTCGCCGCGGGCAGCACGCACGCCAGCGTTGCGAGCGCCTGGGCCACCGAGTGGTGGAAAGTGCAAAATGCGCAAGCGGGCATCGCGTGCGAGCTCAGCAACGGCAGCCGTGTCAGCTGGACTGAACTTGGTGCTTTGTTCAACCACCACGATTTCGAAGCTATCGTGATCTTGCTCCAACAACCGGTGCAACAGTTCGAGCAGCGTGATCGGCCGATTGTATGAACGCACCACCACCGACAAGCGCGGAGCGGTTTGTGCAGACTGATGCGGCATGCGTTTGTGGTATCACAATCACCCAAGCCCACGCGACAAATCCTTGCTTTCCTCGACGCAGATCACGCATTTTGCCAGGTGTCAGAAATCTAACACCTGCACGCCGTTTACCTAACCCCCAGAATTTGCAGCACATCAATGGCCGACATTTTCCACCTCACATTTGGGACAGTCAGTGCTAATGGCGATCTTTCGCTTGCTGGCGTGGTCCTTGAACTCGAAGACCGAGACGTGCCCCACACTATTTTATGGGAGCAGCGCAACCAAAACTGGCAACGCCTGCAGTGGAAAAATCGTAGCTACGCGGTAACGACGTACCCGCGCGATGGCCACACCACGGTGTACATGGGATGGGATGGCCGGCTCAAAATCCGCACAGCGGCCGGCGCGTCGCGGGAAGAAATTGTCGACGCCGACGATGGACCGAGCAGCTTGCGAACGCTGCATGCAATTCGTGTCATCGGTGAGTATCTCTACGTCGTCGGCATGCGCCGCATGGTGTATCGGCGCAAGCTCGACGACACCGTGTGGCAGCGCTGCGATGCAGGTATGCGAATCGGAATGTCAGAATTGACGACCACGGCACTCAACGACATCGACGGGCGGGACGACGAACTCATCGCAGCAGGCAGCGAAGAAGTCTGGCGCTGGCGCAACGGGCATTGGCAACAGATCGCGACGCCCGCTGCCGCGCGTTGGCACAGTGTCTGTGTACTTGACGACGCGGTATTGATCTCCGGCAACTACAGTGCCTACAGCCAAGGGCAACTGTGGCTGTGGGAGCAAGAACAATGGCACCAGGTCGCACACACCTTTGGCGAACAACGCTGGAGGCGGATCGAACGTTGGCGCGATCGCGTATTTCTGGTCGCGGAGCAAGGGGGCTTGTTTGAATTTGAGCGAGGCCCCCAGCCTACTGTGCGCAAAGTTGGGCCCACCGACTTCCGCGCCAGTTGGCTCACCAGCAACGCCGACGCGTTGTACGCCATCGGTGATACTACCGTTGTAAAATTCGACGGCACGACCTGGCATGACGTGCCGCTGCCACCGAGCGTCACGACGATGTAATAGCGTTAGCGCAGCGTGATGAAGCCCATGTGCACGCCGCCGGCCAGGCCATCGCGGCGATAGCTAAAAAAGCGATCAGGATTGCACTTGGTACATGGAGGTGCAGCGTCGATATGGTCGGCTAACACGCCAATGCGTTGCAGTGCAGTGCTGATGGCCAGCCGCAAATTGATGTGTGGCTTGGCCGGGCCGGGAACCACCATCCCCGGCACCTCGCCGAAGGCTTGGTGAAATTGATCGACAACTTCGGGCCCCACTTCGAAACAGCATGGACCAATCGACGGCCCAATCGCCACGCGAATGTTGGCAGCGGTCGCACCAAGCTCGATCATGCGCGCGACTACGTTTTGCGCAAC
>JAKQOD010000006.1 GCA_029565465.1 Deltaproteobacteria bacterium
GGTTGGCTTAATATCGCGATGCACGATGCTAATCGAGTGCGCTTCCGCGAGCGCTTCAGCTGCTTGCAGGATTAGTTCGATCGCCAGCTGTGGATTGATCTTGCCGTTTTGGGTCGCGAATACTTCGAGGTCTTGGCCGTCGAGATATTCCATCACCATGTATGGCCGGCCGTCTTCGAACGTCCCGACGTCGGAGACCCGCGCAACGTGTTCGCTCTTGAGCTTTACAGCTGCTTGCGCTTCCCGCACAAATCGCGAAATCGCTTCAGTGTCGAGCGAGACGTCGCCGCGTAAACACTTGATCGCAACTTCTTCGTTAAGGCCTAGGTGTCGCGCCTTAACCACAACCCCCATTCCACCTTCACCAATGATCGACTCAACTTGGTATTTTCCCAAGAGAGTTGATCCGACCGCCATCCCTTGGTCGGTTGTTTTGGAACGAGATGCCACGCGTTTAAATGGTAGCTGGTGCGAAGTGGGTTCTCAAGTGAACCATGCTCGCATTGGTATTTTTCTGAATGTAGGTGACGCAGCGCTGCTGTGATCCTACATCACTGCGCTTCGACGATAAACCCTGGCAAAAGTGGCGCCTGCCGCGCCTGCGGGCGGGGTGCCTACTGAATTTGGTGGATTTTAAGCATGTTGTTCTGCACTCCGGAGCCGATCGGCAGGCTCATGGTGATCACCACGCTGTCGCCCGGCTTAACGATTTGGCGTTCCAGCAGGGTCGCTTCCATGCGCTCTAAGAGTTCTTCTGTCGTGACAGGGGTGGCCATCATGACTGGGGTAACCCCCCAAACCAGGGCCAAGCGGCGGAACGCCACTTCGTTCGACGTCAGCGAAACGATTTCGGCTTGCGGCCGGTACTCCGACAACAACCGGCTAACACCACCTGATTGCGTCGACGATGCGATCACGCGAATCTTCATCGCGCGCGCTGCAGTTACCGCAGCGTGGGCAATTGCGTTGGCCGACACTGCGAGTTCCAGCGTCGGTGGCTCTTGGTTTTGGTGGTAGTACGCGCTTTGTTCAACTTCGCGAATGATGCGCGCCATCGTCATCACGGCTTCTACTGGATACTGCCCCGATGCGGTTTCGCCCGATAGCATCAACGCATCGGTACCGTCGAGCACCGCGTTGGCAACGTCGGAAGCTTCGGCACGGGTAGGGCGTGGATGCGAAATCATCGATTCCAACATCTGGGTCGCGGTAATCACGATTTTGCCGCGTTTGTTGGTTTCTTCGATGATGCGCTTTTGCCAAACCGGCACTTTTTCCGGACCCATTTCGACGCCAAGGTCGCCACGCGCAACCATGGTACCGTCGGATGCGTCGATGATCGATGCAAGCCGCTCCAATGCTTGGGGCTTTTCAATTTTCGAAATTACCGGAATCGACACGCCGTCGACGGTGAGCAACCGTTTGGCTTCGATCACATCTTCGGCACGCCGCACAAACGACAACGCGACATAGTCAACGCCGTAGCGCAGCGCAAAGCCAATATCGGCGCGGTCTTTGTCCGACAGAGCAGGGGCAGTGACGTCCACGCCTGGCAGATTGATGCCTTTGTTATTTTTCAGCGTGCCACCAGCGACGACGCGCGTGGTTACTTCGGTGGCCGTGACATTGAGCACGACCAAGCTGAGGTAACCATCGTCGAGCAAAATCGCATCGCCTGGTTTCACGTCTTTGGGCAGATCGGTATACGTTGTGCTGACCCGATTCACGTCGCCGATCACCGATTGGTCGGTTGTAATCGTGAACGTTGCCCCTGGCACAAGTTCAGCTGAGCCAGTAGCAAACCGCGAGGTGCGAATCTTCGGGCCTTGCAAGTCCAGCAACACCGCAACCGCGACGCCGCGCCGTTCGGCTTCCGACCGCACAATGCCCAACATCTTGGCGTGGTCTTCGTGACTGCCATGCGAGAAATTCAACCGGGCCACATTCATGCCGGCATCGATCAGTGCACCGATGCGTTCAGGCGTATTCGACGAAGGACCCAACGTACAAACAATTTTCGCGCGTGCCATGCGCGCGTTGTAACATCACTTGCTGCCCACGCGGCGCAACCATGGCGACCAAAACTGCGCGCGCTAAGCACGTGTTGCGTTTTGCAACACAGTGCAGCCGCCATGTGTTCACGGCAATTTCGTCGGCCAACGGCGTGCCGTGTGCATTACCCTGAGAACTTCCAATATTCCGTCGCGTACACGGTAGGCAACGATGTACGGCGCATCGACGACTACAAGCTCGCGCGTTCCTGCGATTCGCCCAGGGCGTCCCGCAGCCGGCACATGTCGTAACTTCACAATCGCCGCGAGAATCGA
>JAKQOD010000010.1 GCA_029565465.1 Deltaproteobacteria bacterium
CCGACGATCGGCTGCGTCGTGACATCATTCAAAAGCTAATGTGCGACGGTGAAGTTGTGCTCAACTCGGTGGCCCAAGAATTTGGCATTGACGCCGAAAGCTATTTTGCCAAAGAGTTGTCTCAGCTAGCCAGCGAAACCACCTTGGCAACGGTCGATGCGCAAGATGCTAATACCGTGCGCTGCACACCGCTGGGGCGCGTCTTGGCCCGTAACGTTTGTCAGGTGTTTGACCGCTACAACGCCGGTCAACCTCGCAATACCACGAATTTTTCGTCCACGATCTAACTCGTCGCTAACTCAACTTGTAAGGCATCGTCATGACTACTCAAGCAGAACCAACCACCTCCACCAGCGCACCCGCAAGCACTCCAATGCACGTCGTCCTGTTGTCGATCACGATGTGGACATTGCTGACGCTTGGCTTGATCGGTGTGATGGTTGTCTTTTTGATGAACTAGCCACTTTCGTTCGCCGGCTGCGACTGCGCCGTGCGCGGGCGCCCGGTGCGCGCTGAGATTCGGCCAGCTTCGCCTGCGTCGCGTGCAGCAGCGCCCTGTCGCACCTGCGGCGTCGGCACGAATCGTGCTGATGCTAGGTGTAGGCGACGAGCTCCGCTCGACGCCATCAATCCAGTTTGCAGGGAGCATCGTATGTCGAGCAATTCAGATAGCGGGACCGATACCAAAGGCACTGATCACAAAGGTGTGCACTTCACCGATTTGCTCAAGGCTGGCCAAGAAGCCGCGTCGGATGTAAAACACAAACTCTTTGACGCCAAAGACGTCACCGTTGACAAGGCTACATCGATTTACGCTGCGGTAGCGAGCGCCATCAAAGCGCGACCGTTGCTTTCGGTCGGCATTGCATTTGGGGTGGGCTATTTTGCTATGCGCATGTTTCGGCCCCGCCACCGCCACGCAGTATCCGCAGCGCACTGATCGTCACGCCCGCCGGCTGGTCGCACGCTTGGTGTTGGCGAAACACCGTGACATAGCAAGCTCGACGCAAGCACATCCAATCGTCGTAACGGCGGTTGCAGCGGCGGCCGGCGCTTGGGTCGCACAGCGCTATCGTGTTGGCACCGTTGCTGCGTCGTTTGCGTGGCCAATGTTGGTAACCAAGCCCTCCTCCGGCGCATAACTCCACAGGTGGGCGCCCCCGCACAGGGGGCGTGCCAACGAGTTGTTACATTCAAGGTGTTTGCGTCTTGGCCCTGGTTGTGCAGTACCTCGGCTTGCGCATGCACCTCTCAGTCAAACTCGCCGACGCTCTTCACGCTGGTGTCCTTCAACGCGTGCTTCTGGAGAGCTCGACGCTTGCTTGTGTCGTCACCGACGAACGTGGCACGGTTGTGATGTTTAACGTTGGGGCGCAACGCGCCTGGGGGTATGCCGAAGCCGATGCGGTCGGTCGGATCACGATGGCGCAACTCTTTGATCCCCGTGATGTGGCCGCGCAAATCGGCCGGCTAGCATTGCGTACTGGCGACGAGCTATCGGATAGCGTGGCAGCGCTAACCTACGATGCTGTGCGCAGCGATACCGCGATCACGATGATGACCTGCGTGAGTGCCGGTGGTCACTTTTGGCAGGCGCGCGTTTCGATTGCGGCGATTCGCGACGAAGGCGGCGTGCTTGGGTATTTGCTGTTGGCCGGCAATGATCTCACGCGTAAAGCGGTTGAGCCGCAACAGCTTGCGCGCAACGCGCTGCATCGGGAACAAGAGATTTTTACGCGTTCCATGATCGAATCCGATGTGGATGCGCTCGCCGCAGTGGATGTTACCGGCGTGATTACGGACGTGAACCGTCACATGGAAATGCTGATGGCGTGCACCCACGAGGTATTGATTGGGACGCCGTTTGCGTCGTGGTTTACCGAGCCCGATCGGGCCGAAGCGGCGATCGCGCAGACACTGCGTGAACATAAATTGTCCAATGTGGAACTTACCGCCCGCGCCCAGGATGGCCGCCTAAAAGTCATTTCGTACAATGCGACGACCTTCTACGATCGCAACGCGGTCTTGCAAGGCGTGTTCATCGCAGCGCGTGATTTGACTGAAATCAAACGCTATGAAGGCGAACTGCAGCAAAAAAATACCGAGCTCGAATACGCCAGCCGGATGAAGTCGGAGTTTTTGGCGAACATGTCGCATGAACTGCGTACGCCTTTGAACGCGATCATCGGCTTTTCCGAAGTGCTACGCGATGGCTTAGTCGGCCCGCTTTCGGAATCGCAACGCACGTTTCTGGCTGACATTTTTAGCAGCGGTAATCACTTGCTGTCGCTGATCAACGACATCCTGGATCTGTCCAAAGTCGAAGCCGGCAAAATGACCTTGGAGCTAGAAGACATCGACTTGGCTTCGTTATGCGGCAACAGCTTGTCGATTATTCGCGAAAAGGCCGCCAGCCGGAATGTCCAGTTGACGATGGATGCAATGAGCGAACGCGCGTTGCTGCGTGCCGATGCGCGCAAAGTAAAACAGATCGTTTACAACTTGCTGGCCAATGCCGTGAAGTTTACCGAGCGTGGCCACGTAGCGCTGCGAGTTGAAACGGTGCCCCGTGCAAGGGTTGGCGAACTACTTGGCGCGTGGCCGGGCCGCGCATTGCCATTGGCATTCAACGAGTTTAACGAATTTATCAAAATCAGCGTCACCGATAGTGGCATTGGGATATCGCCAACGGGCATGGCTGGTTTGTTCAAGCCGTTCAGCCAAATCGATAGTGGCCTGTCGCGTGAGTTCGCGGGGACTGGGCTCGGCTTGGCATTGGTCAAGCTGATGGTCGAGTTGCACGGCGGGACCGTGGCTGTTCAGAGCCAAGTCAACGAAGGTGCGTGCTTTTCGGTGTGGCTACCACTGCGCGCACCGCAGCTACAGGCGGATGGCACCGCGTTGGCTGGGATGGCTCCGACGCGCGCAGTCGAACCCCCGACGGCATTGGTGATCGAAGCCGACGCCCAAGCGCGCGAGTTGATTCGGCTACAGCTCGAAGCCGAAGGGTTTGCCGTGGTCCACGCGGCATCCGGTCCGGCCGCTGTGAGCTTGGCGCAAGCGCAGAAGGTTGCGCTAATCACTCTCGACATTAATCTGCCGACGATGGATGGCTGGGAGTTGTTAACGGAGCTCAAGCAAATTCCCAACCTAGCGCAAATACCTGTGGTTGTGATTTCGCTTGATGCTGAGCACAGCCGTGGCGTTGCGCTGGGCGCTGCAGCGGTGTTGCAAAAACCGCTTTCACGCGTTGCACTGCAAGATGCGCTGGTTGCGATTGGCATGTTCCCGCGTGCGCTGGCATTGCGCGTGCTCGTCGTTGATGACGATCCTGCTTCGATGGAATTGATCGCGCATCGCATCACCGCATTGGGCGGGACGGTGTTGCGCGCCACCGGCGGCCTCGTCGCGATCGAAATGGCGACACGCGAAGCGCCAGACTTGATCGTTCTCGATCTCATGATGCCGGACATCAATGGCTTTGAGGTTGTCGAAGCCTTACGGCAGCGCAATCGGACGGTGCGCATTCCGATTTTGGTAATCACCGCGAAAGACGTCGCCAAGGAAGATCGGGCGCGGCTGCGCGGTGCCGTGATTACCATCATGGAAAAATCAAACTTCGGCGTTGCCATGTTTGTAACCGAAGTTCGGCGAGCGATTGCCGGACGGCATTTGGTGCCCTGATGGCGACCATCCTAGTCGTCGAGGACAACCGGTCGAATATGACCTTGGCCAAGTTTCTATTAGAAACCGCCGGCCATACCGTGTTGTGCGCTGTCGACGCTGAAGAAGGCTTGGCCATAGCGTTGCGCGAACTGCCAGCATTGATCTTGATGGATATTCAACTGCCAGGCATGGACGGCTTGCAAGCAACGAGTCTGCTTAAAGCCGACCCGGCGACGCAGCGCATCCCGGTGATTGCGCTCACCGCATTGGTGATGAATGGTGATGAGGCTCGCATTCGAGCAGCAGGCTGCGATGGCTTTATTGGCAAGCCGCTGCGTTATCAAGCATTCTTGCTCGCCATTGAAGGTTACCTGGCCAAGTTTGGCAAATCTCATGCATGAACCCGCGCATATCTTAGTCGTTGATGATGATCGCATTAATCGCACGCTGCTGACGGTGATGTTGGAGCCTGAAGGCTATGTTGTGACGACGGCAGAAAGCGGCGAGGTCGCGTTAGCGGCGATTGCGGCGGCGCCACCAGATCTGGTACTGCTCGACGTGCTCATGCCAGGGCTTGATGGCTATGCCGTGGCGAGCCAGCTCAAGCGCAATCCGCTAACTGCGTCCATTCCACTGATTATGATCACGGCCCTCGACGATCGCGACGCCCGCATGGTGGGCCTCGCTTCGGGGGCTGAACACTTTTTGACCAAGCCTGTGGATCGTGCCGAGTTGCGCATCCGTGTTCGCAATATGTTGCGGCTGAGCACCGTTGCCAGCGAAACCTTGGCACATCGTGATGCTGCGATGGCGATGGTGAGTCACGAGTTGCGCAACATGCTGCACAGCATTGTGTTGAATGCGGCACTGCTCGCGGAGTGTGCGAGCGAAGGTCCGCAAGCGAGCCAAGCGGCGGTAGTTGCGAATCGAGTCCGCGCCACCACGCAGCGCATGAATAGCTTGATCGGCGATCTGGTCGACGTCGTAAGCCTCGACGCTGGTAAACTTTCGATAACACCGAAGCGCAACGATGTGTTTCTTGCCTTGCTTGACGCGATCGATGCAGCCGCGCCAACCGCCGCTGCCAAAGGTGTTGCATTGCAGTGCAGCACCGAACGCACCGTGCTGATGGCTTTCTATGATCGCGCTCGGATCGCTCAGGTTTTTGCGAATCTGCTCGGCAACGCCATCAAGTTCACACCACCTGATGGCACGATTGAGATAACCGCGGTTGTCGACGCTGACGTCGTTACATGTACGGTGCGCGATACCGGCGAAGGTATTCCGCTGCACATGGTCGAAACGGTTTTCGGACGGTTTGTGCAGCGCGTTTCAAGCCAGCACCAAGGCCTCGGCCTTGGGCTTCACATCGCCAAAAGCATTGTCGAGGCGCATGGTGGCCGCATTTGGGTCGACAGCGAGCTCGGGCAGGGCAGCAGGTTTCATTTTACCTTGCCGCTCGCGGGGCGTAACGCCTAGTTTGCAAGCCAGTCGTTGAGCTGGCCCTTGACGGCATCAGTCATATTGTCCCAGCCATCTTTGAGGGAGTGTTCGAGTTTGGCTAGTTTGGCTTTGACCGTGTCGATATCGCTCGAAGCTTCGGCGCGGGTGTCGGCTTTGAATTCGGCAAGCTTTGCCATGAGTTCAAACTTGCGGACATTAATACGATCTTTTAGTTCATCGGTTTTTGTATACATGGTGAATTAGTAGTGCACGCAGCGTGCCGCTGATTCTGGCGATGTGATGGTGATCGTCGACGGTAAAACCGTGCGCAGGCGCGCAGGTGAGCGCAGCATACAATGCAATTTTGATGTAGGCGTTTGCCTGATGTGCGTGGTACCAAGCGTTATGTCGAAGGTCATAGTGGTGGTGGACGATGAGCCTGAACAAGGCTTGCTCGTCGGTGAATTTTTGGGGCAATGGGGTTACGTTCCGAACGTGGTTACCACGGCCGAAGCTGCGCTCTTTGTAGTTGAGCGTGAGCCGGTGGTTGCCGTGCTTGCTGACGTGCACTTGCGTGGCGGCATGAGTGGTCTGGCGCTGTGCGCACGGGTGCGCGAAATCGCACCGGAGGTGCCCGTTATCGTGCTGACCGGCGCGGTGAATCTTGATACGGCGATCGCCGCCATGCGGGCGGGCGCCTACGATTTTGTCGTGAAGCCCGTCGAGCCTGAAAATCTGCGCGTTGCTGTCGCCCGTGCGGTCGAACGTACGGAGCTGCGCGCCGAAGTGCGCCGCTTGCGGCTTGAAGTTGAATCCAACAAGCCGATTTACGGCATGCTGGGCAATAGCGCACCGCTGCGCGACGCCGTGTCGTTGGTGCGGCGGGTTGCCGCCGGTGACACGACGGTGATGGTGACGGGCGAAAGTGGCACGGGCAAAGAGTTGATTTGCCGTGCGATTCACGACCAAAGCCCACGCTCGGATAAGCCGTTTATTGCAATCAACTGCGCAGCGATGCCGCCGAGTTTGCTGGAAAGTGAACTGTTTGGGCACGTCAAAGGCGCGTTTACCGACGCCAAACGCACGCGGCCTGGGCTGTTTGTACAAGCTGAAGGCGGCACCTTGTTCCTCGACGAAATCGGCGAAATGCCGCTGGAGATGCAAGCCAAGTTGTTGCGCGTGCTGCAAGAACGCAAAGTGCGACCGGTTGGCGGTGATGAAGAAATTGCCGTCGATTGTCGGTTGGTTTGCGCGACCAATCGCGACCTCGAAGTTGAAGTGGAACACGGACGGTTTCGCGAAGACCTGTTCTATCGCGTCAACGTAGTCGGGATTCATGTGCCGCCCTTGCGGGCGCGCGGTGGCGATGTTTTGGAATTGGCGCAACACTTCTTGAATCGAGTCGCCAAGCGAACCGCGAGCCCTGTGCTCAGTATTTCAATCGAAGCGGCGCGCCGGCTATTGGACTACGATTGGCCAGGCAATGTGCGCGAACTGGAAAATTGCATTGAGCGTGCGGTAGCCTTGAGTCGCGGGACCGAGTTGGTGGTCGACGATCTGCCCAACAAAGTGCGCAATTTTGAGTCGAGCCGGATGGTTGGGGATGGCGATGATTACGCTGCGCTTACAACGTTAGCCGAGATGGAACATCGCTACGTTCGCAAGGTGCTGGTTGCGGTTGGTGGCAACAAGTCGCAAGCGGCGCGCGTGCTAGGCATCGATCGGCGTTCGTTGTACCGACGCTTGGAACCCGGCGCCGACGGTGTTGGGTTAACCGACGTTCGGATTGCGCCGCACGCTTAAGCCTTCAACTGCGTGGCGTTACTTTTGTTCAACCACGGTCAAGTCGCGTTCGAGGCTTTCAAAGCTTGTGCTGGTTTCGGTTCGAAACTTTTCCCAATTCGGCACCGTCACTGCATTGGTCGATGCCACACTCGCTGCCAAGGCGTCGTAGCGCCCACTGATATTGGTGCGTTGAGTTGGGTCGACCGACAGTGGCAAGGCGCCAATTCGCAGTTTCACCAGCGCAAGGCGCTCCTTAATGCGCAAGCTGTATTCGTCGTACGCTGCGGTTAATCCAACCTGCGCTTGGTCGAGTTGTTGCTGGTGTTGATTGATATCGCGCAAGGATTCGCGCACATCTTCTTGGCCAGCGCGAATCTGTGCGCCTTGCATGGCTACATTAACTTTTTCGGTAGCGATCGCGCGTTCAGCGGTAGCTACCTTGTCGGATTTGCAACCTGGGCCGGCTGCAAGCAGTGTCACCACGGTTAATGTGCCCAGCGTTTTCCAAGTGGTCTCGATGCAAGATCTGCGTTGTTTCATAGTTTCTTCTTTCACGCGGTAATCCTGCAATGACCATGCCTCGCCGCCGTTGGCGATTGTTCGCCCAGTGTGCGCTCTCGGCACACGTTCCTTGCTCGCAAACGGCCGTCGGGGCGGCTGAGTGACGGCATGCATCGTGCTCTTGTTCCAACTAACTGCAACTAGCCATCGAAGTTTGGCGCAAAGGAGTTGTTATGGAAACGATGGAACAAGCCAACGTAGTTCAGGTGGCGCAACCGGTCGGAAATCGCAACCTCGGTCGTGAAGAAGTCGAAGAACTTAGTTTGTTCGACAATTACCCTGATGCCGTGGCCGCGGTTGCCAGGGGTGCGCGCAGTGGCGTTGCTGCGGAAAAAATCTGGATGGTTGAGCCCACGCGGAGTGCCGGACGCGCGACGGAAACGACGTGCGACATGGGGATCGTGGTGGTG
>JAKQOD010000365.1 GCA_029565465.1 Deltaproteobacteria bacterium
CGACGTCTGTTACTACGATGGCGTCGTGCCTGGTTCGCTTGGCACTAGTTGCACGGCCGACACCGACTGCGCCGAGTATATGTGTGAAGACGGCACGTGCACCTATGCTTGCTCGATACCCGATCGAAAATTCTGTGCCGACGGGTTCACTTGCAGCAATAACGGCAACGGCTTTCACTGTTATGGCGTTGCGCCAACCGAAGAGAGTGGCGGCTGTGCGGCCAACGCTGGCAGCGGCAATGCCGGCGTGCCAGCACTGCTGCTCATCTTGGTCGGATGGGTGTTGCGTAGCCGGCGGCCACGCAGCATTTCGCAAGCATGACCGCCGCCCCATTTACCCACGACGACTTGGCTGAGGCGCTACGCGCGATCGACTCGACGATCAGCAAGTGTGAAAAAGTCTTGCCGAAGCTGCGGCCTGGCGCTTCCCAACACACACTGCTAACCCGTCGAATCAAAGCGCTGCACATTGCTGCAACGCTGATCAAACGCGAACTGGCCTAGCCTACGCACGGGCAGTTGGCGACGCGCTAAGCTCAGCCCCCGGCGCTTCGGTCGGCGCGCTGTCATCGGCGGTGACCAAGCCAAACACAGCGCTGATCGACTCAGCGCGTTGCCGCGCCACCTCACCGGTTGCCTGTTTGAGCGCCGTCGTCGGGCCATGCAACAATTTGTTCGCGATCAACTGGCCCAAGCGAGCGATGGCTTCTGCACGCTCGGCAGGCGAATGCTCGCGCTTGTCGAGTTGTTCAATCAACTTCGCGGTCTCGGCCTGCGTAATGTTGGTGACATGTTCACGCAGGGCGCGAATCGTCGGCACCACATGCTGGCCTGCGAGCCACTGCTCAAATGCTGCAGTTTCGGCCTGCACAATGCGCACGGCGTCATCCGACGCTTTGGCACGTTCCGACAAATTGCTTTGCACGACTTTTTGCAAATCGTCGATATCAAACAAGTACACACCGTCGAAGTCGCCGATCTTCGGCTCGGCGTCACGTGGCACTGCGATGTCGATGATCATCAACGGCCGCCATTTGCGTTGTTTGGTGATTTGCTTAAACAGCTTGTGGGTCAAAATGGGCTCGCGTGCCCCGGTCGATGAAATCACCACATCGGCTTCGACCAACAGTGCTGCCAAATCATCCCAAGGCCGGGCAATGCCACCGATATCGGCAGCCAAGGCTTCGGCTTTGTTGATCGACCGATTGGTCACGACCAAGCGCTGCGCGCCCGCCGCAGCCAGGTGTTTCGCAGCTAACCGCGACATCTTGCCAGCACCGACAACCAAGATTGACTTGCCGGTCAAGTCACCAAAGACCCGGCCAGCCAACTCCACGGCGACCGACGACACGTTGGCCGCACCACGTGCGATTGCGGTTTCGGTACGCACACGTTTCGCAGCTGCAAACGCTCGCTCGATGCAACGTGTCAGCAACGGCCCTGCCGTGCCTTCGCTCGATGCCAACGCAAACGCAGCCTTGAGCTGCCCCAAAATCTGGGCTTCACCCACCACCAACGAATCAAGCGCCGCCGCAACTCGAAAGATGTGCTGCATGGCATCGGGCCCAGCGTGCGCGTACATAGCGTGGCTAGCTTCCACTGGCGCGCCACGCCCTTGCACCAAATGTTGGCGCAACGCATCAGCCGCCGCGTTGGCGGAGTGGCCAGGCACCGCAACGCCATAAACTTCGACGCGGTTACACGTCGAAATCAGCATCGCTTCGGCAACCGGCAGCCGCGCTAGGATGTCGCGGAGGGTGGCCGCCAACTCTTCGTCGCGAAACGCCAATTTTTCGCGCACGGCCACGGGCGCGGTACGCCACGACAAGCCAACAGCAAAGATTTCTCCGAGCGCCGCCACTAAAACACTCGTCGCAAAAGATACATGGCCAACACCAACAACGCGCCACCAAAGCCAATCAAGGTGAGCTTGGCAATGCGACGGCCGCGCCAACCATACGCGGTGCGCATCAGCAGCACCGCAGCAAAAGCTACCCACGTTGCAACCGCTAAGCCGTATTCTGGGCGATCCCAGCCGCTATCGAGTTTGGCAATCCAAACCGTTCCGAGCGCCAACGCAACGGTGAAAATCGGGAAGCCAGCCCACACCAGCCGATGTGCTAGGCGATCGAGCCCTTCAAGTGGGGCTTCGTGAAACGACATCGTATCGAAACGTTTTTTCTTTAGGTTTTTTTCTTCAACCAAATAAATCGCCGACAACACGCTGGCTAACGCAAAAATGCCAATGCCCACCGTGGCCAACGAAATGTGAATGCGGCCTAGCGTTGACAACGCACTGCCATGGACGCTTGGGTCGTCGCCGACGGGGCTCAACCGTGCGACCAGCAACAACAGCATCGAGATCGGCAACACCACCGCGCCACCAAGCGTCAAGCGAAACCGCAACGATGCGAGCAGGTAGCCACCGGTGATGATAAACGCCAAAAAACCAATTGATTCACGCACCGACGATGCAGGGTGCACGCCAACGGTGCCGCGCCACCCAATATCGAAGCCATGCGCAACAAATGCCAGAACCACGGTGGTTAACACCACACGGCGCAGTGCCGCGTACTTGGGCTGCGCTTTGGCGCCCCGCC
>JAKQOD010000024.1 GCA_029565465.1 Deltaproteobacteria bacterium
TGCCACCGGCTTCGCCTGCAGCGACCCGCGCTTTGCGGATGGCATCAAGCAACGAGGTTTTACCGTGGTCGACGTGGCCCATGACGGTAACCACTGGCGCACGCGGCAACATTTCGCCGTCGGAGTCGCTTGGCCCAGAGAAGATGTCTTCTTCTTTGAATGCAACGTTTTGCACTTCGTAGCCAAACTCGCTCGACAGCAACTGTGCGGTATCGAGGTCAATCGCAGCGTTAATCGTAACGCCAGTCATGCCCATGCCCCACAGCTTCTTAAGCACTTCGGTCGCCTTCACACCCATTTGGTGCGACAGCTCGCCGATCGTAATCGTATCTTCGATTCGAACGACCCGTTTGTGTTCGGCAGGCGTGGTCAGCTGGGTTTGTTTGCCCTTCTTACCAAGCGGCAGTTTCTTTTTGCCGAAGTCACGTGAGCCTGGGCCCGGACGGCCACCAGGACCGGTACCGGTCTTCTGTTGCTGCGCAAAACGATTGCGCACGTTGCTCATCGGACCAGGCACCGGGGTTGGGCGACCGCCGATTGGCGTGCGTTCGGTAATCTTGATACGTGGCGGCAGCGCGATCACCGTACCAACCGCTGGACGCGATGGGTCACGAGGCGCTTCGACCACAACCTCAACCACGGGTGGCGCTTCGGTGACGCGAACTGGACGTTCGACGTCACGGGTTGCCGTACGTGCACGAGCGCGTTCCAACTCTTCTTCGAAGCGGCTGCGCGCGGTTACAGGTTCAGCAGGCGCAACCGGCGCTTGCACTGGCGGAGCCGAATCGCGGGTCCGCACCACCACGGATGGACCGCGAGTTGGCAGTGGCGTCGAAGGCGGTGGATTGTAAGCCGCTGGCTGCGGAGCCGTCGGCCGAATAACCGGCGCCGGTTCTGGTGCACCATGGCGCGCCACGATGGATGGACCAACGACGACGTTGCGTGGCCGCGGCCGTGGTGCTTGCGGCGTAGCCGCAACCGGCCCCGACCCGTTCGCCAATTCAACTTGTGGTGGACGTTCTACAGGGGGGGCCACCACGGGCGTAACAACCACAGGTGCTACAACAACCGGAGCAGGAACCACGGGCGCAACAACTTCTGGCGCCGCAACCACCGGGGGTGCGACAACTGGCGCCACGACAACCGGCGCAACCGGCGCTGGCTCTTGCGCCACCGTTGGCGCGACAACCGGCGCTGGCACAGCAATGACGGGCGCCGAGTCCCGGCGAGGAGGCTCGACCGGACGAGCGGCCACCGGGGTTGGCGCTGCGACGGTTGGTTCTTCCACCGCCCGCCGACGAATCACAGGCGGCGGGGTCACCGGACGCACTTCCACAGGCGTTGCCGGCACAACCGGTTCACCTTCGCCATCGGCCTTGGATCGACGACGAACAACGGTTGCGGCCGCTGGCTTCGCAGGTGCTGCCGCTTCGACGGCCCCACCCTGTTTCTCTTTTTCGAGCGAACGCTTAATGCGCGCGACATCGTCCTCGCCGAGCGATGACATGTGGTTATTCACTTCGAGCCCTAGCGCCCGAATCTTGACGAGGAGGTCCTTGTTAGGAATCCCTACCTCTTTGGCAATCTCATACACTCGCATCTTCGCTCCGGTGATCTACAACGTTCTTTGACTTTTCGGTCGAAGAAATACTGGTTTCTGAAAGCTGGTGCCCGATCTCGACTCGAACGGACTCAAATGCAGCGGAAATCAAGCGTTCGTCAGGCGGGACCAGCGTGGTCCGCCCCCGATTCAACGCCGCTTGGCCCCGTCGCAGGCCGGCAACGCAGCGCGCTACCGGATGGATATAAAACCCACGCCCACCATGGCGGCGTTGCACATCCAAGCGCAGCCATGGCTCGCTTGGACACAACGCTACCCGCAAAAGCACTGCTTGCGGCGCTACCTTACGGCAGGCCACGCACATGCGTTGCGGGGTTCGCAAACCTATGGTGGTAGCAGGTTTCAATTCGACGATACCTCCGACAGCCAGCTAATCGCGCGCTGCCGCAAACGAGCCAAATCGCCCATATCGATACCGGTAGCCGCGGCTACTTGGTCGATCGATTGTTTGACCAGATCTTCGGGTGAGTGAACGTTGGCTTGCGCCAACACGCCCAACACATCTTCGTCGACGCCTTCGAGTTCAAGCAGCTGTTGGTCGCCCGACAGCGAAAGCCGGCGTTCAGCTTCTTTCTTAATGTCATCGTTCCGACGGCGACCAGCGTTTTGAGCATAGCCCTGTGCACCTTCGATGATCTTGCGACCACCTTCGGCGCCGCCAACGCCCGGCACGCCAGCCAGTTCTTCAACGTGAGCGCGCGCCAGCTCGCTAACCGAGCGCCAGCCCAGCTTGAACAAAGTCTCGGCGATGTCATGGCCAAAGCCAACTTCACCAATGGCCGACGCAATTTGGTCTTTCGCGCGGCGTTCAAGTTCGTAGATTTTGGTTTCCGAGTGGATGTCGATGCGCCAGCCCGTAAGTTGGCTTGCCAACCGCACGTTTTGGCCTTTTTTGCCGATTGCCAACGACAGTTTGTCGTCAGGCACGATGAGTTCCATCCGATGGCCTTCGGCATCAATAATGACGCGGGAAACTTCGGCGGGGGCAATTGCGTTGCAAACGAAACGGGCTGGATCGTCGTCGTAAGGCACGATATCGATTTTTTCGCCACGCAGTTCTTGCACCACGGCTTGAACCCGCGAGCCCTTCATGCCGACGCAGGCGCCGACAGGATCAACGTCACGGTCGCGCGAGCTAACTGCGATTTTGGCGCGCGCGCCTGGCTCGCGTGCACTCGATTCGATGCGCACGATTTTCTCAAAGATTTCAGGGACTTCTTGCTCGAAAAGTTTTTCGAGCAAGCCTTTGTGGCCACGCGACAAGATAACTTGTGGGCCACGTGCGTTGCGATCGATATCGACGCAGTAGGCTTTGATGGCATCACCAACGCGGAAGCTTTCGCGTGGCACTTGTTCACGCATCGGCAACACAGCTTCGGCTTTGCCCAAGTCGACCACCAAGGCGCCGCGTTCAAACCGACGCACCACGCCAGAAACGATTTCGCCTTTGCGATCTTTGTATTCGTTAAAGACGTTGTCGCGCTCGGCTTCGCGTACCCGTTGAAAGATGACTTGCTTCGCAGTTTGCGCAGCGATGCGGCCAAATTGTTTGTGGGCGTTTTTGAGGTCGATCAATTTGCCAAACTTGGCATCTTGTTCCGAAGCGCGGTCAGCGTCTTCAGCGCGGTAAAACACTTGAAACAACAGTTCGTCACCGAGCTCGGCTTCGAGACCTGCTGCTTTGGCTTCTTCCACCGTCATTTCGCGGCCTTCGATCGCATCGTCGTCAACGACGTTGATGATCAAAAACAGGTCCACCGAACCAGTGTCGGCATTGAACTTCGCTTCCATGTCGCGGCTTTGGCCAAACATCTTTTTGGCGGCCGTCAAAATGGCTTGCTCTAGTGCAGAGATAAGAACACTTTTTTCGATGTTCTTATCGCGGCCAACTTGTTCAAGTACTGCGTCGAGTTTCGCTTCCATGGGGACCTTGGCGATGATGGTTAGTTCGTGGAGGTAGTTAGTAAAAACGTATTAGGCGTCGGCCGCCCCGGAACCCGAATCGGAACCGGAGTTATTGGAGGGGGACTTGTGCTTGGCCTTATTCGGTTTGTCGGCTTTCTTGCTTTTGCCTGGCCGCGGGTCAACCGGTTTGGCAGGCTTCGCTGCAACACTGGTATCACCACGCAACACAGCGTCCCAATCAGGAATAATGCGTGCAGTGTCGATATCGTCAATCACGAGGCTGTAGGTCTTGTTGTCGACTTTGAGCCGCACGAGCCCACTATCTACGCCTTCGATAATGCCGCGGAAGTTGCGGCGTTCGTTGCCGTCTTGCATCAGTGGCACGGCCATCGCTACTTTGATTTCCGAACCGACGTATTTCGCAAAATGCGCTGGGGTACGCAGCGGCCGATCGATGCCTGGCGACGATACTTCAAGGTTATAAGCTTGCGGAATCGGATCTTCGACATCGAGCACCGCTGAGATTTCGCGCGATGCGCGCTCGCAGTCGCCCGAGTCAACCCGGTGTTCTTCATCGGCTTGCAACAAGTCAATACAAACGCGCAGTGTCCAACCGCCTTGTTCTAATACAAAGCGTAAATCCACGAGTTCATAACCGGCGCCGTTACACACCGGCTCGACGAGCGCGAACACACGATTGAGAGTTGGATTATTACGTGCCATGACAAAAAACGGAGGTTGAAACAAAAAAAGGTGGGCGTACGGCCCACCTCACAGAAACCTGAGAAGTGCCGGATAGGTATCATTAGGGCGGTCGCGAAGCAAGTGCAAACAGCGGTTGCCGATCGCGCCACAAATTGCCAAAGTACTGAAATGACATGGAAGCGTCGAATCGCCGCCGTTCAACTGACATCCACCGCAGACCTGGCTGCAAACCTGCGCGCTTGCACAGAAGCGATCGCCGGTGCAGCTTCGGAAGGCGCAGAAATCGTAACGTTGCCTGAATGTTTCGCGTTTGTTGGTGCCACCGAAGGTGACAAACGGGCGGCCGCCGAGTCATTGGATGGACCAATCGGTCCGATTCAGACAATGTTAGGCAACGCTGCCACGAAACATGGGGTTTGGGTCATGGGCGGGGGCATGCCCGAAAGCGTGCCGGGCGATGCCACCCGTACGTTCAACACCGCAGTCGTCGTAAATCCGCAAGGTGAGCTGACTGCGCGCTATCGCAAATTGCATTTGTTCGACGTTGATATTCCAGGCGGCGCCGTGCTCAAAGAATCATCCAACACCGCAGCTGGTGATGTCGTCGTCGTCGCCGACATTGCGGGCGTCAAGATGGGATTTTCCATTTGCTACGATGTGCGGTTTCCCGAGCTATATCGGCAACTGGTGCTCCGTGGCGCTGAGGTGTTGCTAGTGCCCGCCGCATTCACGGCACATACCGGCAAGGCCCACTGGCATTTGTTGCTGCGAGCGCGTGCGGTTGAAAACCAAACATGGGTGGTTGCGCCAGCACAGACCGGCCAGCACAACGCCAAACGCGTCAGTTTCGGCTATAGCCTAATCATCAACCCGTGGGGCGACATCGTGGCTGAATTGCCAACCGACCCAGGCGTGATTTGCGCCGACATCGATAGCGATACGGTGGCCACGCGGCGCCAGCAAATGCCGTGCTTGCAGCATGCCAAGCTGCTGACATTGTAACGTATTAAGAGCCAGAGCCAGAGCCAGAGCCAGAGCCAGAGCCAGAGCCAGAGCCAGAGCCAGAGCC
>JAKQOD010000026.1 GCA_029565465.1 Deltaproteobacteria bacterium
TTTTGGCTACCAAAGATGCAGAACAATTGGAGGCCGAGATTCACCGCGCGTTGCTTAGTGAAGACGAAGAGGTTGTCGCTACAGTCGTCGATGGCGCACGCGCCGCGGCCTCTGCCACGTCACTAGCTGCGGTCCCTATCATCGCGGAGTTGTCGCGCCGATACCTCGTCGCCGCGGATATACCTCGTTGGTTCTACCGCGGTAGCCTTGAGTTTCTTGAACGCCTCACCGAGCCGGAAATTGCGTCGATACGTCGCATGCTGCAAGAAACCGAATCGATCACGTCCGAACGCGTATCCATCATCGGGCCACGTAACGAGCGGCCGTGGCGCGCCGTAGGCGATTTTAATCCGACCGCAGAAGCCGATGATTCCATCAAACTCACAGAGTTCGACGACGCTCGGCGCCTCTTCGTTTGGATGAAACGCTGCGACCTCTCCCTCGAAAGTAACTCCTGGGGCGACGCAGATGACCCCAATGTCGTCGTGATGAAACGCGAAGTCCACGGCTGGCTCAGAGCGGCATTCCTCGGTTAGCGATAGGTAGCTACGTCAACATGGACTGCCTGTATCCGCGCTTACCACATTACTCGTCATCGCAATCTTGCCCGCATGCGTGATGCTCTTTCCTTCACCTCAACCATCGGTTGCAGGCAAATCTGCAAGGTACTATGAAGCACGTATGGAAAGCCGGCATGGCGATATTCTGGCAACGGATGTCGAAGGAATCGTCAATCCGGTTAACTGCGTTGGGGTGATGGGCCGCGGGCTTGCGTTGCAGTTCAAAGAACGGTTTCCGGCAAACTACAAAGCTTACGCGGCAGCCTGCAAGTTGGGCGCTGTGGTTCCAGGCAAGATGTTTGTCCATGACGTTGGTCGGCTTGGCAACCCGCGGCTCATCATCAATTTTCCGACGAAGCGCCATTGGCGTGGCGGCAGCCGCCTCGACGATATTCAGGCGGGGCTGGGAGATTTGGTAAGCGTCGCGCGTGCGCACAAACTGCGCTCGATTGCGATTCCGCCACTTGGTTGCGGGCTCGGCGGCTTGGATTGGCAAGATGTTAAGCCGTTGATAGAGCGAGCGTGTGCGCCACTTGAGGCTGAAGGTGTTCACGTGATTGTGTTCGAGCCGTAACGTCGCTTGCGAACCAGTTTCACGGCGCTAACCAACATCGTCATCGGGCGCGACGTTCTCGGCTGGCTGCGTCGCTGCATTTGTCGGCTAACCAGGCGGCGGTGCCGCGGTTTGCTTGCTGTTTACGTTCTCGAGTTGCGCAACGCATCGGTTTGGCCTAAGCCTTCGTTCTCATGTCGACAAACCAACCGACGACAACACAAACCGGCCAGGCAGCGACGTCGCTGGATGACGTTCGGTTGCCGGCGAATTTGGCCGCGCTGATAAAGACCCTACGTGCCGACCCAGCCGTTCGGGCATATATCGAAAAGCGTGCCGCTCCTTATTGAACACTGGCGATGCGAGACGTGTCGGCGTATTGACCACTGCGACGTTGGAATTTCGAACTACTCGTCTTCGGTGAAATAGTTCTGATCCAAATCTTCGAGCGTGCGTTCGACGCGCACGCGAAGTGAGTAGCCTTTTCTTCACAATATTATGGCCTTACGGATGCTGTTTCGTTTGTTTCGTTTGCGTGCTAGGTTGTGTTTATGACGATGACGAGCACCGACCAGGCTGTGATTGCGCAGCAAGCGCTGCGCGCACTTTCGAGTGCGAAAGCGCGCCGTACATCGGCGGAAGTGCGGGTGGAATTGGCGATGAAGAAGGCCGAAGCGCCGGTGGCGACCACGATTCCAGAAGAGGCGTACGCGCTGTTGGTTGAAATTCTCGGGCACATGGCGAACGGCAAGATCGTCACAGTGGTGCCGCGGTATGCTGAACTCACCACGCAGCAGGCCGCGGATGTGCTGAACGTCTCGCGGCCGCACTTGGTGAAGCTATTGGAAGCTGGTGAGATTGCGTTTACGAAGGTCGGCACGCACCGGCGTGTGCGCTACGACGATTTGATGGCTTACAAAGCGCGCGATGAAGCGAAACGCGAAGCTGCGTTAGATGAACTGGCGGCCGAGGCGCAAGCGCTCGACTTAGGGTACTAAGTGGCGTTTACGGTTATCTACGATGCGTGCGTGTTGTACCCCGCGCCGCTGCGAGATTTTTTGCTGCGCATCGCGAAGCTTGGCGTTGTGCGTGCGCGTTGGAGCGCGACTATATCTTGCGCGAGCGTCCCGAGTTGGCCGCCAAGCTAGCGCGCACGCGCGAGCTGATGGAGTCAGTTGTTGCTGACTGCATGGTGACCAGCTATGAGCCGATCATTGCGTCGTTGACGCTGCCTGACCCGGATGACCGCCATGTGCTTGCTGCAGCCATTCGCGCGCATGCGCAAACCATTGTGACGTTTAATCTTCGTGACTTTCCAGCAGCGGCGTTGTCACCGTTCGATGTGGAAGCTCGGCATCCTGATGATTTTGTGCTCGACCAGATTGATCTTGCGCCGGCGCGGGTCATCGAAGCCGTGATCGATCAGGCGCATGCGTTACGGAATCCACCGAAGAGTGTTGATGACGTGCTCGACCGCCTGGCCGATTGTGGCTGCCCACAAAGTGTTGCCAAAATTCGATCACTTCGCGGTGATGGCGGTTAGCGCGGCCTGGTAAATTCGCGGGGTGAGAAAACCTGTACAGCCAAGAGCTACGCGGCGCGATGGGATGGCGCGGGGGGCCGCAACGGTGGTGGCGCAGGCGGTGGCAAGGCCGACGGATGCGGTGAAGGAAATCAAAAAAGAGATGGCGAAGTTGGGCAAGTGGCGGAACTTGCACCGACGAGGTGATGCGTGGATGGCTGCGGAGCAAGCGCGGGCGGTGCTTGACGCGATTGGTGAGACGGTGACGGATCCGGTGCAAGGGACAGCGCTGGTGATGGAATTCTACAAAACGGATGGGCGGGTGTTTGACGCGACGGACGATTCCAACGGTGAGATTGGCCCGGTGTACAAGGTTGAGGCGTTGGAGCTGTTTGTTGGCTATGCCAAGCGGCATCCGAATCCGACGAAGCTGGCGCACGAGGTGTTGGCGTTGCAAGCAGATGATGGCTATGGCGTGCGCGACGCGCTGATCGAAGGCGCGAGCGAGTATCTGCCGGCCGCGGTGATCGATCAGATGATTGCAACGTTGCTAACACCATGGGAACAAGCGTTGCGAGCGCTGCCCAAGCGCACGGATGATCGGTATGTGTTTGTGCGGCTGCCCGGCGAGTTGCTGTTGCAGTTGCTGGCAAGGCAACGGCGCAACGCTGCGTTGTTCGAGCGACTGATCTTGGCTCGTTCGCCGGAGCCCAACGGCTTTTTGTGCACGGCAATCGCCGAGGTGTATCTGCTGGCCAATGAGCCGAAGCGGGCCAAGGCGTGGCTGGCGCGGGTAACGAAGGATGACGTCGGCTGCGATGAGGCCGATGAGTTGCGGATTCAAGTTGCCATTGCGCTGGGCGACCCAAAGGCGCGCGACGCTGCCGCGGTTCGCACGTTTCGGCGTGAGCGTTCAATGGAGACGTTCGCCGAACTGGTGGCTGTTGTTGGGGAAGATAAGCGCGCCGCGTTGCTGGCATCGGAACGCGCGGCGATTTTGAAAAGCCGACAATTGCGCTCGGAGGAGGTCGCGTTTTTGTGTGACATGGGCTTCGTCGACGACGCCGAAGCGCATTTGCTGAAACACGCCAAGCAGCTCAGCGGCCACGATTATGAAGTGCTGCCGGCACTCGCCAAGACGATGAAGAGCTTGCAACGCTCGCTTGCGGCAACGGTGATTTGGCGAGCTTTGCTCGACTATATCTTGCAAGGCGCACGGTTGAAGGCGTACGGCCACGGGCGGAAGTATTTGGCTGCGCTCGATGCGTTGGCACCGTCGATCACCGATTGGCGCGGGGTGACACCGCATGGCAGATATCGTGCAGCGCTGGTGGCGAAGCACGCGCGCAAAACGAGTTTCTGGGGGCAGTAAGGAATCGCAGGGGCAATTTCGCTCACCGGCTGGAATTGCGTGCGGCAGCGGGTTGGGGTAGGCAGGCAGGATGAAACTGCTGAAAGATCCGACGGTGCCGCTGACGGAGGAGGAAATTGCGGGGTGGGTAACGCTGAATGCAACGTTGGTGGAGCGCGGGGCGATGTCGCTGGCGATGCTGGACGGGTTTTTTATGGCGGCGCTGTGTTCGCCGAGGAACCGGTCGCCGATGGAGTTGCTGGGGACGGTGCTGATGGTGGCGCCAGGTGAGGCGCCGGAGTTTAAAGATGGCGCGCAAGCCGAAGCGTATGTGAACGTGTATCTGAAGCTGTGGAACCATGCGGCGAGCGAGTTGGCGCCGTGGCGCGGCGGCGCGCGGCATTCGCGGCTGCCGGCCGTGGCGATTCCCAAAGGCAAAGCGGCGCGCCGTGCGTCGCGCGATTGGGCGAGAGGCTTCATGCTGTTTGTGGCGTCGGAGCCCGAACTTTGGGGCGAGTTGATGATCGACGGCCAGATGTGGCCGATCATTGCCTTGGACAACAATGTGAGTGCAGCCTCGATTGATTTCGATTTTGAACCCGATGACCCGGAAAGCTTCTTCTTGTCCGCCGCGCAATCCAACGAGTTGATCGCTGAATTGCCCAGCACGTTGGTCACGGCATTGCACTACTTTGCTGAGCTTGAGCAGGAGGAGCAAGCGGAGGCGCCTGCGAGCCACGCGTCCAAAGGCCAGCCGCATTCGTTTTCGTCGGCGCGCGCACCGTCGGGGCCAGCAAGTTTTGTGAACTCTTACGCGGCGCCACCGCCGCCGGCCACCGCTGGGCCGCGCATTGGCCGCAACGAGCCGTGCCCGTGTGGCTCAGGCAAAAAGTACAAACACTGCTGCGGCGCGGTGTGAGCTGCGTGTGTTGAGTGAGCGGCGTCGGCCGTGAACGTGGTATCGATTGCAACTGTGAGTCCCGCTGCCATCACGGATACGACAACGTCGGTTGACGGCGCAGCGGAGCCTGTGGGCGAGGACGAATACAACCAAGACGCGGCACTGATTGCTGACCACGCCAAGCTTAGTTTGGTGGAACGCCTACGTGC
>JAKQOD010000029.1 GCA_029565465.1 Deltaproteobacteria bacterium
ACGACGCTCTTCCGATCTCACCGCCACCGCGCCAGCACCCGCCAATCTGAGATCTGATCGCGAATTTCACCTAAAACAGGCCAAACCGTCGAAGAAACATCGATTTTTTGAACCGCCTAGGCCTTTACCGAGCATCCAAACTACGTTAATAGGACACCGCCTCGCGCACACTATTTGTAGAAACCGCAGGAGATATTTCAGATGAAAACGCAAATCAAAGTTCTGCTCTCGATGGTCACCATGTTCGTTGTCGTTGGCTTCTCGAACCTTGCCTTCGCGCAAGGTGCAGATGCAACCGCAGCCGTTAAAGCCAGCCAAAGCGGTTGGTACGCATTCGCCGCTGGCATCGGTCTCGCCATTGCTGCCCTCGGCGGCGCAATCGCTCAAGGCCGCGCAGCATCGACTGCACTCGACGGTATCGCTCGTAACCCAGGCGCTGCTGACAAAATCCGCGGCCCAATGATTCTCGGCCTCGCGCTGATCGAATCGCTGGTGATTTACTCGCTCATCATCGCGTTCCTCCTCCTCGGCAAGATCTAAATCTGAGGACAGTCGATACGCGAGTCTCGACTGCAGCTCGGTACTATTGCGCGAGTTGATGCAAGCGGCCTCTTTGGCCGCTTTCGCATTTTCGGCCGCTAATTGAGCCAATGACCAAGGTTGCAGCGCTGCCCGGCCTGTGGGATCGTTAGGCCATGTCTGACGACGACAAGCCGCCAACCCTCGATATTGTGGGTAAATCCACCACTGAGATTCTGGCGCAAATCGACCTGTTCAGCGGCTTGCCTGCTGCACATCTCAAGCGTGTCGTCGACATTGGCACCGAAGAACAATTCAAAACCAACCAAGCCATCTTTAATGAAGGCGACGCTGGCGACAAGTTCTACCTCATCCTCGAAGGCGCGGTGCGAATCTCACGGGTTGTCCCGGGAATGGGCGAAGAGGCGTTGGCCGTGCTGCGTCCTGGCGCATATTTCGGGGAAATGTCACTCATCGACGATGCAACTCGCTCGGCCACGGTGATGTGCCACGAACGTTGTCGGTTATTTGTCGTCGCGCGGCGCGATCTTGAAGACCTGCTCTTTGTTGATCGCGACCTCGCCTATGAGCTGTTGTGGAACTGGGTACGCACCCTGTCGCGCCGCCTGCGGGCCACCAACGACAAAATGACCTTTTTGGCAACCACCTCAAAGTTTTAGGTGGTCGTGCGGGTCTTTCTGCGTTGTTTGAGTCTGGCGCTGGTGGCCGTCGTGGCCGGCACTGCCACCTCGGGGCACGCGGAATCTGACCGACTACCATCTACTAGCCTGGGCGTCACCACGGGCATCGTGGCAGGCGCTGGGCCTTCGGCCAAACCACTCGGGTTTGGCTTTGCGTTGGGCTTTGCGGCTGCAGTGCAACCCATGCGTTCCGATCAGCGGTTGGGTTGGAGCGTGCGCTGGTCTTCATTGTTTCAGTATCAAAACATCCTCAGCAACGCGACTGCCGCACGCATCTCCGGCGACGTAAGGCTGTATCAAGCGGATGTGGTCTTTCGCGGCCGATTTGCACCCACGGAGCGCAGTGGGACGTACCTGACCGCCGGCGTCGGCGTTTCACTATTGCGCGCAAACCAACCAGTGCCACCTGACAGTCAACGGGTCTGGGCTGGCGGCCTGGTCACGTTGGGCGTCGACAAATATGTGTGGAGCGGTTTCTTGCTATCGCTCGACGCTCGGTTTGGCCTAATCGGCAACGGCCCAACCACCTTTGCAACGCTTTTGACGGTAGGCTATGGATTGTGAGGCCTGAAATGGAGTTCACAAGCGGGGCCGCGTGCCAAAGCTAACTACCCCACGGTTAGAACTGATTCCCATCACGCTCGACATTCTCGAAGCCGTGGTTGCGAATGACAAGATTGCTTGTGAACGTTTGGCCGGTGCGGCGTTTCCAGATAACTGGCCCAATGAGGATCTCATCGCTCGAGCTTTTCCAGTTTCGATGACGGCGGTTCGCGCCGACCCTGCCGTGCGGTTGTGGGGCGATACCCTCGTGATCGAAAAACGCCGCCGCGACGGCACTGCGGTAACCCCACGCGTCGTCGGTAGCGTGATTTTCCATGGCTTCCCTGCCGACGGCGTAGCTGAAGTTGGCTACGGCGTTGAAGAAGATTCGCGCGGTCAAGGCCTAGCGGCTGAAGCGACGAACGCTTGCGTTCGTTGGGCGTTGGCGCAACCAGGCATCGTCGCGGTCCAAGCCACCACGTTTCCCTGGCACTCGGCGTCGCTTGGCGTTATTCGGCGGCTCGGCATGCAGCCGTGTGGCCGACGCGAGCATGACACGCTGGGCGAGCTTTTGGTGTTTGAGCTGCGTTCCGACAGCGTTCGTTAGGCTTGCGTTTTCCGCCGACGACCGCCGAACAACAGCACGCTGCCAACCAACAGCGCGAGCGGCGCAACATCGTGCGGCGCCGTGCCAACCGAGCAACAACCGCTCTCTGCGTCGGCAGCCGCCGGCCAACATGCACCGCTGACGCCACCGACCGACAAACAATCAAAGCCCGACGGACAATCATTCGTTGCGAGATCGCAGTTCTGCACACAGCGTTGCTCCGTGCCAACTTGCCCACATTGGCCCGACGCACATTGCGCGTTGCTTGTGCACTCACCACCGGTGCCACCCGGTGCAAACGGCTCGGGCTGGCACTGACTCTTCAAACAAACTTTGCCGTCACCACACTCTTCGTCTTTGACACAGGTTGGACAGTCCGCGTCGATTGGCGCGCCACCTTTGCCACAGGTTTGATTGCACGTGCCGTCGGTGGCACACAACAAGCCAGGCACATGGTCAACGATGAACGCTTTATCGGCATCTGGCCGCGCATGCGCGCCACCTTCCATGCAGTCGGACGAGGTTACGAACGAGGCAACGCCGACGATGTACTCGCGGCCATTGATTGTCGCAAACGCTGGGCCACCAGAATCGCCGTTGCAAACGCCTTTGCCGTCGGTTTGATCGAAACACAACAAGCTGACATCGAGCTCATCACACGATTCGGAAACGCGGTTGCGCAGCACATACTGCTTGCCAGCGCTGCCGGTCTCGGTTTTGCCGTAGCCAACCAGCGTTACCGAAATCCCAACCGGCGCAGCGGCAGGATCAAAATTCACCAACGACGGCGTGCGATCCGTCACCGGCGTTGCCAGCTGAACCAAGCCGAAATCGTGGCCGACAATGCTTTCGGGATCAAACATTGGATGCGGAATCGTTTGTTTCGCAT
>JAKQOD010000039.1 GCA_029565465.1 Deltaproteobacteria bacterium
TCACCGATGCGGTTCACCACAAAGGCTTTGCGGCCAGCGTTGGCGTATTCAGTTTTTTCAAACCAAAAGCCAATCAGCAAGAACGAGCAAAGCCCAACGCCTTCCCAACCAATGAACATCACTGGGATGTTGGCGCCCAACACCAGCACCAACATTGCACCAGTGAACAGGTTGAGATAACCGAAGTATGCTGCATAGCGTTTCTCACCATGCATGTAACCCGTCGAGTAAATGTGAATCAGCGTGCCGACGAAGGTGATGATGCAGATCATCACCGACGACAGCGTGTCCAAGCGGAATGCTAGTTCGACCTTAAACGAACCAACTTCGATCCACGTGTAGGCCAACTGTTTGATTTCAGGAAGTGCAGCTTTGTTGGCTTGCCACGCGATGTACTTCGGCCACAGGTGGCTGGCGATCATAAAAATCGACAAGCCAAATGCAGAGGCCACCGAGCCAATGCCGATGGTGTGAATGGTGCGGTCCGACAGGCGCCGGCCCAGCGTTAGATTCAGCAACGCGCCAAGCATTGGCAGCAGTGGAATCCACGCCAACAGCGGCAAACCTAAAAATGAAGGGTTATTCATAAGAAGTTCCTGCCGCCTTTAGTTTCGCAACGTGGTGAGTCGATCGACATCGACGTGGCGACGACCGCGGAACACCGCGACCAAGATGGCGAGCCCCACTGCAACTTCAGCAGCGGCAATCGCAATAACGATGAGCGCAAACACGTGGCCCGACATATCTCCCCACATGCGCGAGAAGGTCACCACGGTCATATTGGCAGCATTGAGCATCAGCTCAACGCTCATCATAATGATGAGGGCGTTCTTGCGCGCCATGACGCCAACGACGCCGATGGCAAACAACACCGCTGCAAGCACTAAGAAGTGCGAGTAGCCGATATTAAAGAGGACGTTTCCAATCATAAACTATACCTCCGCTCCGGTTGCCGACGCTTCGTCGTCTTTGAGCGGGCGCGCAATCGCAACCGCGCCGACAACGGCGATCAACAACAGAATCGAAATCGCTTCAAACGGGAACAGTCCTTCGGTGAACAGTTCCATACCGACAGCTTTCGTGCCGCCCCAATCGGCGTATTCCGCGGTGCCTTTCGGCCCAGTCACATCGCTGATTTTCACAGGCGCTGGCGCTGCCGCAGCTAGTTCTTTATTGGCAGGCTCGACCGAAATCAGCAAGCTGGCCAAGCGCAGCGTCAAATACGCGATGGCCAGGCCGCCAGCGGCTTTGCCAATTCGATTGCCCTTAGCAACCGGTTCGTCTTCAGGCTTATTGAGGATCATGATGACGAATACGAAGAGCACCATGATCGCGCCGGCATAGACCAGCATCTGCACCACCGATAAGAAGTGGGCGTACAGCATCATATAGACGCACGCGACACCCAAAAAGGTGCCGACCATGCCCATGACCGCTGCAATCAAGTTGCGGCGCGTGATGACAAACAATGCACCACCAACCGAGATGGCTGCAAACATCCAAAACAGCAACGCAAGGCCTTTGCTGTCTGGGGTTTTGCCTTGCACGCGGTCACCTTGTGGATAGTTCTGCACGCGGCTGCTCACCACGGGTGTCGAACCAATTGGTTGTGATGGTGCAGTTTGGGCGGCCACCGTTGCCGTGCTGCCACCAAACGCTGTCATCAACGCAACGATTGTCAGCAGTACCCAATGCACGATGCGTGGCATCGGCCGCCGGACGCGCGGCGATTGGATCGACCGCGAAGACATTACAAGTGCGGCACTCATGCGGCATCCTTACTGGTGCTGGGCGTGTAGCCCGGGTTGGCTTTGGCAATCGCCGCTTCAAAATCGGCTCGGAACTTGTTCAAAAAGCCCATCATCGGCCACGCTGCAGCATCGCCCAGCGCGCAAATGGTGTTGCCGGCAATGCCGTGCGCGATCGACGACAACAATTCAAGATCGTCGACTTTGCCTTTACC
>JAKQOD010000043.1 GCA_029565465.1 Deltaproteobacteria bacterium
TTGCAAAGTTGGGATGAAAGGCGAGCCCGAGCAGGCCCATTTCCCCAACACCAGTCACCGGGCCACCGTTGTCTTGCGATAGATCGATGAATGGCTGCGCCTGTAGCAGTTCGCTCTTGGCGATGTAGATCTTGCCAGTTTGGCCGACCAAGAACAGCCGCGCATCGTTGGGTGGCGACGTCACCAACACCACGCTCTCGCTTGGAATTTTGGTTACCAAGCGTGCGCGCAAGTTGGTGCCACGGGTAGGGGTGCAGGGCGCAACGGGCGCCGCATCGATGCTGCGGCTCGCGTCTGGCATTGCGGCATCGGGTACGGCTGCGGGGTCGCTGCACGCGACCAGCGCACCAAGCCATGCAAAAGGAAGTACTCGTTTCATGCGCTCTTTTTCTCGGATTCGCGTTTCGCTTCGGCTGCAATGGCTTCGCGTTGGCTGCTCAACGTATCAATGGTTTCGGCCCATTTGCCAAACAACAACAACAACACACCAACGGAGACAAACGGCACCACGAAGACCCAGCCGACGAACTCACCCGGCGGCGAATAGGTGTAATAAATTAACGCGCCAATCATGGTCACGGTCCACACGGCGAGGGCAACCAAATAGCCCCACAACTGCACGCGGCGCTTGCGATTGGCCGCTTCCAGTTTGGTTAGGAAGAAGGCAGCTTCTTCGGGCGATAGCTTGCTGATCGCGGCTGCAATCTCTTCGATTGGAATTGCATTGACCTTTTTGTCACGCTTTGACACGGGTTGGACCGTAGCACGACCGGTCCCGGTTGCAGTACGGTGAAGGCACCATGAGTCGCCATCGCGTAATTGATGCACTGGGCCGCGAGTTGTCATTTTCAACCCCGCCCAAGCGGGTTGTGTCGTTGGTCCCAAGCGACACTGATTCAGTGCAGGCTGTTGGCGCTGGCAGTGCGCTGGTAGGCCGAACCGACTATTGCCAAGGCGCACTGGCGGCAGGCTTGCCATCCGTCGGCGGTACCAAGAACGTCAGCGTCGAAGCGGTGCTGGCGCTTGCGCCCGATTTGGTGATTGCCAATCAAGAAGAAAATAGCCGTGTGGTGCTCGAGCAGTTGGCGCAGCAAACCAAAGTGTTGGTGTCGTTGCCTCGTCGCTTCGACGACGGCTTGGCTCATGTCGCCAAGCTTGCGCGGATTTTCGGAACCGTGACCGATGCCAACGTCAAAGCACTCATCATGCAAGGCATGGAACTCGGACGCAGTCGCGATATTGCCGCGGCCGCCGATGGGCCAGCTGCATTTCTGCCGATTTGGCGTGACCCCTGGATGACGTGCAACGCGGACACCTTCGGATCCGATATGCTTGCGATGGCGGGCCTGCGCAACGTGTTTGGCGATCGCTTGCGGTTGTATCCTTTGGCGGCCGACCTGGGCAAAGAACCGCCGATCGATGCCACTGGCCGCGATGTCCGTTATCCGCGGGTAACGCTCGATGAAGTGGCCAAGCGCGCGCCTGCGGTGATCGTGTTACCGAATGAGCCTTATAACTTTGGCGCCAGCGAGGCCGCGGAGTTGCACGGCGCACTGCCCGCTGCGCGCCAGGTTGCGGTCGATGGCCGTGACCTGTTTTGGTACGGGGCGTGGTCCATCGCAGCGGTACCACGGCTGCGCGCACGGCTGCAAAGTTTGACCGCAACGCGCTAATCTGCGGCCAGATCGTAGTAGGTTTGCGCGGTGCAACGGCTTCATATTCTCGACGGTCACGGCTATATTTTTCGCGCGCATTTCGGCCTGATGACCGCCGGTAAAGGCGATCGGCGCGAAATTCGGCTATCAAACAGCGAAGGCATGCCAACCGGCGCGCTCTACGTCTTTGCGCGCATGCTGTTACGCATGGCGCTCGACTTGCAGCCGCACAATGTTGCAGTGGTCTTTGATGCCGGTCGCAAAAGCTTTCGAACCGAGTTGTACCCTGAGTACAAAGCGCATCGCCCACCAACACCCGAAGACTTGGCAATTCAGCTGCCGTATTTCCGCCGCATCGTTGAAGCCTTAGGCTGGCCGGTGATCAGCATTGCCGGGGTCGAAGCCGACGACGTGATCGCGACGTTGGTGCATCGTGCGCGCGCGGTTGGTGGTGAAGCGCTGATTCTATCGGCCGATAAAGATTTGATGCAACTCGTTGGCGAAGGCGTGTCGATGTACGACTCGCTCAGCCAAAAGACCTATCATCGCGATGAAGTGATTGCCAAGTTTGGGGTCCCACCTGAGCGGGTCGGTGAGTATCTCGCATTGGTTGGCGATACCTCGGACAACATTCCAGGCCTCGACGGGGTTGGCGAGAAAACGGCTGCCAAGTTGTTGGCGGAATATCCAAGTATCGACGCGCTGATCGCTGCTAACCCGGTGGTGCCGCGCATCAAAGTGAAACAACCGTTTAGCGATCCAGCGCAGTTGGAACGCTTGCGGATTTCGCGGGAACTGGTGCGCTTGCGCACCGATGTTGAGCTAGGCGTTGAACTTGATGCACTGCAAGCGGCGACGCCCGACGACACCGCGTTGCGCACGCTGTTTGGTGAGCTCGAATTTACTCAGCTCATCGACAAATTTCTTGATGCTGGCCATGGCGGCAGTGCCAGCGGCTCGCCGGCTGGTGGCCGCGTTGAGATTTCGGTCGCCAAGGCCGCCCCGGCGATTGCTAGCGCGCCCGGTTCGGCGTTCGCTGTGGCTGCGCAGGCTGGCACCGCAGGTGCTGGTGAAGGGCCGCGCCCTGGTACCTATCATGCTGGTGCACAAGGCTCGTTTGATTTCAACGCACCAACATCAAACGATGACGGCAGCAATGCAGCGCTGCGCTCGACCGAACGCACGCGGGTTGTCGACGACGAAAGTGGCGTAGCCACGTTGGTGGCACAGTTGCGTGCCGCTGGCAGTTTTGCATTGGTCGGGGCGTTTGATGGCGCCCGCGATGACCGGATGGAACCGATTGGCCTGGCATTTGGCACTGCGAACGAGTTGCCAGTCTATGTGCCGGTGCATGGCTTAGCAGTCGCCGCACGGGCACCGTTAGCCGCCTTGTTGGCTGATGCTGCCGTGGCCAAAACCTGTTTCGACGGCAAGCGGTTGGCCAAGGCATGCGCGCATATTGATATGCCGGTGGCCGGGTTGATCGACGACGCCATGATCGCTGCGTTTATTGCCGATCCAACATCCAAGGCGGCCGATCCAAGCGCGGTGTTTGCAAGCGTTGGTGCACCGGCGCCGCTGGATCTCGCGACGCTGATTCCACGCGGAAAAACTAGCGTGGCCTCGGTTGCGCCAGCGATCGTTGCTGATGCGTTAGGGCCGTGGGCCCATTCGCTCATCGGCGTTACCAAGGCGCTGCGTGGCCACTTAACGCCGCAAGGTGATGCCTTGTACCGTGATATCGAACTGCCGATATCACGGCTGTTGGTCGATGTTGAACGCCATGGTATCTGCATCGATTCCGCGTACTTTAATCAGCTCGCAGCCGAGGTTGGTGCACACGTCGCGAGCCTTGAAGCGCAGATCCACCAACTTGCTGGTGAGGAGTTCAACGTCGGTTCGCCCAAGCAGCTTGGCGCCATCTTGTTCGATAAGCTCAAGTTGACGTCGGATCGCATGAAGAAAACCAAGACCGGTTACTCGACCGATGCCGATGTGTTGGAAGCCATGATCGAAGATCATCCGATCATAAAATTGGTCTTGGAACAGCGCGAACTATCAAAACTAAAAGGTACCTACCTCGACGCGTTGCCGCCGCTGGTGCATCCCGTCACCGGGCGCTTGCACACTACGTTCAATATGGTTGCGGCCGCCACCGGTCGATTGTCGTCGCAAGATCCCAATTTGCAGAACATTCCGATTCGCACCGAACTTGGCCGCAAGATTCGGCGCGGCTTCGTGGCCGCCCCCGGCAAGGTGCTAATTGCCGCCGACTATTCGCAGATCGAGCTTCGCATCTTGGCGCACTTGTCGGGCGATCCAGTGTTGCTGCGCGCATTCCGCGAGCGCGTCGATGTCCATACCCAGACTGCGTGCGAAGTGTTCGGCGTTAGCCGAGACCAAGTGACGGCCCAGCATCGTCGGGTTGCCAAAGCAGTTAATTATGGACTTATTTATGGCCAGTCGGATTTCGGGTTAGCGCGTGCGCTCGATATTCCACGCCGCGAGGCCGCGGAGTATTCAGCCCGCTACTTTGAGCGTTTTCCGTCGATTCGGCAGTACTTGGCGTCAGTCGTTGCGCAGGCGCGTAAAGATGGCGGCACCACCACGTTGCTTGGGCGATGGCGGCCAATTCGCGATTTGTCGTCGAAGACTCAAGTGGCGCGCCGGGCGGCCGAGCGGATTGCGCAAAATACCCCGATGCAAGGCGCCGGTGCCGATATCATGAAGTTGGCGATGTTGCGTAGCCATGCGCGGCTACAGCGCGAGCAGGTTGCGGCGACCATGCTGTTGACGGTGCATGATGAGTTGGTGTTTGAAGCCGATCCAAGCGTGGCCGACCAGGCCGGCAAACTGATTGCCGAAGAAATGGGTGCAGTGATTGAATTAGCCGTGCCGCTCGATGTCGATGTCGGCATTGCTGCGAACTGGGCTGACGCGTAACCGAATGTTGCGACCGTACGTTGGCAAGGCTAGGATGCAACCGTGAAATCACGCTCGCGTTGGTTGTTCAGCGTTGCGCTCTTGGCTGGCTGCCGAGACCACCGACCAGCTGCGCGTACGATCGAAACCAAGGGCCCGGCCGCCGACATCGCCGCACTCGCCGAGCCACGGCCGTGTGTCCCTGACAATGCGGCACCGGCGGCGACCGGTCACAGCCATGGCATGCGTCCGCATCGCCATCAAGACGTCGAAGAGTGTCCCGTGGTCATCGACGACGACGACGATTTCGCCAACGATGCAGCAATTGCACGCCTGGTGACGAAGCTCTTGGACACCGCCGCTGACCGACTCGATGCTGGTAGTGCAGGCGCCGCTTGGACTTGTGCTGACCGCGCGACCGATTTAGCACCGCGCTCAATCGACGCGCACTTGCTGCGTGGCAGCGCGCTTGGCGCGCTGGGCCGCTATGAAGAATCCGCGATTGCTTTTGCGATGGCACTTGCGTTGGCGCCCAATGACCTAGCGGTGCTGCGCACAACCGCGGACGCGTACCTGCGCGCACGCAGTGAGGCGGTTGCTGGAACTGCCTATGCTGCAGTGGCACTGGAATTGGCGACACGCGGTTACGACGTGGCGACCAACAAGCGTACGCGGCCAAGTCCGGATGCTTCGGTGATTGCCGAATTTGCAACGCTGCGGGCGCAAGCCTTGAATTATCTTGGGCGTGGGCCCGAAGCGCTGGCGGCCACTGACCAAGCGTTGCGTTATGCACCTGATCAGATTGATGCACTGTATGAACGGGGCGCTGCACTCTTCGATTTACATCGCTTTGCAGAAGCGCAGGTCGCATTAGAACAGATGTTGGCGTTGAAGCCCGACGACGCTGCAAGTCATGACTTGTTGGGCCAAACGCTGGAGTGGCTAGCCGACCCCCGCGCCGATGAGCACTTTGCGCAAGCGCGGATCTTGGCACCCGACGACTATCTGCCACCTCAGCTGATTCCAGAACCCGAGTTTCGAGCCGAAATCGAAACCGTGCTCGCCACCTTACCAGCCGAAAAACGCGCTCAGCTCAAAGCCGTGCGATTTGAAGTTACCGATTTGCCGCTGATTGAGGACCTGGCGTCGGTCGATCCACCGTTTCCGCCGTCCATTTTGGGGCTGTTTCGAAGCGACGGCAGCGACGGCAAGAACGCTGCCCCAGCGGGACCATCGATCGTCCTGTATCGCAAAAACTTGGCGCGCGTGGCACACACGCGGATCGAACTTTCGGAGCAGATTCGCGACACGGTGTTACATGAAATTGGCCATTTCGATGGTCTCGACGAAGACGATCTGCGGCGCCGCCGCATGGAATAACCCCTGGCCGAGGAATCTGACGGAAAGGTAGCAACTGCGGCGGCTGCGTCGTAACATCGGCCTATGGCGGACTTGGCCAGCTCTTCCCAACGCGATGCGGCAGCTCGGCTGGCCGACGAGCGTAAAAAGCTTGCCTTGGTGCAAGAGGTTGGGCGCGCGCTATCGAGTGGGATGGAGCTCGATCCACTGCTCGTGCTGATCATGAGCAAGGTTACCGAGCTCATGGACGCTGAGCGTTCAACACTCTATCTGCTATCCGACGACGGCGACGAACTCTGGTCCAAGCTGGCGTCTGGGCCGCGCGAACCAGCCGCGGACGGTTCGCTGCAGGTTGGGCCGGACAGCGTGGAAATTCGCTTAAGCGTTGGCCAAGGCATTGCGGGGTGGGTAGCGCAATCGCGCGAAATTGTGAATCTGCCGGATGCCTACGCCGATGCACGATTTTCGCCAGCGATCGACCATCGGTCCGGTTTTCGGACAACATCGATGCTGTGTGTACCGATGCTCGGCACGCAAGGTGAAATTGTTGGCGTGCTACAAGTACTCAATAAACGTAATGGTCCGTTCTTGCACGCCGACGAAGAACTGCTGGCAGCGCTGGCCAGCCAAGCCGCGGTCGCGATTGCGAATGCAAGGTTGGTCCACTCGGTCCTTGAGCAAAACGTTGCGTTGTCGCGAGTGCGCCGGGACCTCGAACGCAAAACACGCGAATTGAACGCTGTTTACGAGGTCGAAAAGGAAGTCTCAGCCGCGTTGGATCTCGAGGATTTGCTGCGACGTATTCTGGCGCAGGCGGTCGCGGTCCTCGGCGGCGGTGCTGGTTCGATTGCGTTGCGCCAGCCCGATAGTACGTTGCTGTTCTCGACGGTGTTAGGCTCCGCCGCAAGCAAATTGCTTGGCCGCACCTTGCAGTATGGTGAAGGCATCTTGGGGTGGGCGGTGCAGCATCGAACGCCGGTCATTGTCGAGAACCCAGCGAGCGATCCACGCCATGCCATCGGCTTGGCCCGTGAATTGGGCATTGCACCCTATGTCGTGATGGCGGCGCCGCTCATCGACGGCGAAGAAGTAGTCGGCGGCATCGAAATCATCGAGCAACGCCGGCGCAGTCGCGACGGTGAGAGTGCCGGCGCGTCGCAGCGCGTGTGGTCGCAGGATGATCTGAAAATTCTCGAATTGATCGCGGCCCAAGTGGCACGCGCAATTCATGTCGCACGGCAGCGCAGCGAAGCGCAAACCAAAGATCGGTTGGCTTCCATTGGCCAAATGCTCGCCGGTGTGTTGCACGACTTGCGCACGCCCATGACGATCATATCGGGCTATGCGCAATTGATGGCGGGTTGCGATGACGTCGAACAACGCGATCGTTACGTCGAACAAATCTCCAGGCAGTTCGATTTGATGAGCGGCATGACCAAAGAAGTGTTGGCGTTCTCGCGCGGCGATACCGACCTGGTGATTCGCAAAGTGTACATGCATCGCTTTCGCGAAGAACTTGCAACCCAGGTGCAGGCGTTGGTGGCCGGCCGGGCCATCGCGTTAGCGATTGATTGCTCGTATGACGGCATCGCTTGGTTCGACGAACAAAAGTTGCTGCGGGTGGTTTTTAACCTGGTCCGCAATGCTGTTGAAGCGATGCCTGACGGCGGCCGGATCAGCCTAACGGTGAAAGCCGAACACGAAACCTTGGACTGGACCATCGCCGACAACGGCCCTGGCATTCCTGCGTCGGTGCGTACCCGCCTCTTCGAGCTGTTTGCAACCGAGAAAAAAGGCGGCACGGGTTTAGGCTTGGCCATCGTCAAGAAGATCATCGACGACCATGGTGGTCACATCGATTGCCAAACCAGCGCCACCGGCACGCAATTCCATTTTTGTTTACCGCTGCATCGTACCGAAGTCAGCGAAAGCTGATGTCAGCTAGCGGACGCGTGGCGGCGCTTTGGTGGCTGGTGGCAAGCCACCTGGTGCTGCCGGATCAACCGGCAGCGGCGCTGGGGTTTCCCAGTTTTGCGTCACGTTTTTGAGCTTGGTGTAAACCAGCAAGCCTTCGACGTTACGTTCGCTGTGCGGCGACGATTGGGTCCATTTCCCAGTCACGATGATTTCATCGCCCACTTTGTACGGTGGCACCGCTGGCCACGCTTTGATTTCTTCTTTTGGCAAGCGCTCGATTTCAACTTTGAGCGGCGCGCGTGGGACGTCGACAACCCAAATGCTTTTTTCCGAAGGCGTGTCGGTGGAATCACCGAGGTAGAACTTCGGCCGTTGGCAGCGGGTTGGGTCATCATTGATGGCTTTTTCGATATCGGCAGGTTGCCAGCCTGGTTGCATGATCGCGGTGCCACAATCGTAGGCCCACGTCACGTAACCGTGAATGGAAACTTCTTTTTCGAGCAGCGTGCGACCACGAACGCGCATTTCTTTTACAGGATGCGAGCCATCGGGGCCAACTGGTGGCAAATCGAACGAAGGGACCCCTGGCATGTCCACTTTGACATCCGCTTTGACAACATCTGGCTTTGGCCCAGGCATTTTGGATTCTTTGCAGGCGGCTGCAGCGAGCGCTGCGCACAAAAAGGCGCCGACGGTGGCAAATGGACGGTTTGACATGGCAGGTTCATAACATGTGGCGATACCCGGCTCAAGCCGCAGCCTTCATCGGCTGTGCAAGCATCTTCATTGGGTGCGACGCGCCCGTGCGGGTAACGCCCTGGCGGACGGCGCCCGATCCCACGGCGGTGGACGGGGTTGAGCACTCGCCAGCCTTGGCCGCAGCGGCGGAAGTCTCCGAAATCCACGCGGCGCGGCCGCATACGCTGCGGATTGCCATGGATGCAGACCCTGGGCGGCTATTTCCCACGGCGGCGGGCGGCCCGCCGAGCGAGTGGGCCCGGCGCATCGTGCTGGGGCCGGTATTTGAACCGTTGCTGCGCTATGTGCCAGGGACCGATTCACTCGGCGCTGGCCAGTTTGGCCCTCGGTTAGCGAGGTCGTGGCGGGTGATGCCGGGCGGGCTGGAAATTCGCTTGGAATTGGAACCCGGCGTCACGTTTCACGACGGTCATTCACTGACGACGGTTGACGTGCAATTCACCCTCGACAACATTCGCGATCCCAAGCGCCGCATCGATCATTTGCGCGCCATGCTCGACGATGTTGAAGCCATCGAGCTGATAACCCCAACCCAAATTCGGCTGCGACTACGGCGGCCTAGCGCGTGGGCGCTGCGTGCGTTGGCCGAAATCCCAATCCTCCCTATGCATGTTTACAAAGACGCGCCGAATGGCGGCGGCACCCTCATCGGCAGTGGTCCGTGGCGCATTGCCTCGAACAAAGGTGGCGTTGTGCATTTGGCGCGCTTCGACAAATATTGGGGCGGGCCAGCCAAGATCGCCGACGTCGAGTTTTTCTATCAGTCAGATGCCGCCGCAGTGCTGACATCGGCCAAGCGCGGCGATGTCGACATTGTGCCGTATTTGGTTCCGGCGCACTGGCCGGAGCAAGCTTCGGCGCCGGGTGTGGCTGCGCAGTTTGTGCCATTGACCCTGGCGCCACCGCAGTTCCGCTACATGGTATTTGGGCTCACCAAGCCGCCGTTGGATCGCGTTGAGGTGCGCCACGCATTAGCGCTGTTAATCGACCGGCATGGCATCGCAAAGTCGGTATTCGACGGGCTGCGGCGCCCGGTGCTGTGGCCGATTTGGCCTGGTGGCCCGATGCCAGGTGTCGAAACTCCAGCGCCACAATTTGATCCTGCGCAGGCTGGTAAGTTGCTTGAAGCTGCTGGCTGGACCGATTCTGATAAGGACGGGCTGCGCGATCAGAATGGCGAAAAGTTGAAGATCACAATGATCGCCGTGGAGCGCCCAGGCAAAGATCCAACATTACCTGGGCAAGCAACCGAACGTGAGAAGTTCGTCGAAGCCGCGCGCCGGGCTGGCGTGATCATTGATGTGCGTACGGGCTCGGAGAACGTGGTCGAAAAACGTTTGCGCGAAGGTGAGTTTGGCGTTGCGATGCTCGACTGGCATGGCATGGCCGATATGGATCTGCGTCCGCTCATTGGCACTGGCGGCGCTTGGAATCTCGGCGGTTACAGCAATCCGAAACTCGACAAGTTGCTGGCCGATATTGCACAACGCTGGGATCCCGCGGAACGTGCCAAGTCAGCGGCGGACGTTGCTGCCGAGCTCGCCGAAACATGGCCGCTTGCTGGCATCGTGGCCGATGCGCCGCAGGGGCTGATCCACCGTCGCGTGCAAGGTGTGGTAGTGAGCGATGGCTGGTTTGATCTAAGCCAAGTAACCTTGGCTGGCGACTAAGCGCTGGCGTTACGGAGCGAGGCACTGCGCGGGTACGTTATTGGGATCGGGATTGCAGCATTCCGGCAAAATGCAACAAGCGATGTCGGCTCGTGCACCCGTGGTCGAAAGGGTGGGGCGGGTTTTGCACGTTGCATCATTTGCATCGACACAGCGCGCCAATACACGGCCGTGCGGATAATCGATGTCGAGTTCAATTGTGCGCAACGCTTCGGTACCTAACACCCCATCAACTTCGGCTTGGTCTGGCCGTAACTCGGTGCGTAATCCTTGCAACGTTGTGTTGTCGTCCGCGACTACTAGCACGCGCACGCCAGTGGTCGGCGCTAGTTCGAGCAAGGCCGGCGCGCCGCAATTGCCAGCGTCGATACAGGGACAGTCGTCGGTATCGCTACATGTCCGTGTGAACAACAAGTGATGCGCATACGCCTCACGACACGCACCGCGGCCTTCCGATGATTCGGCAGCCAGCGTTAGATTCGTGAGTTTCCCGATGCGACCACGGACCAAGCCTGAAGGCAGCCAAAACTCTGCGGCTGGCAGGGCTTCCAATGCGGCTTCGGTAGGATGGGCCAGCTGGTAGTTGCGATATGCGGTTTCGCTGAGCAGCGTTGGCCCAATCGCCGTCGAAGCCACCAGCAATAAATTGGTTCCGCGTTGGCTTTGCGGAATCAGACTGCGCGGATCCGCCGCAGCGCATGCCGACAGCGCAATCCGCCGGCCACTGAACGGCACCTCTGTGTTGCCTAACAGCAGGGTGCCGCCTCCGCGAAATGGAGACGAAAACACAGCATCACAAAGCTTGGTGCGTTCGCCGTTGTCGCTGGGGCCGATATTAGGCAACACAAAAATTTGCGACAGATCAAAACGCAACCGCAGCGCATCGCCAGTGAGATTGTCCGAACCCAAAATCGCCGTAATGGGACGTGGTGCTGTCGCGGGCCCCACCACACAGCCTTCGTCGGGGCACGCTTGCAAGTTTGTGATCGAACCGCGAAATTGCGCGCGCGGCACGGACAACTGGCCGGTGGCTTGGCTCATGCCAAAAATCGTAAGTCCAACGTCCCGGACGCTCACACCGTCGGCGGCATTGGTTTCAAAAACCGAAATCGGCGCCATAATGTCGAGCAGGGCGGCCTGCGGTGGATCGTTGCTGCCGATTTCTTGGTAACCGACAAGTAGCGCGCCTGAGCTGGTGTCAACGTAGATTGGGAAGGGGTCGCCAGAGAAGCCATCGGTGCGAAACGAGTTGGTGACGAAATCAAAGTCGCTGGCTTGGCACGCTGCCAAACCGACCAACACGCCGATGACGGTACGTCGCCGCATCGGGCCTACGCTACCACCGGGATATGGATCGTCGCTGTGCGGCCATCGACGGTGAAACCCTCGGTTTGATCGAGCACGGTGCGATGCAAATACGCAAGCGCCAGCCAATGGTCGCCAGCGGCGACCAACGATGTTAGCGCGCCAGCGTTGCTGCGCGTTGGGTGGGTGAGGGTAGAGCCCGACGCAACTGTGCCTTCCCCGGCGATATGAATTACCCGCAGCGCGCGCGATGCGTTGCCTTGCGCATGCACGCGAAACACCGGTTCTTGGCCGACGTAACAACCTTTTTCGTAATCGAGAAAATGGGCCAACGGGGTTTCGAAGGGAAAACAATCTTCGTCGACATCAACGCCGTAACGCATAAACCCAGCGGTAACGCGCATGCGGGTCGCTGGGTCTGAATCGAAGGCAAGCGTGGCATGCGGCGCCGGGCCGGCCACAAAACGCGCGGTCCATGGTGATGAAGGTTGGCTCCAGTGCCGATAGCCAATCGCTGTGGTC
>JAKQOD010000055.1 GCA_029565465.1 Deltaproteobacteria bacterium
AATGCCGGTAGCGGCCGAGCCTAAACCCATGACCGCGACCCAAGCGGCGTTGGTTGGTGCCGTGGACGCAAGCAAGCCGATTCAATTTGCAGCTGGGCAGCAGTACCGCATCATCACGTTGGTGTTGGAGCCGCGTCAGACGTTGGAAAAGACCAACGACACGCTGAGCAAGTACATTGAGAAATTACCCGCACCGCTGCAGGCTTCGGCGCGCAAGGGCTGGACCTTTCTAACCGCAACCAATCCCGAATCGGCCGATTTGACCGACGGCGCCGGCGGGGATGCGGCAATTAAACGCGTTGCTGATGCTGTCGGGTTTCGGTACGTCTACGTCAAGGAACGCGCCGAGTGGGCGCATCCGGCGGCCCTGATTTTCGTTTCTGCCAAAGGTACGGTCACGCGCTACGTATATGGAAACCTTTTTACCGACGACGTGCTGCGGGAATCGCTGTTGGGCGCAGGCATTAACAATCCTGCAACCGCGGTGGGCTTTATGAACCGTTGTTACCACTTTGATCCCGATGCCAATAACCACTCGCGTGCTGGTGTCGCGGCGCTACGCCTCGGCGCAATTGGTTTCATCGTGCTTTTTCTTTCTGCCTTTGGTTTGCGGCACCTGTTGCGCCGCCAACGTGTACCTGGAGTGATTCGGCCATGAACAAACTGATCCGAAATGTATCGATAGCGCTCGGCTTGGCGCTAACGGCATCAACGACTGCTGCGCAGCCAACAGCACCGGCTGGCACGGCGGCGCCGACAGCAGCCGCACCAACAGCGCCAGCTGCGGGTTCGGCAACGCCTGAAGCCGCACCGACGGCAGCTGCACCAACAGCGCCAGCTGCGGGTTCGGCAACGCCTGAAGCCGCACCGGCCGCTGCGCCAGCCACAGTGCCAGCTGCTGCGCCTGCGCCTGCGCCAGCCGCGGCTGCGCCAGCATCGCCTCCGCCACCAGAGATGTGGTACGACAAACTCGCGAAGCAGCCTTGGGACACCCAAAGCAACTTCTGGATGCCACGCGCTGTGAATGCCGCGGCTGACAGTTCCGACACCATGTTCTATGCGGTGCTCGGCATGTCCTTCTTCTTCTTCTTTGCCATCGCTGCTGCCGTCATCGGCATGGTGATCAAGTATCGCCATCGCCCCGGCCACAAAGCGATGCCTTCGTCATCGCACAACGATGCGATGGAAATTACCTGGACGGTTATTCCAACCATCATCTGCGTATTCTTGTTTGTTTACGGTTGGCGCAGCTATCTGAAGATCAGCACGGCCCCAACCAAAGCAGTTGAAGTTCAAGTGCAAGCTTGGCAATGGCAATGGGAATTCAAACACGCTAACGGCGTTACCGACGAAAACCTGCATGTGCCAGTGAACACCGACGTCCGCTTGGTGATGACTGCACGCGACGTGTTGCACAGCTTCTTTATTCCGGTGATGCGGGTCAAACAAGACTTGGTGCCGCGCCGTTATACCTACACTTGGTTCCACGCCACCAAGCCAGGCGTGTACCGCTTGTACTGCACCGAATACTGCGGCCAAGGCCACTCCTCGATGAGCAAAGTTGTCGTCGTGCATGAACCAGGCGGCTACGAGCGTTACCTCGCCGACAAAGGCGCTTTACAAAACAGCTTGTCCGGGCCAGAACTCGGCAAACAACTATACTCCAGCAAAGGCTGTATCGGCTGTCACTCCCTTGATGGCGGCGCGATGGCTGGCCCAACCTGGAAGGGCATGTTTGGCCACGACGTTGAACTCACCGACGGCAGCAAAGTCATGGTCGACGAAACCTACTTGCGTAGCTCGATCTTGGCGCCAGCCAAGCAAGTCGTCAAAGGCTTCGCTCCAAGCATGCCTTCATTTGAAGGCCAACTCAGCGAAAAAGAAATCACTGGTTTGATCGAGTACATGAAGTCGCTCAAGTAGCGTTTGCTCGCTGTCTTTCTCCGTCACCTATCGCCACGTCATCGAGGCTAGTTATGTCAAGCACCACTGCAACACCGGGTCACGAGCCCAACTACTTCCACGCCAAAAAAGGCATCAAGAACTGGCTGTACACCGTCGATCATAAACGGATCGGCTTGATGTACTTGTTCGGTATTTTGGGCGCGCTGCTGCTTGGCGGATTCTTCGCACTATTGGTGCGGATCGAATTGTTCGCGCCAGGCCTCACCATCGTTGGCAAAGATCGCTACAACGAATTCTTCACACTGCATGGCGCGGTGATGGTGTTCTTGGTGATCGTGCCAGGGATTCCCGCTGCGCTTGGCAACATTATGTTGCCGATTCAACTCGGAGCGCCCGATGTGGCGTTTCCAAAGCTCAACCTTGCCAGCTTCTATCTTTGGTGCGTCGGCGCGTTGCTGATGGTTTACTCGATTGCCAACGGCGGTGTTGACACTGGCTGGACGTTCTACACCCCATACAGCTTGCACTCGGCTGGCTCGGTGTGGCCAGCGGTGCTTGGCGTGTTCTTGCTGGGCTTCTCGTCGATTTTTACCGGTTTGAACTTCATCGTTACGGTGCACAAATTCCGGCCACAAGGCATGGGCTGGTTCCAAATGCCGCTCAACGTTTGGGCGCTTTATTCAACCGCAGTGGTGCAAGTGTTGGCAACGCCAGTGCTTGGCATCACCGTGTTGTTGCTCTTTGTTGAGCGCACGCTCCACATCGGTATCTTCGACCCAACCCTTGGCGGCGACCCAGTATTGTTCCAGCACTTCTTCTGGTTCTACTCGCACCCAGCCGTGTACATCATGATTCTCCCAGCCATGGGTGTGATCTCGGAACTGATGACCACGTTCTCGCGCAAACCAATCTTCGGCTACCGCTTCATCGCGTACTCGTCGATTTCGCTCGCGTTGTTGTCGTTCTTGGTCTGGGGCCACCACATGTTCGTGTCGGGCCAATCGAAGCTCGCCACCATGGTGTTCTCGGCGCTGACGTTTAGCGTTGGGATTCCTTCGGCCATCAAGGTCTTCAACTGGGCCGCTACGCTTTACAAAGGCGACATCCGGCTCAAATCGCCAATGTACTATGCGCTGTCGTTCTTGCTGCTGTTCACCATCGGCGGTTTGACTGGCTTGTTCTTGGGCATCTTGTCAGTCGACGTGCATTTGCACGACACCTACTTCGTGGTTGCTCACTTCCACTACGTGATGATGGGCTCGACGCTGGTCGCCTTCCTTGGCGGCTTGCACTACTGGTTCCCGAAATTCACCGGCAAGATGTACAACGAAGGCCTCGCCAAGCTGTGCGCCGTCGGTGTGTTCTTGGGCTTCAACCTGACGTTCTTGCCGCAATTCATCATGGGCTCACGTGGCATGCCGCGTCGCTACTGGGACTACGATTCTGAATTCCAAATCTTTCACCAATTGTCGACCATTGGCGCGTTTGTGCTCGGCATCTCGATTTTCATCCAAGTGATTTACTTGGGCATCGCATTCAAGTCGGGCAAAAAAGCCCCACAAAATCCGTGGGGCGCCACCACGCTAGAATGGCAAGCTCCAACGCCACCAACCGAATTCAACTTCGAAGTGCCACCAACGTTGTACGAGCTTTACAACTACGACGATCTTGAAGAGCAGCCCGATGGCAACTGGGTTCGCAAACCAGGCTCACAACCTGCGTCCACCTCCAGCGCTCACCACTAACCGGACGAAATAGCGTTATGAGTCAGTCAGATAAAGACAAGCATGATGACCATGGTGGCCATGGTCATGGGCACGCCAACCAATCGCGTTTTATCCAGCATCACTACGACGACGCGCAACACCAATTCGACTCGGGCAAGCTAGGCATCTGGCTGTTCCTTGTCCAAGAAGTGTTGTTCTTCTCCGCGTTGTTTGTGGCGTACATTCTGTATCGTCACCACCGGCCAGAAATTTATTCGTACGCGCACCACTACCTCGATGTGAAGATGGGCGCGATCAACACGGCTGTGCTGATCTTCTCGAGCTTGACGGCCGCGTGGGCAGTGCGTTGTGCACAGCTTGGCCAACGCAAAGGTTTGATTCTAACGCTCAGCATCACGATTGTGTGCGCTGTTGCGTTCTTGGTGATCAAATACCAAGAATACAGCCACAAAATCCACGAAGGCATTTTGTTCGGCGAAAAGTTCGACCCATGCGTGAGCTCAGGTGGTGGCCCGTTGGTGACCAAGCGCAACTTGTGCGAAGGCATCAAGTCGTCGGTTGTGTTCGACCGTGGCGCAACCTACAGCGTTGCCACCCAGCCAACCGGCTGTTTGGACGCTGCCAAGATCGATCACTCCCCATTGCAGCCAGGCATCCAAGCAACCTGTAAGGTTGCTGAAGTTAAATTCACGCGCGATGCCAAAGGCAACAAGACCGACGGCGCAGCTCGCGATATCGAACGCTGTGAAGAAGGCTATGTTGGCGGCCACGGCGCTCACGGCGAAGCCAAAGGCAAAGGACCAAAGTTCCCTTGCTGGACGTTCTCCGCGAATCCTAACATTTGCCCAACCGGCCCAGCCGTGTTGGTGCATTACGGTGATGAAGCTGTTCATGCAGGCGTCGAAATTCGGCCAACCTGCGACGCACCGGGCCCCGTGGTTAACAAAGAAGTTGATGCGGCCACCACGCTTGCGATGGGCAAAGGCGGCACCACCCACGAAATGCCGAAGACCAAGCACGAACTGCAACATGAGTTCTCGATGGGGCCGCCACCGCCTCACACCAACATGTTCTTCTCGATCTACTTTGCGATGACTGGCTTGCACGGGATTCACGTGCTGGTGGGCATCTTAGTGTTCTTGTGGCTGTTGTTCCGCGCGGTGCGTGGTGACTTCACGCCGGACTACTTTGGTCCAATCGACTACGCTGCGCTGTACTGGCACATCGTCGACTTGATCTGGATCTTCTTGTTCCCTCTGCTGTATTTGATTCACTGATTTTCCTTTTGGAGAAATCTTATGAGCGAAACCAAATCGAATAACGACCATCACGACGACGACCACGGCATTTCGCACACGGCGTCAGTCAAAGTGCTGTTAGGCACGGGCGGCGCATTGATGGTGCTCACCGTGATCACGGTGCTTGCCACCAAGATCGACCTCGGCGGCAATATCAACCTCGCGCTCGCTATGGCGATCGCCGCAGTGAAGGCCACGCTGGTTGTGTTGTTCTTCATGCACTTGAAGTACGACAAAGTTTTTCACTCGGTGCTCCTGGTTGGTGGCATCTTGGCAGCCGCCTTGTTTGTTGGCTTTGCGTTGATGGACTCGGCGCAATATCAAGAAACGATTCAATGGGATACTAACCGTCCGCTGGCTGCGCCAATTGGTCCACGGCCCGTCGTTAAGTAGCGTTACGCCAAAAAGAACGGCCGCCTCGCAAATGCGAAGCGGCCGTTGTTGCGTTTCGGCGCTGGTACCTAGGCCTACGGCGCGAGGTCGGCACGAACTTCTTCGTCGGTAACGATTCGAAACATCAGCTCGGGCGCACGTTTGCGCGTGATTTCCGCGGTGACTTCATCACGAATATCAGCCGCTCGGGCGCGCAAGGTTGCCAACGCTCGGTCGCGTTGCTCGATGACTGCGGTTGGGTTGTGGTGGTCGCTTGGCATGGTGAAGGTCACCAGCAAGCGCGCTGCACTAGGTGCTGGCTCCACCGCTATCAACGTTAGCTTTTCGAGTTCGGGTTCGACAAATTCAGTCAGTGCGTAGCTCAATGCATCGTGCACTTGACGGCACAATTGCAAATCTTTGTGGCGCCGACCGCCACGTTGCTGTTCTCTCATACAGTGCGAAATCCTTCGGATAGGTTCACCGCTCGGTGATTTCACCGCGCGGCTTGGCCGTGCTACCGCCAACGGCGAGCAGCCAGCACAAATCAAAAATCAAAATTGCGACAACGCGCGACGCAAACCCTAGTGGGTGCGAGCGCTGCGAAACGCAGAATCGATTTGATCGAAGGACAACATGACGATACCTGCGCTGCACTCTACGGATCGCGGCGCGTAAGTCAAGTAAGGAATGCAGCGTGCCGGCACGAGGTAGGGCGAGTGCACCGCTTTGCTCAGCCCAACGGGGGAAGCACGTTGAGCGCAGTCAGAATCCCGCGGAGTTCATCCACGTGTGGCGGCGCAAGCGCTTGCAACGGCGCACGCAATGGCCCAACAGTCTTGCCGCACATCGTCAGCGCTGCTGTGATGGCACGCGGCAGCCCGTGGGCAACGATGAATTGGAGCAAAGGCAGCTGGCGGTAGAAGCTTCGCCGTGCGGTCGTAAGGTCGCCGCGCTGGATAGCGTCGTACAGTTCGATGTTTAGGTGCGGAATGATATGGGGGGCCGCAGTGCACCAGCCACGCGCGCCTGCAACGAAGGCGGCCAATGCTAGCGGGTTGCTTCCATTGTAAAACGCTACGTCGTCGCCACAGAGCTGGACCAACCGATGCATGCGATTCACATCACCCGTGCTTTCTTTCACCATGGTGACATTCGGTATTTTGAGCAGCTGCGCGATCACTGCCGGACTTAGATCGAGACCACCCGTTGCGGGGTTATTGTAAACGGCAATTGGAATGCTGATGGCTTTGGCCACCGCGTCATAGTGCGCCACGATTTCAGCGTCACTCAACTTCCAATAGCTCATTGGAATGATCATCACTGCACTAGCGCCGAGCCGCTCTGCGAAACGCGCGTGATACATCGTGCGTGCAGTCGTTAAGCTCGATACACCCACCAGCGTTGGCACGCGACGCGCGACGCGCTTGATCACCAGCTCGGCAACTTGCTCGCGCTCTTCGTCGGATAGATACGGCAGTACCCCGGTGCTGCCGAGCGGCGCGATGGCGTGCACACCAGCGGTGACCATGTCTTCGACGATGGAGCCAAGCAGCTCTTCATCGATCCGGCCCTGCGGCGTGAATGGCGTAATCGGGTAGGCGACAATGCCGCGCAGTAAGGCACTCATGGCTGGCCTGCTTTCGCGCGATCGTGCAAGTCGAGAGTGATGGTGAAAATCCTGTTGTTCATGTTGGCTCCGTTTTGCGCGTTGATGCGCAGCGGCGGTATACCGACAAGCTGGTCCCGTGAAATCCTCCAGACATGAAACGCTGATGGGTCCAGTTAGAGAGCGCAATCAGGCCAGGGCATCGCTGTGTCGCTTCAAGACCCGACGCGCAAAATACGCAAACGACATGGTGCTTCGCGTCGGGCGGAGGATCCAGTCGTGCGCTTCGTTGCCCAGCCGCTCGGGAATTGGCTTGATCTCACCGGCGGCAGAGGCGAGCAGCTGCAAGCGCGCCGCGCGCTCGATTAGCTCGGCAAGCACGCAGGCTTGTTCAACGCTTTCACCCGCGACAAGTTGGCCGTGATGGGCCAACAGCAACGCGCGTTTGTTGCCCAGTGCTTGCGCGATCAGCTCGCCTTCTTCATTGCCAACCGGAACGCCTGGCCATTGTTGCAGAAATGCACAGTCGTTGAACAGCGGGCACATGTCCATGTGCGAGATGTGCAGGGGCACCTCCAGCATCGATAGTGCAACGACGTGAGTTGGATGGGTGTGGATGATACAGTTGACGTCCGGTCGTGCTTTGTAGACCCAGCTATGAAAGCGATTGGCAGGGTTAGGCATGCCGCGCCCTTGCAACACGTCGAGATCGCCATTGACCAGCAGCAGGTTTGAAGCGGTGATCTCGTCGAAGCCGAGGCCCAGCTGCTGGGTGTAGTACGTGCCTGGCTCGGCACCTCGCGCGGTGATCTGACCGGCAAGCCCTGAATCGTGGCCGCCTTCGTACAAGATGCGGCAGGTCAGCGCTAGTTTTTGCCGAAGGGTCCAGGCGCTGGGGGTGAACAGCGTGTCCATTTGTTGTTTGGCATTTCCGATCAGCTGTTCTTTGGTCTGTGTGAACGTCTTCGACATCGCGGCTCCTTGGGTGTAGCGCTTGCTTGCGCCACCCCACTGTAGGCCGCGGACTGGTCTACAAAAGACCTCCAGAAAACAGATAGCGAAGGGTCCAGTCTAGACGCTGCGCATCGTTGCAAGGGTGCCGGCTAACGTTGCAGGCAACGCGCAAGCGTGTCGCAGATCCGGTTCAGCTCGTGGGGCGTATGAGCTGCAAACCCGAGCCGGATGGCATCGAGCCGCCCTTGCAGCACGTAGGAGGAGCCCGGCGCAATGGCGAGTTGTGCGGCCCGTGCTTTCGCGGCCACGTTGTCGATGTTGCCGTGGCGCAAGGTCAGCCATAGTGCCAAGCCGCCTGCCGGCACGGTGTAGTCAAAGCTTTCGTGGAGCACGGGCGTTGTGCGCAACCGGTGGAGCAACCCATCACGGCGCGTTTGATATTCGCGGCGCGCGCGGCGCGCATGCCGCTGGATCGTGCCGTCTTCGAACAATTCAGCGAGGGCACGCTCCAGCGTCACGTCACCTTGGCGTTCGAGCAGTGCGCGCGTTTGTTTGAGTTTTTGCACGTGTGCGGCGGGTGCAACGAGGTACCCAACGCGCACGGTTGGTGCTAGCAGCTTCGATAGCGACGCAATGTACACGACGCGCCGCGCGCCGCCCGATGCCTGAAGCGGCAGCAGTGGTTCGCCGTCAAAGTGATACTCGTAGTCGTAATCGTCCTCGATAATCGTCAAGTCGAAGGCTTCGGCGAGTTGCAATACCTGCATGCGTCGGTCCGGTGCCATCGCGACCGTGGTTGGATACTGGTGATGCGGTGTCACGTAAACCGCTTTTAGTTTGCCACCGAGGCGACGCGCGGCCTTCGCTAGCACGTCGACGCGTAACCCTTTTTGATCGACGGGAATCGGCAAGATCTTCGCACCTGCAAATTCAAATGCGCGCCATGCTGGTGCGTAACCTGGCACTTCAACCGCTACGATATCGCCTGGCTTCAACATGGTTAGGGCATAGAGCGCAAGCGCTCCTTGTGACCCACGGGTGAGCATCACCTCGTCGGTGTTTGTGGCGAGGCCACGCGCTTGATTGACGAAGCTTGCGATCACCTCGCGCAAGCTCACATCGCCAGCGGCGTCGCTGTAGCCAGCGCTGGCTCGGCTAACTGTCCGTAGCGCACGCGCGTACGCACGTGCTAGCTCGGCCATGGGGGCCAAGCGCGGATCGGGCAGCCCATCGGTAATTGTGATGAGCTTGCCATCACGCACCGGTTCGCTCGCCTTGCTAGGGGCGGTCACCTGGACATCCGCACCCGCGTGGTCGCAACCTTACCGCGCTCCGCGGTTGCGGATGTCCAGGTGTTCGCTCGCCTTGCTAGGGGCGGTCACCTGGACATCCGCAACCGCGGAGCGCGGTAAGGTTGCGACCACGCGGGTGCCAGCGGCGGGCTGCGTTTCGAGCCAACCTTGGGCCACCAGCTCATCGACCGCTGCGACGACTACTTTGCGATTCACCTTGAGTTGCTCGGCGAGAGTGCGGCTGCCTGGCAACATGGCACCTGGCGCGAGCCGGCCACGCTGAATTTCGTTGATGAGCGCGCGGATCAGCTGGGTTTGCTGCGACACGGCCCGGTCCCGTTCAAGCGTAAAATCAAATCGCCAAGGCCGCCGAACTGGACCCTCATTGTGTTGAATCGAGGAGCGTTTCACGGGTCCATGCTGCCACGGCCACTGCCGTCGCGCAATCGGCATGGCATCAACGGCGTTGCTTGGCTAGCCACGCCGTGACGGCGTCAGCGTCGGGCACGCCGGCGCGCTGCAGCAATTGTTCGGCTTGTTGCGCTAAGGCAATGGCCGCGGCGCGTTCGCTGGCCTTGCTCACCATCGTTTGCGCTAAGCCAAACTTTGCAAGCCCTTGGACTTCAGGATCCAAGTCGGGCCCCGTGCCTTGCAAGGTCTGCGCAAAAAAATCGCGGGCCACTACGGTGTGGCTCGCTGCCAAGTGTTGTTGGCCAACCATCACCAGCATTTTGCGATAGTCCAAATGCTCGGGGCCAACCACGTTACCAACGATGGCGCGCGCTTGTTCGAGCGTTGCAAGTGCTTGCCCATGCTGCCGTTTAGATGCTTGCACTTGGGCAATGTTCACCAGCGTGGCGGCAACCTGAATTGATTCCGGGCCGAAGATGTTTTGAAAAGCAGCGAGTGCTGTTTGGAAACTTTGCAGTGCCGCGTCGGGCTGGCCCAAGCGAAGTTGAATGGCGCCAATTTGATTGTCGACTTCGGCAAGATCTCGCGCTTCAATGCCGGGCCCGCCCGGTTGCGACGCGCTCAACGTGCGCGCGCGTTGATACAACGCAAGCGAGATTTCCGGTTGATTCGCGGCAAGTTCGGTGCTGGCCAGCTTGGCGATCGCGCTCGTCAGCATCGGGCTGGTCACGCCCAGGCTGGCTTCGGCGAGTTCAAGTGCCAAGCGTTGCGCTTCGAGCGCTTCGTCGAGGTGGCCCTGCATCGACAGCGCAAGCCCAAGATTGCCAAGTGGTTTTGCCAGGTCACCATGCCTTGGGCCAAGCAAGTCGCGCCACAGCGCAACTGCTGCACGGCAATGTTGGGCAGCTTCGTCGAATCGTTGCAGCTGGTTGAGCGCAATACACAGATTGTTTTCGAGGCCACCAAATGACACATGTCGGGCTGGCAGCGCCAAGCGCCACGCGGCTTTGGCCTTGCCAAAGCCGACCAACGCTTCGGCGAAGCGACCGTTCGCCAAATCGAGCGTCGCGAGACTATTGTCGAGCTCACCTCGCAGCAACGGTGGATCGCCCAAGCTCAACAGCACGGCTTCGACACGTTTGGTGAGCGCAGCTTGGCGTTCGGTATCGCCTTGGTTGCCAACGACGGTGATCATGCGGGTCAAAACGGCCGCGGTTAGTTCGGTATGTCCCGCGGCTTCGGCTTCCCACAGCGCGTGTTCAAGCGTGGCCAAGGCCGGTTCCCCAAGGGTGTCTTGGTAGCGACCCAACGCAAACAGCGTCTCGGCGATCAGCGGCCGGTACCCTAGTGTCGTGGCTTGCTCGAGCAATGGCGTCAACGCTTGCCGCGCGTCGCGGAACTGGCCAGCGTCGAACATCACGGCAACATTGTCGATCTTGGTGCGCAGTGCGTTGACGCGGCCGCGCAGCTCCGCGTCGCGTGGTGGCGGTAAGCGACGCTGCAAGGCAACATCGTCAGCGCATGACTCGATTGGCGTCAGCCCGTTGACCAACGACGCTGCATGTTCGCTGGTAGATCTTTCAGCCGTGCGAAACAGATTCGCTGCGGCCACGGCTTCCGACCGCAAGCGTTCGAGGCACGACACGCGGAGCGCCATCATCGATTCCGGTTGCACGTGATCAATGCGCGTCGCTTTGCACGTTGCGGTGCGCGCGTCGATCCACTGCGCTCGATACTCCGCGAACGCTTGGTCGATCTGCCGGACGGTAGGTGGTGGCAGCCCGGCTTGGGTCAACACCGCGAGCGCTTGCATGCGTTGCGCAGGCGCCCACAAGTCCGCAGTTTCAGTCGCGCTCAGCGCACACGACGGTGCATCATGGTGGCGCAGCACCAGGCCCGCGGTCACGCCGCCGACCACCAGTGCGGCCGCACCTGCGCCGATCAGCCAGCGCCGCCGGCGCGTGAGTTCGCGTCCGAGTTCGTGCAACAACTGTTGCATCGAATCGAAGCGGTCCGCTTTGCTGGGCGCCGTGCCACGCCGCAACGTGCGCATCAGGTGCGCCGAGACCCGTGGAATGCGCACGGGAGTTTCGCGCTCGCCACCAGCGAGGCTTTCCCACAGCGAGATACAAAACGCGAATTGATCGACGCGGCTGTCGATCGCTTTGCCAAGCAATTGCTCAGGCGGCATATATCCTGGCGTGCCGACGCGCCCACCTGGCAGTGTCAACACACCAATGCCACGTGCGGCAAGCGCACCGCTTGAGGGGCTCAATGCTGCGCTCGTCACCGCGGATTCGCTAACGTCGAGGGTTGGTTCGTCGTCGCCGCGCGCCAAGCCAAAATCGGCGATGCGCACGCGGCCATCGTCGCCAACCAAAATGTTGTCAGGCTTGACGTCGCGATGCACGAGCCCCACGGCGTGTGCAGCAGCTAACCCTTGGCCAGCCGCAACATAGGCTTGCAGGATCTCGCGCGGCGAGCGTGGCGCGGCTCGCACCCATTGGCGCATCGTTTGGCCTTTGACCAACTCCATGGCAATGAAGATGCCTGCAGCCACTTCACCAGCGTCAAAAACCGTCAGCACGTTGGGATGCGAAATTTGCGCAAGTGCTTTGGCTTCGCGGAGCAACCGCCGTTGGCGTTGCGCGGTTGCGTCGGTATCGGCATGGGGGCCGCTGCTGGCTGGCAAGACTTTGATTGCTACCAAGCGCGCAAGTTCAGGATCCGCAGCTTGGTAGACCACACCCATGCCGCCACGCCCGAGCAGCCCAGTAATGCGATAGCGCCCAACCACGGCACCAACCTGGAGTTCATCGAGGCGCGGCGTTGGGCCGATGCTGGCGTCGCGGCGACCGGCTCCAGCAACGGTCACCGTAGCGTCCGCGTCGCCGCCGCCCCCGAGGGTAACTGTCGCGCCGCCACGTTTGGAGCGATCGGGAGTACCCATGTCGTTACGACTGTAACACGCAGCACGGCTCATCGGGGCGCATTGAGCGTGCACGCGCAAGTTGCGCAACCGACGCGCGACTCTGCTAAATTGCAGGCATGGACGATCTCGGCACCGCTACGGAAAGCCGCGTTGATGACCCGAACGTGGAACGCCGGCCGAGTTTTTCGGTCCAGACCACGCGCTTGACCTTGTTGTTGACCACGGGGCCGTGTGCGGGCGAACGTTTTCATTTGGCGCAAGGCACCACCATGGTCATTGGGGCGGCCGGCGCAGACTGGAATATCGACGACAAAACGGTGTCGCGCCAACATGTGCAAGTCACGTGGCAAGGTCAAAGCTTGCGTGTGCAAGACATGGGTTCGAAGAACGGTTCGTACTACGGCCGCGCTCAATTTTCGCAGATTGCGCTGCGGCTCGGTGATGAATTTGCCATTGGGGCTACCACGATCAAGCTGCTGCCCGACGAGAACCCTGTGGTCCAGCCGCCTCCGACCACTGGTGGCGCAGGCCGCATGATCGGTTCTACCGAAGCTATGCGGCGGCTATACGGTATGATCGACAAGGTCGCGCCGAGCGACGCATCGGTGGTGTTGGAAGGCGAAACTGGCGTTGGCAAAGAACTGGTGGCGCGCGAACTGCACGAGCGATCGAAGCGCGCTAACAAACCGTTCGTGGTGTTCGACTGCGGTGCAGTGCCGGTCGACCTATTGGAATCGCTGTTGTTCGGTCACGTACGCGGCGCGTTTACTGGCGCAATCAAAGACCAAGAAGGCGTTTTTGCTGCGGCCGATGGTGGCACGCTGTTCCTCGACGAAATCGGCGAATTGCCAGTGGCCATGCAGCCAGCCTTGTTGCGCGTGCTTGACCAAGGGGTGGTGCGTGCGGTTGGCGCAACCACGTATCAAAAAGTTGATGTGCGAGTCGTCTCGGCAACGCATCGCGATTTGGGCGCGATGATTGCCGCAGCGCAGTTTCGCGAAGACTTGTACTACCGCTTGGCCGTTGTGCGCCTCACCGTTCCACCGTTGCGTTCGCGCAGCGACGATGTCCCAGCGTTGGTTGAACACTTTTTGCAAGCGCGCAGCAGCACGTTGCGCGTGCGGGACGAAGACATGGCAACCCTGCGCAAATATCCGTGGCCAGGCAATGTGCGGCAGCTGCGGAATGTGGTTGAGCGCGGCATCATCATGAGTTCGGACGACACGTTGTCGATCGATACTGCAAGCATGCCGGCAGGCGCTGAACCGCGTAGCACAGCGGGCACAACGCGGTTGCCGTTTTCACGCGCCAAAGAGGCGTGCATCGCTGATTTTGAAAAACGCTATGTCACCGAACTGCTGGCTGACCACGCCACCATGACCGCTGCCGCGTTGGCCGCGGATATGGATCGAAAGCACCTCCGGCTTTTGGTGCATCGTTACAACCTGCAAAAAGACGCTGGTTAGACCACTTGCCCAAAGGGGAGTCGTCACCCCCCGGTGCCTCACCCGCTCAACGGTATTGCACTTCTCGATCGCGTTAAACCGGCCTTCTCCGAACGCTGCGAGTTGGCGAAGAGTTTGCAAAACGGCGAGCATGGACCTCGACCAACTCGCCGATTTATCTTCTATCGTTGACCTGCGGCCGCCCGTTGCGGTGAGCCACGCCCCAGAGCCTTGTGTAGTGCAGGGGCCGCGTCGGCGCCGGGTCCGCCCCGGCCGCATGTTAGGCGATATCGCATTTTCGGTGGATCGTTTTTGGGCGTCGGACAAGTACACCGTTTACGAGCGCGACGGCGTTGAGCATATGACCGAAGAGTCGTTGGCGTCGTTGGCGGCGCGGTTGGCGCAGCTTGGCTATATGCAAATTCATCGTGGTGAGCTGGTGCGAGTCGCTGCGATTCGCCGCGTCTTTGATGACTGCGGCAGTTGGGAAGCTGAGCTACATGATGGCCAAATTGCACGGGTGGGGCGGCGCAAGGTTGGGCAGTTGCGCCAATTGCTGCGGCAACAAGCTAGCCAAGCGCAGTAGCGCCGCGCGCATGCGTTGCGGCGCTTTGAACAGTGCTGCGATCGCCGCGGCGATCACGTCCGCATCTTGATGCACGTCACCTTCGCTCGCTGCGTTGGCGAGTGCGGTTGCGATATGATTCTCCACGAGTGGCACCATGCTCATCTGACTAGCTGGTGCTACGGTTGCTCCGTCAAGCGTTACCCGGCCCGTGCGTGGCCAATAGGTAATCGCACCGAGTGCGAGCGATGACAGCGGCCAGCTTGCTTCCAAGATCAACTCCGGCACCATGCGGATGAACACATTGGTTGCTGCGAAGATGACTTCGAGTTCAACGGCATTGCGCGTGACAACCTGCGCGTACGTGCTCGCTAGGAACCGGCTCTGGCGCGGAATCGAAATGCGAGTTGGCCAGCGCTGCATGTTGCGACCTTAACGCTGCGCCGCGATGTGAACCACGCCGTTGGTCGGAAAGCGGAAATGCTCGACGGTCGATGCAAAAAAAACGCAGCGCCGAGGGGCGCTGCGTGTGAACGATGCGACGGGGGGCGCGCGCATCGTTCGCGTAACAACAAGTAGTAGTCGCGGTGCTTGATAACCGAGTTGCAGCACTGCACCAACGCCGCTAGTCGGTTGCTCGCACCATTCCGATGAACGGTGTGTAACCGTGCACGGCGGCGCCACACACTGTGGTTGCCATGGCTAAACCTCAACTCGCGCATCAATATTTGGAAACTCGGTTGCTGCAAGCGTCGGAGCTTGCGCGTGCGCTGCACACAATCAAGATTGCCAATCAGCAAGTCACATTGGTCAAGCAGGAAGCCTGGCAAAGGTTGCGACCCTTGTATGAAGCCGTGCACGGCGTCAGCGCGGCGCCGCGGCCGCATGTAACGCTCGATGAGCGCACGGCTATCACGGTGACCCGCAGCGATGCGCAACGCAACGGCGCCGCATATTTGATGCAAGGTTGGAGCATTGCTGAAAAACAGTTGTTGTGGTCCATCTCTGCGCCGCATTCTATGGGCCGTCCGTTTGCGTGGCAGCGCCGCGTGCTGGCTGGCGACGGGCGGTCGGGGCAACTGACAATTCGCCATGCTTGGACAGGGCAGTGCGAAGCA
>JAKQOD010000066.1 GCA_029565465.1 Deltaproteobacteria bacterium
CGTAAACGAGGCGCCACGGCGCACAGTGCCAAGGCTTTCAAACTTGGCAGAAAACGCGAGCGGCGGTTTTGCAACAGGCGTCAGCGGTGCATCGGCGTGCACATTCGTGGTGTGCGCAACCGCGCCAACGCATAGGCCCAAACTCATCGCGATGTGCAGCAGTTTCATGCAACTACGATAGCACTCCGAGCGCCAACGCGTCGCGCCGAATATTTGCACTCGTGTTACGGATTGGTTTGCGTTAGGCTGCAGTCGTCGCCACTTTCGGCGACAACAACCTTCGCGGCTACGCCACTGTGCGTGCCTGACGTTGCCACCACGGCGACGTCGCCTCAATAATGACTCTTTGGAACCGAGCAACGACAACCGATAACGTTTGGAATTTACAATCAGTACAGCGACCTTGGTCAGGCGACATTTCAGCCTACGACCACATTCGCAAATATCTAACCGACCCGGATCGACAGCGCACGCGAAATGCGGAGACGCTGCCCGACGAAAAGCCTGCGGTAGCTGGTGAAGTGCGCTGGAGCAGCGGTGCACTCGAAGGCAACTTCGGCCGCGGTGATGTGCCACACGGCCTTGCACGACGTGTGCTGCGTGCGTTGAGCGCCGTAGTCGCCAACTGCACGACGGCGAATGTGCAAAAGCTCTACGCACTGCTCATCGCCGATTCGGTGCCTAGCTTCGTCGACGATCTGCTGCCGTTGATCACTAAGCAGCATGCGGTCGACGCCGATCGACTCAAAGCCTTGGCCATCTGGCTGGCCAAGCACGCGCCCGATCGAGCAGCCGTCAAAGTAGCGATCGCCATTCTAGGAGTGGTGACACCGTTTGACCAACGCGACTTGATCATTACACTGGGCGCCCACGACGAGTTCACGTTGTATGCAGCGGTTGCATTGCGAAATGGCACCCGCGGCAACTGTGAACGCGAGCTGATGCAGATGGCCGAACATGTGCACGGCTGGGGTCGCGTTGCGATTGTGGATCGGTTGGCCCTAACCACCAGCGCGACGACCAAAGCGTGGCTGCTGCGCGAAGGCTACAAAGTGATGTGCTACTACATGACGGCGTACACCTGCGCAACGGCAGGCGACCTGCGCCGCGCGCTCGCCGACGAACATGTGGATGATGCGCTGCTTATCGGTGCAGGAGTTATTCTGAGCACGTTAGTCGACGGCAATCCGTGCAGGGATATTGAGGATTACGACGACGGCATATTCGTCGTCGAACGGTACTTGCAGCACGTCGTCGTTTTGCCAAAGCAAATCGATTTCCTGGTCACGATCGAATCGCTGCAAGCTTTTCTGCGACGGAAGACCGAACGGCCGCGACCACGGGCTGAACTCGGATGGACGCCTGACCGCTGTGCATCGATCGCAGCAACGATGGCACGCGTGACGGCAGATCCAGCATGGCGACCTATCGTGGCTGCAGCGCTTGCATCAAGCGATAACAAAGTATTTGGCGCAGCTACGGCAGCTGCGCGTGCGATTGGCGACGATCCATGGCCGCATCAGTTCGCTCGCCTCGTTGGGGGTGACCGTGATCAATGGTGGCATGTTATGCAAACCAAGGATGCTGCGCGCGTCGAACAAGTGGTTGCATTTGCGATTCAATCGTTGCCACTCGCGCAAATTGCAACTCGCGATACGTTTCCACTTCGGAACCGCTCGCTGTCGGCAGGCTATGAGGACCTCCGCCATGTGCTGCAAGAACTCACGCGATTCTCTGGTATTGGATGGGCATTATTACACGCGGGTATTCGTAGCGCCGATTCTGAAAACCGCTGGTGGGCACTTAATTCGCTCTCGCAATGGCCACGCACAATCTGGCCCGACGACGCGCGTCGCACACTCCTCGAAGCTCAGCGACTGGAGCCCAAAAAAGAACTTCGCCGCCGCATGAAACGCGTGCTTGCAGGCAAAGCGCTCGACGTCGACTAACGCAAACAGTGCTTCACCACGCGCTTAACGCGAATCGTGCTGTTGACGTTCGGGTCGTTGGTTTGATCACCGATCGCCAATGTGCCGATTTCAGGATTCATCCGGGTTAACAACAGCGAACCATCGACGCGGACTTCGAGTTTGCCGGCGCCATCGTAGCTAAAGCGATAATCATGAAAGTTGCCGTCGACATTGTTGAACGCAGCTTGATTGGTTTCATCGCCCCAGCCAATCGCAGCGCCGTCTAGGTACAACATCTGGCTACGCTGTGGCCCAGACCCAAACTGCGGCGTGAACGAAAGCAGAATTGCAGCGCCTGCATCTAGCAAGTTGTGAGCATCGACGCGATCCACTGCTAGCTCTACGCTGAGGTCGAATGGCGTTGTCGCGGTAAAACCAGTCGGATACGTCAACAACAAGAGGCCGCTCGTCGTCGCCCCATTCGACGTGCTGAGTTCAACCTCGGTTGGACGCACCGTGGTGGCAAACGGCATCGCCGTCACCGCGGTCCAGCCTTGGGTTTCTGGCAGCGTGCCAGGGGCAAGCAAAACCGTATCGCAAGGCGCGTCAGGTGCGGCGTCGGGCGCGGCGTCAACGCGCGCATCGGCAAGGCGGGCGTCAGCAACCCGCGCGTCGGGTTTCGCAGCGTCTTGGACTTGCGCACTGTCACCACAGGCGGCAGCCACGCAACTACCAAGAGCAACCGCGATCGTTACAGAATGTTGGCGAAACTGCATCACCACAATTTAACACAGCAGCCTCGGATGCTGCCGCTCGTCGCGGCAGCCACGCAACCTTGCATTCACATTTTTGCTAAGCTGCAACCGTGCAAGCCACACCACCTACAACGCCCGACAAGCCCTTCGACTTCGCTGACCTCGAAGCACGCATCATCGCAGCAAGCCAGCAAGCTTTCGAAGATGTGCGCCAAGCGCACCCCAAAGAACAGATCTGCGCATTTTCGCTCTACAGCGACGATGGCGCGATGACGGTGTGCCCAGCGTTTGATCTTGCGAGCCGCCGTGCAGCGCGCATCGCAAAGTATCCCGACGAAGCCGACTACAACACTTTCGGCACGGCCGAGTGGGCCCTCGAAGCGTTCGGCGCCCGCAAAGCGTTCACCGACATTTGCACCACGGTGCGCACCTTTGTGCTGAACGTCGACCACCCCTACCAAGGTTTGGGTTCGTGGGGTGAAAATCCAGGCGCAACCGGGTTCGCATCATTCAAAACGCAGCTATTCGAAACCTGCCAACTCGCGCTCGAAAAACTGCGCAGCAACGGCACCTTCGACGCATATCCAAACTTGCTCGTCATGTTCGCCGTCAGCGACGACGGGGATCAAGATCCAGCGACCGAGCTGCGCATGCTTGAGCGCCACAACGGCGCCTCGCCGTATGTCGAACAATATCGCCGTTGGTCCAAGACCTGGGCAGAGTAACCGCCCCAGCCAACGATCCGACCGCCCCCCCGACCACGCGACATCTCGTCGACGAGTTCGCGGTCGGGTTCGGCGCCGCAGGGGCCGCAGCTGGTCGTACCCAACGCGCCACTGAGGTTAGCCCTGCTGCTTGAGCGCGTTGGCTCGGCGCCAAAGTAAGATTACGAGCGCGAGCGTTACCGGCGTCCAGATCAGCTTCTCGATGAGCGATGGCGAGGCTGCGTTCATGACTACGCCGAGCCCGAAAAACACGCTCATGCCACGGATTGTGCGATGAACCCAACGGCCTGCACCGAGGTAACCGCCGACCAGTGCAGCCAAGCCGCCGTTTATCACGGCCGACGCGACACTCGCAACGCGGAACCCGGTTGGCAGCGTCCCTGCGTTAGCACCACCCCACGCAGCGGCACCCCATGGCGCGCCGGCCGCCAAGGCAATTTGAAACGCAGTAACAATGAGCAACAGCGCCACCGCAGCGCGACGCACTACGTCCGTCGACGAGCCCGTCTTGCGGTTGGCGGAGTCGTGCTTGGTTGTGGTCATGGAGCGTTCTGCTTGACCACAACCGTAGTCGATTCACGAGACGATGGCATTACCAGACGTTTACAATGTGGCGCTCAGCACAACGTCGCGGTGCTTACAACTAGAACGATCCGCCGAGCATTAGCCGGTAGCCTTACGCAGGTTTGCGTTTTCGCGGCGCAGCCTTGGCGGGCTTTGCAGCCGCACGCGGGCGTGGAGTCTTCGTCGATGTGCGCAACCCAGCTGCCGGCTTGCGCGTACGCGGCTTCTTCGTTGCTGCAGCCGACACCGCGCGCCACGCGCCGATCACCGCAGCACGTACATCGGCGATATCGGCGACTTGCAGCGCCACCAGCACCGCTGGGTAACCGTTAAAGTGCGGAATCGTAAAGAAGCCGGGTAGCGCCATTTGCAACAACGCATCTTTGGCGTCGAGGTTTTCAACCCGCAAGCCCAAGATTGGCCCTTCGGGCGGACCTTCGTCGCCGAACCGCTTGATATCCGCTTTGCTAAACGGCCTTTTCCACGCAAAACCTTTGTCCGCCACGATCCATGTGTGATTGCCCCACTTGGCGCCAACCGTTACACCGTCGAGCTTGCGCGCAATTTTGTCGATATCGTCGAAGGTCACGCGGATAGTATAACGCAGCGGCCGCCTCACGTGCGTGCCGTGGCGCAACGGCACGGGCGCATCAGCGCCTTTCGGCAATCACCACAAGGTCTTGTGTCCGCTTCGGCGCATTTGCCGGACTCTCGACTACATCGGCGCGTTCGACGCGATATCCAGCTTGTTCAACCATGGCAACC
>JAKQOD010000067.1 GCA_029565465.1 Deltaproteobacteria bacterium
GGCACAGGCACAGGCACGGGCACAGGCACAGGCACAGGCACTGACGGTCACTTGTGCTAGCAAAGGATCGGTGCGCCAACTGAGGCGCAAGTCTGCGCCGAAACGACCAAGCGCCACCTTTGCAGATGGCGCTCAGACAGACGACGCGTTTTTGGCTAAATGATTGCGCTTAGAACGTGAAGATTTGGTCGGGGCGTTTTTCGGCTGGTTTTGGTGCCGCCGTGTCCGCCTTTGGTTTGATGATTGGTGGTGGTGGTTCGATTGCGAATCGTGCTGCTGCCGAGGTCATTGGCACTGCGGTCGATTGGCGAGGTTCGATTGCGCGCACAGGCGCGGCTGGGGTTGGAGCTGCTGCCGCCACCGGACGAACCGGTTCCCGCGCTGGTTCGCGCGGCGTGCTGACAGGACGTGTTGGCGAAGGCGCGGGACGATCCGCTGGAGCTTCACCATCACCAAGGAAGTCGCCAACTCGGGTTTCGACGAATTGACTCATAGAAATGTTATTGGTCTCGCAAAACGCTTTGAGGCGTTCGTAGGTGTTACGGCTGACACTAATGCTACGGCGAGTCTGCTTTTTAGCCATACTATTTCCTTACGCTACGGGTAGGGTACCGTCAAGGCGAACCTACTAGCGGTGGTCCTTTCGATGCGCCGGAGTGTACGATCTGGCTCTGACACCGAAGGGCTGCTGTAGTTAGCCCGATATACCGAAACAAATCTAACCATTTGATATCTTTAAATTAATAATCTTTCACAAAGTATGGCCGCTACATCTGCGGCTGCATGTCACAGCTGCCACAACCCAATTCACTGCATCTAGTGGGCACGAACGATGTAAAGGTGGACCCGCTATGGCCGAAAAATGGATGTTGCGCTTGGTTTTTTTGGTGCTGTTTGTCTTCTTCTTAGTCGCCATCGTCGCACCTCACATTCCAGCTATTGCCAACGACTAGGGCACCCGTCCGAGCCAGTCGATCGCTTTAAGGTGATCGAGCAATTGTTGTTCGCCTGAGCCGGCCGCCGCTCGCACGTCATAGTCCCACCGCACTTCGGGTGGCAATGACATCAGGATCGACTCGATGCGGCCATTGGTTTTAAGGCCAAAAATGGTGCCTCGATCGTAAATCAAATTGAACTCGACGTAGCGCCCACGACGTTGCAGCTGCCAGCGTTTCTGTTCGGGCGTAAACGGCATTGCCATGCGGCGTTCAACAATTGGTACGTACGCCGGCAAGAACTGGGCGGAGATGGCCTTGATGTACGCAAACATTGAATCGAACTCAAACTCGCCCTTGCCACCGAGATAGTCGAAGAAGATGCCGCCCAACCCACGCGTTTCGTTGCGATGGGGCAAAAAGAAGTAGTCGTCGCACCAGCTTTTGAATCGGTCGTAATCACCGACGGGCCGATGGGCATCGCATGTGTTGGCCAAGGTGCGATGGAAATGCTCTGCGTCGTCACGGAAAAAGTAGTATGGCGTCAGGTCAGCGCCACCGCCGAACCACACCGAATTGCCTTTTTGCAAGCACCGAAAGTTGGCGTGGGTTGTTGGCACCATGGGCGAGCGCGGGTGGAGCACCAGCGATACGCCGGCCGCTCGAAACTGGCGGCCATCCCCTGGCATATGAGCAGCCATCTCGGCTGGCAGCTCCCCGTACACGTAGGACCAATTAACACCAGCTTTTTCAAATACGCGGCCGCCTTCAAGCACGCGCGCAACCCCGCCACCGCCACCGGGGCGGTCCCATGCGTCGGCCTTAAACGTGCCGCCACCGTCGACGGCTTCAAGGCCGGCGCAGATGTCGAGTTGCAACTGCGTGAAGTATTCGGCGGCTTTATCGAAGCCTGCATGCGCTAAAGGGCTGACGACTTGCGTGGTTTCCACCGCAACATGCTACCATTTTTCATGGGCAACCGCGGCGGGGCGCTACCCGAACGTGGAGCGAACGAGCGACCGCACGGAGCGGGACAACGATATGCGAGCGATATACCGACTACTACGCGCAACCTTTGTGTTTGCGATTATCTTCAACAGTTATCTGTGGGCAGTCTCGCTTGCCAAATTGCTGCCGAAGCGATTCGGCACCGCAGCACGCTGGGACAAGATTCATCGCCGCAATGCCCGCCGGATGTACCGCGCATTTGTGTCGTTGCGTGGCGTCTACATTAAGCTTGGCCAAATTCTCTCGATCATGGGCACGTTTTTGCCCAAGCAATACACCGAAGAACTCGAAGGCCTGCAAGACGAAGTACCGGCCCTGCCCTATAAAAAAATCGCAAAGTCATTTGTCGCAGCTTTTGGCAAAGAGCCCAAACTAGCTTTTCGTTCGTTTTCCGAAACACCAATCGCTGCTGCATCGCTGGGCCAAGTGCATGAAGCCCATGATGCCGACGGGACCCGACTGGCCGTGAAGATCTTGTATCCCGATGTCGCCAGCATCATTAAAGTCGACCTACGCGTGCTGGGCTGGGCCTTGGCGGTGTATCGCAATTTCGTACCGATCAAACAAATCGAACGGGTGCACGAACAACTGACCGACATGTTGTCGCGTGAAACTGATTTGGCCAACGAAGCGCGCTGCATCACGCGCATGGCAACCAACTTTGTTGGCGACGCCGACGTGCTGTTTCCCGTGGTCCATCCAGAATATTCGTGCAAGACGGTTATGACGATGTCCTTTATGGATGGCGTCAAGATCAGCAAAAAAGACGCGTTAGACAAACTGGGCTTAGCGCCCGAAGCCGTGGCAACTAAGCTCACGCAGATCTTTTACAAACAGATCTTCGTCGACAAATTCTTCCATGCCGACCCACATCCCGGCAACTTCTTCGTGCAACGCGGGCCCGAAGGCCAAGCACGCATCGTCGTGTTGGATTTAGGATCGGCAACCGAAGTGCCTGACAATCTGGCCAACGGCATGCTCGACATTATTGGCGGCATGATGACGCGCAACGATGACATGGTGGTCAAAGGCATCGGCACCATGGGCTTCATCGCGCCGGGCGGCGATCGCGAATTACTCGAGCGCACGACGAAGAAGTACTTCGAAAAACTACTCAACTTGAACATTACCGATTTCGGCAAAATCAGTCCCGAAATGGCGCAATCGCTGTCCGATCCCGATATGCGGCGCGAAGAACTGCGCGAACTAATGAAATCCATCGCGTATCCAGAAGGCTG
>JAKQOD010000079.1 GCA_029565465.1 Deltaproteobacteria bacterium
CATGCGATAGCAGCCAATAGTCAAGCGTCGCAAGCGAGCGCGCCGGCATGCCAACATCGAACAACACGCCTAACTCCGGCACGGCAAGCGACGTATATACGCCGCCGACGGAGACCCCACGGATCGTGTGCGGGCCAGCACGCAGTTCGGTTAGCACCTACTGCACCACGATGGGCATCTTGCGCCAGGCTGAGCCTAACGTTCCATCGCGCACGACGAAGAACAGCCAACCGTTGCCCGGCGTCTCAGCAACAATGCTGGTTGGATTCGAAAGATACTGCTCGATTTTTCCAGCTGAAGCATACCAAGCAAATGCAGCTTTTTCGCCAGCCACGGGGGCAATCACTGCGCTGAGTTCGGCGCGCACGCCGGCTTTGAGCACGATTGCATTGGTGACCGCAACGTTGTCGAGCAACAAGTCGGTAACCACCGGATTTTTGGGCGGCTGCGGCAGATTGACCACTGGTACGACTTTAACTGAGTGGCTGTCGACCCCGCCAATCGGCAAGTCGACTGCAACGGTGTCCACCGGATTGGCATCAGGTGGCAGCGCCGGCAGGGTAGTGGGCGCCGTGTAGGTTGCGCTGCCGTCGACGTTGCTGGTGATGCTACCGAGGGCCGGCACCCCCGGAATCGTCGGTGTGATGCTCCAGACCGCGGCGTTGACGGGTTGTTGCCCGTCGGGCGAGGCAACGATGAGTTCGAGTCGGGTTGATTGGCCGAGCCCAACGGTGGGCGGTTCGGCCGTAATGGCAATCACGATTGGTCGTTCCAGCGCCGCTGGTGGTGCAAAGTCAGTGCAGCTGGCGCTTGCCAGCAAGCTGGCCATGAGTAACCCGAAAAGCCCGCAACGAAGCATGGCCTGAATATAGCCGGAGGCTGCGAAAACGCACGAGCTGTAAGCCCGAATGCTTGGCAAATGGCCACGCGAAAATCTGATGGCGCGCAGCCGAAGCGGGGCCGGGCAGTGTACTATTTGGCATGGTCCTTTACACCGTGCTCGCGATTCTCGGAGCGTTGTTGTTGCTGTCGATCGTGCTGCCTGTGCCGCGTCGCTTGTGGGCGTTTGCATTGGTGAGCGCCAAATATTTTTGGTTGTGGGTTGCCGATCGCATTGGCTTGCGTTGGATCGCCAAAAAGCTGACCGGCCAGCCCTACGAAAAACTGTCGCGCCCAGCGCTGATCCGCATGTGGTGCGAAGACATGGGGCCAACCTTTATCAAGTTTGGCCAAATCATTGCGTCGTCGGCAGGTATGTTTCCTGACGCCTACGTCAAAGAGTTCCAACGCGTGCTCGATCGCGTGAAGCCGATTTCGTTCGATGAAGTGAAGCGCACGTTGCAAACCGAACTCGGCGCCGAAAAGGCGGCGCACCTCACCGTCGAGCCCAAGCAGCTCGCATCGGCTTCGATCGCGCAAGTGCATTCGGCTGAACTGCGCGATGGCACCAAGGTTGTGATCAAAGTCCAGCGCGCCGGCATCGACAAGCGCTGCGAATCCGACATGAAGATCATGCGCTTTTTGGCGCAGATGGTCGCCAAGTTCAAAAAAGATGCAGAGTTGGCGAACCCCGTGGGCGTCGTCGAAGACTTTGCAGCGACGCTGATGGACGAGTTGGACTTCCGCAAAGAAGCGGCCAACCTTGATCGCTTCAATCAAATCATGGCCGAGCTGGGCCATAAGAACATTCGGTCGCCGGTGCCGCATCAAGGTTACATCACGCAAAAAGTGTTGGTGATGGAGAAGTTCTCGGGCGTGCGCGTCGACAACTACGAAGAAATCAAAACCCGTGGGATCGACGGCGAAACCTCGCTGGTCGATGGCTTACGTGGCTGGTTTCAATGTGTGGTGTTCTACGGCTTCTTCCACGGCGATGTGCACGCCGGCAACTTGATGATCCTCGACGATCGCGATCTGGGCTTTTTGGATTTCGGCATCGTTGGCCGGTTCAACGACAAAGAGCGCTTCTTGGTCACCGACTACATGATCGCGTTTGCGATGGGTAACTACAAACGCTTGGGCGAAATCATCTGCGAGATGGCCGGCACCCCCGATGGTCTCGACATGGACGCGTTCGTCAAAGACCTGGGCATCACCTACACGCCACTGTTGACTAAGTCGTTTGGTGAAGTGAACTACGCGGAGATTTTGCCTGGCATTCAACGTACGGCGACCAAGCATCGCGTCAAGATGCCCAAAGAGTTCATCCTCATCACCAAGCAGTTGTTGTACTTTGATCGTTACGCCAAAGCGTTGGCTCCGAAGCTCAACGTGTTTACCGACCAACGGTTGGTGTTGGGCATGATGGGCGATATCCAAAAAGCGCGCATGGCTGGGGCCAAGACAGCGTAACGCCCACATGGGCTTTTTCAAAAAGCTGTTCGCGCGTGAGTCGGTTGCCGACCGTATCGCAAGGGCGAAACAGCACGTCGCCGAAGGCGATGATGCCTTAGCAATTCGGGTATTAGTCAATCTCGACGAGCCCGAAGCGCTGGCAATACCGAGATGCAGAGTGTCGACGTCTGCGTTCCTGGTGCAAGCGGCGAGCTGCTGATCTGCAACGGTTTTTACATGAGTGGCGCCATGCTGAATGTGATGGAACAAATGCCTGCCAGCGAAGCCTATGTTGTTTGTCCGTTGACCTGGCACCACTGGTTTGTATTTACCCTTGCACCAGAGGCAACCGCGGACACCTTGAAGGCGATTCGCAATTGCGTCGATACCATTGCCGATTCGATCACCACAATTCGCACTGCCTTCGCGTGGGTAACGCGATCGTTGTGGTGGTGGCCGGGTGGCAGCAACGCTCCCGTTGTCATCGATCTCGACGCTTTGCCAGCGGATTTGCAACAACGACTCGGCCCAACCAGCGTTGCTCCATAGCAGGCTTCCTACTTCGTTCGAAACGCTGTAAACGAAACCGTTGCGCCCGTGCAGTCGGCTCGTTTCGAGGGCGCCACGACGATTGAAATCGTCAAGCCTTCGCGGTCAGCCGTTAGCGTTTGCACGCCATGGGCTTCGCCGTCGTTAATACCGTCGTGTTCGCGGCTTGCTTGCAGCGTCCAGCCTTGGCTGCGCAGCTGCTCAGCCGCCAGCCCGTACGCTGTTGCGGCCGGAGCGCAACTAGCAGCCAGCCATTGCGTGTCGTTGGCCATGCGACGGGCCGGGCGCAGCACCGTGCCACCTGGGATTGTCGCCAAGCTTGTTAACGCGGCATCGTCGCTCGCTTGCAGGATAACCGCGGCACGCACCGGTAAGGCATCGCGTGTTGCGATGGTCGCTGCGTCTTGCGGCGGCATCAACGGCGCGTCAGCAGGTCCCGTTGTTCGCATGCTTGGCCCTGGCACCGGTGCGCCGGCCGGGGTGGTGCGGCATCGGCAACTTGCGGTTGTGAGCAACGCAAGGCCGACGCACAGCGATACTATTTTGTCCACGATGGTTGCGGTTCGCCCGAGCCAGTCGGCGGTTTGTCTTCCGGTTTGTCTTCTGGTTTTACTTCCGGTTTTACTTCCGGTTTTACTTCCGGGGTGGTGTCGCTGCCGCTACCGTTGCCGGTATCGCTACCCGAGCCGTTGGCCGTATCAGAGCCCGAGCCATCACCACCATTGTTGTTCGTCGTGTTGTTCGTGTTGTTCGTGTTGTTTGTGTTGTTGCTGGCGGCCCGGGCAACTTGCAGCGTACCGGTTGCCGTTGCCAACATATGATCGATGTCTTCGGTGAATGCGCTGGCAGGCACCACCACCGACGTTGCGGCAAAACCACCTTTGCGCAAGCCTACACGCACCACGCCAGTGCGGGTCTTGAGCTCAATTTCGTGTGGTGTAACTTTACCGGTGGCGACGCCATCGATGGCGATTGCCGCACCAGGCGGCGTGCTTTCAACTTTCAACATGCGGGTTTTCGCAACAACGTCAGCGCTGGCTTTGGCCGTGCCGCCGGCAACCGATATTTCCGTGGTTTTGAAGCCCGGCGCGCTGGCCCGCACGGTGTAGGCTTTGCCTTTTTCAAGTTTGGCGGATAGCGGCGATGGGCCTTTTTGGTCGGTGCCCACGACTTCGATCACAACAGCTTTGTCGCCTTTGGCGGTGATGACGGTGGTGACAAGTTCAGCAGTGGCGGCCGCGCTGCCGTCCGAGCCGCTATCTGAACCATTGTTGGCCTCAGCCGCAGAGCCTGCCGAACCGGCGCTACCTGAGCCCGGGTTTGGTGGCGTTGCCGCATCGAGGCTTGCGGCTACTTGTGCCGACCCTGCCGAGCCGGAACCGCCTGCGATTGGTGTGCGTGGCGGTTCTGCTGCCGGTTGGGCTTTGTCACGCAACACCAAAAACCAGACCGCTGCAGCGGCGGCTGCCGCTACTGCGATTGCGGCAATTGCTAGCGCAGCGCCATTGCTGGACTTCTTGGCCGCTGGCAAAGGTTCGGGCGTCACGGCTGGAATCGATGCGCTTGGCAATGCCGTGCCTGGTGGGCGCGACAATGATTTTGCCCGCGCGTCGATCCGAGGCGAAGGTGAGGTGTCGAGCAGCTTGGGTTGTGCCCGATTCGAGTCGCTGGCTAGCGCACCTGGGTCAGTGAGTTTTTTGGCCCGCGCTACTGGCGCCGTGCCAACTTGCAGCGGCACTGGCGTCGTCTCGGCGGTGAACACATCTGCCCCACGGGTAATCGCGTTGGCCGGAGCAGCGGCTGGCGGCGCTATCCCCAACATCGTCCGTGCGGACGCACCGGCTGCGGCGGCAACTGCACCGGGTGTGGCACGCACAGCGCACGCTCGCCCAGTACGCCGGCCACACGTGCGTGGTCGTCCGGCTGTATCAGCAGGACGCGGTCGTAATGCTTGAGATAGCTCATTTCCTGCTCGA
>JAKQOD010000098.1 GCA_029565465.1 Deltaproteobacteria bacterium
GTGCCTGAGTTGAACGTAACGTTGCCAGCGTCGGTTGCTGATGCCGTTGCACAGGCTGACGGCATCATGAGCGCCGTCTCGCCAGGCCAACTGGCCGAAGGCATCGTGTGGCAAGCGCGCGATGGTGCAGCGTTGCCGCAGCTCGATGGCCGCCATCAGTTCAAAGTAATTTCGAACCGCTGGTTGTTGAAACACGGTTGAAAGACGGTAGTGCAGTGACGGCAGGTTGCCGTTGCTGCTGGATATTGGGGTGGTGACGGGCGCAAAGGCGCTGGCCACGCACGTCAAGTTGCTGTTGCAGCGCAATGGTCAGCGCGCAGTATTTAGATTTTATTGATCAATTCTCCGTCGACGAGTCGTCGATGGGGCGAAAGGGAAATGTGTCATGTTCAAGTTTACGCAATATTTTTCAACCAAGCACACGCCACAGTCGGAAGCGATTCCTGGCTCAAAGCAAGTGCAAAACTCGGCGGGTGGCTACTCGTTCGAACTCGACGATTGGAAGCGTTTTGATCGTTTCCTGATCTTGGGTGCCGATGGTGGTACTTACTACGTCAGTGAGCGCAAGCTCACCATCGATAACGCTGAAATCGTCGTCAAGTTGCTTGCGTCCGACGGTGTTAAAGTCGTGGATCGCATCGTTGCTGTTTCACAATCGGGCCGTGCGCCCAAGAACGATGCTGCGATTTTTGCACTGGCGATGGCCGCCAAGCTCGGTGACGAAGCGACGCGGCGCGCGGCATACGCTGCGATGCCAAAGGTGTGCCGCATCGGTACGCACTTGATGCACTTCGCTGAATACGCGCAAGCGTTTGGCGGCTGGGGTCGAGGTATGCGCAAAGCAGTGGCGGGTTGGTTTAACGACAAGCCTGCCGTCGAGCTCGCGCATCAATTGATCAAGTATCAAGCGCGTGATGGCTGGTCGAACCGTGACTTGCTGCGGTTGGCGCACCCTCGGGCTGCGTCGCCAGAGCATGATCGCTTGTTCTCGTGGGTAACCAAGGGTGAGTTGACCGCTGGTGTCGTGGCGAGCGACGAAAGCTATGCGCTGCTTGAAAATGTGGAAGCTTTGAAAAAGGCCGAATCGTTGCAACGCGCGGTGAAGATCGTGCGCGATGCCAAGTTGCCTCGCGAAGCGGTGCCAACCCAATGGTTGACCGAGGCTGCGATGTGGGATGCGTTGCTGCCACACATGCCGATGACTGCGATGCTGCGCAACGTTGCAACGATGACTCGCGTGGGCCTCCTCCGCTCGGGCAGCAATGCAACCAAGCTCGTCACTGCACAGTTGCGTGATGGCGCTCGCTTGCGTAAAGCGCGCGTTCATCCACTCGGCGTGTTGGCTGCGCTGAACACCTACCGCAAGGGCCGCGGTGTGAAGGGCAACGGTACGTGGGAACCAGTTGCTGCCGTGATCGATGCGCTCGATGACGCATTCTACAAAAGCTTCGGTGCCGTGACGCCTTCGGGCAAACGCATGTTGCTGGCGTTGGATGTGTCGGGGTCGATGACGACGGGGACTGTTGCTGGCATCGCCGGGTTAACGCCTCGCGAAGCTAGCGCAGCGATGGCGTTGGTAACTGCAGCAACGGAACGCGAACATGAGTTCATTGGCTTCTCGGCAGCGTCTGGTGGCTACGGTGGGCAATGGGGTGGCGGTGAGCCAGGCATCACGCGCTTGGCGATCTCGCCTCGGCAACGGCTCGATGATGTTGTGAAGACCATCGAAAAAGTGCCAATGGGTGGAACCGACTGTGCGTTGCCAATGATCTGGGCGCAAAAACAGCGCATCGATGTGGATACTTTCGTGGTCTACACCGATAACGAGACCTGGGCAGGAGCCGTGCATCCTGCGCAGGCCTTGCGCGATTACCGAAATGCACGAGGCATCCCTGCCAAGCTGGTTGTGGTTGGGATGACGTCGACGGGGTTCAGCATCGCTGACCCTACCGACGCCGGTATGCTTGACGTGGTTGGTTTCGACACGTCAACGCCTGCCGTGATCGCCGACTTCTAGCCTGGGGCAACCTGGGTGAGAAGGCGCGGTGACCACCGTGCGCGGCCTCAACACTCATCGGGTGAAGAGGCCGCGTGCGTGTGTGATTTTGTTGTAACGCGCTGACAACAGCGCGCTCGATGAATGACTGCCAGTGGTGGCGACGACAACGTTGCAGCCATGGTGCTGACGATATGCAATTTGCTTGGCGTTGGCTCACTTTTTTTAGCGAGCACTCCGTAGGAGTCGCAAGCGTTTTTGCGGGCCGAATGATCTGGATTATCTAAACAAATGACTCCTGCGCTGTCGTTAGAGCGACGGCCGGCCTTGTGCCGAAGGAACTCCAGGTCACGACTTGTCCGCTTTTTTGTGACGGACGTCCGAATCTCGGACGTTTGCCGGATTCGAGAGCGCAGTGCGTTTTTGATCTGTTCGGAAGATGAAGTCACGGCGGCGTGACGCTGGTCTTGAAAACCAGTTGTCCTTCGGGGCAGGGGTTCGACTCCTCCTTCTTCCGCTTCTATTTCGGTATGTAGCCTAGTGGTTAGGCGCGTGCTTTGGGAGCACGATCAGGCAAGTTCGATTCTTGTCATACCGACCAAGGAGAGTGACCAGCCTATGGAGGCTGCGCGGTTTGCTACACCGTTGGCGCTGCAAGGCGTGGTGTTCGAGTCACCCTCTCTCCGCTGAGGATCGCCGGATACGGATTGGTGGTGAAACGGATATCACGCCAGCGCTACGAACGCTTTGATCCAGGTTCGAGTCCTGGCCAATCCACGGATGTCGGTTCGGTGCCGCAATGTTTGTCGTATGTCGCCTCGAAGATCAAAAAATAGCGCGTTGTGATCAGTCGCGTCACGGATGGTTGAACAGATGCGCCTTGAACGGTGAACGAACACCTCCCAGATGCTTTCAATGGAGCTGGGTGGCGCTTCGGGCGAGCGCACTGCTGCTGGCTGCGCAGCCGCGGACGCTTTTCTGCCAACGAGTCCGCTGCGCTGCCCATCGGCACTCGTAGGCGGATATTGGCGGCGCGCTGCTTGAATACGGCAATTGTCGATTCGTCGGCGCGTGCACAGACTCAACCACAGACACAGACACAAACAGAGACACGTGCACAAACAGAGACACCTGCACAAACACAGAGACACGGGCACAAACCCAGACACGAGTACTGACACTGGCACCGAGCAGAAACCATTGCAGCCGATTTCTGTAGTAGTAGTGCGAGCACGGAAGCGGAACGAGCCGGCCACCCGCCAGGTGGGCAGTGACTGCGAGGGA
>JAKQOD010000379.1 GCA_029565465.1 Deltaproteobacteria bacterium
TGGTCGTGATCGTGGTGCCAACCGGCTTCCCGAATATCGTGTCGCTGCAGATGCCGGTGTTGACCGGCTCCCGCAATGAAGTGGAGCCGGGCAAATCCGGCTTCGCCCATTTCTTCGAACACATGATGTTCCGTGGCACGCCGACCTTGTCGCCGGATGCCTACAACGCGATCATCACCAAGGCTGGCGCGCGGCAGAACGCCTACACCACCGACGACTACACGAATTATCACATCACCTTCGCCAAGGAAGATCTCGACACGATTTTGAAGATCGAAGCCGATCGCTTCCAGAATCTGTCGTATTCGGTTGAAGCCTTCAAAACCGAATCGCGTGCCGTGCTCGGCGAGTACAACAAGAATTCGGCAAACCCGGTTTCCAAGCTCTATGAAACCATGCGCGCCACCGCATTCAACACGCATACCTACAAACACACCACGATGGGCTTCATCAAAGACATCGAGGATATGCCCAACCAGTACGATTATTCGAAGACCTTTTTTGATCGCTGGTATCGGCCTGAAAACGTGGCAATTGTTGTCGCCGGTGATGTGGATCCGGTGAAGGTTATGCCCTTGGTCGAGAAATATTTTGGTGGCTGGAAGCCGGGCTCGGGCGAGCAAGTCGCGATTCCGCAGGAACCGGCACCCAAAGGCGCGGTTTATTCGCACGTGCCATGGGAAACACCGACTGCGCCATGGGTGGCCGTTGCATTCCGTGGCCCGGCCTTTAGCGAGACCAACAAAGACGCTGCGGCCATCGACATGTTCATGGATATCAATTTCGGCCGTACTTCCGATATCTATCGCAAGTTGGTCGAGCAGGAACAAAAAGTTGATCAGTTCTCCGGCGGTGGCTCGGACAATGTTGATCCCGAACTCATCACTATCTTCGCCCGCGTCAAGAAAGTCGAAGACGCACAGTACGTGCGTGACGAAATCCTGCGTGCCGTCGCCACGGCGCGCGCTACCCGGATCGACGACCGTCGCCTGGAAGAAGCTAAATCGAACGCGCGCTATTCCTTCTCGGCCCGCCTGGACAACACCGACGCAATCGCCAGTTCGCTGGCGCGCTTCGTGCGCTACAACCGGTCCTACGACACGCTCAACAATGTGTTTCGCGTTTACGACTCGCTGACGGCCGAGGACATCGATCGCGCGGCGAAGAAGTATTTGATCGACGATTCGATGGTGATCTCTACTTTGGCGCACCAAAAGTTGCCCGAAAGCATGGCCAAGCTGCCGTCATTGGCGAGCTTTGTTACTGCCACCAGCAAACTCGACGCCAAGCAGTTTCTGGTACAGAAATCCGAACTACCGCAACTGCGGATCAAGCTGTTGTTCGATATCGGCTCGGCTTACGATCCGGCCGGCAAGGAAGGCCTGGCTCGTCTGACTGCTTCAATGATCAGCGATGCTGGCTCCAAGGCGATGCGCGTCGACGAGATCAACAAGGCGCTGTATCCGATCGCCGGTTCTTTCGGTGGTCAGGTCGACAAAGAGATGACCACATTCACCTTGTCGATACACCGCGACAACTGGCCGGTATTCAGCAGCGTGGCCATGCCGCAATTGCTTGATCCGGGCTTCCGTCAGGAAGATTTCGACCGCCTGAAAACCAATCAGCTCAATGCGCTGACCATCGACCTGCGTTCCAATAACGAAGAAGAGTTAGGTAAAGAGTGGCTGCAGAATCGACTGTTTGAAGGCACCCCGTATGGGCATGCCGTTCTGGGCACTATCGCCGGCATCAATGCGATTACCCTGGACGACGTGAAGGCCTTTGCACGTCAACACTACACCACCGGAAATCTTGTCGTGGGCATCAATGGCGGCATTACCGATTCGGTGATGGCATCGCTGTCGAGCGAGCTCGGCAAATTGCCGGCAGGCACCACGCCTCGCGTTACCGGTATCAGCGGCAAGAAGCCGGCCGCGCATGACGTGGACATCATCGCCAAGGACACTCGCGCCACGGCTATTTCATTCGGCCATGCGATCGATGTGAATCGTGCCTCGGCAGATTTTGTGGCACTCGATGTGGCTCGCGCCTGGCTCGGCGAGCATCGTGCTTCGATGTCGTACCTGTACGACAGGATTCGCGAGAAGCGCGGTATGAACTATGGCGACTACGCTTACATCGAAGCCTTCCCGCGCGGTATGTACCAGTTCTTCCCGGAACCCAATATTGCGCGTCAACAACAAATCTTCGAAGTCTGGATTCGCCCGGTCGTGCCGGAAAATGCACACATGGCATTGCGCATTGCCATGTACGAAGTTGGCCAGTTGGTGAAGAACGGCCTGACGCAGCAGCAGTTCGA
>JAKQOD010000102.1 GCA_029565465.1 Deltaproteobacteria bacterium
CCACGTCAAAGGCGCGTTCACCGACGCACGTGCAAACAAACAAGGGCTGTTCGCGTTGGCCAATGGCGGCACCTTGTTCCTCGACGAAATTGGCGAGCTGTCACTGTCGCTGCAACCCAAGTTGTTACGGGTGTTGCAAGAGCGCACGGTGCGGCCAATTGGGGGGCAGCAAGAAGTGCCAATCGACGTGCGGTTGTTGGCCGCCAGCAATCGCGATTTTGAAACGATGGTGGAAGAAAAGACATTCCGCGAAGATCTGTATTATCGCATCAACGTCGTAGCGTTGCCGTTGCCGCCGCTACGGGCGCGAGCCGCTGACGTGTTGCTGTTGGCGCAACACTTTGTCAGCCACTATGCGACGGTGTTTGATAAACAAGTCGCAGCACTTTCGCCAGCCGCCGCCGAACGGCTGGTGCAGTACAGCTGGCCAGGCAACGTGCGTGAATTGCAAAACTGTATGGAGCGCGCGGTTGCGGTGGCCAACTTTGCCACGCTTGGCGTCGAGGACCTGCCAGAGAAAATTCGCCAATATGAAGCTGGGCCGTTGCCAATGCACGCACAGGGCCATAGCGGCGTGGTCACGGTGGAAGAAGTTGAGCGCCGGCACATATTGCATGTGCTAGACCTCATGGGCGGCAATCGGACCGAAGCTGCCAAGGCATTGGGGCTCGATCGTAAAACCTTGTATCGAAAGTTGTTGCGTTACGGGGTGGAAGATTAACGTTGTAAGTGCTGAAAAATATAGCAATGTTAGGTGCTTATCGGATTTTTCGGAAATCGCAAAAAAAGTCACCTGCCTGGAAATAACAAGGCCGGCGGGTCTAGTTGACTCGGCGGCCCAGGGTCGGCAATGTGCGTCGGCAATGTGGCCACCGCCGCGTTCACGTTTGGAAAAACTATGTCGGATCGACTCACAGAAGACGCAAATAAACTGCAATCAAAGTTCGCAACACTCAAAGCCGAAGTTGGCAAAGTCTTGGTGGGCCAAGACGACATGCTGCACCGCTTGTTGCTTGGTTTGCTGGCCGGTGGCCATGTGCTGCTCGAAGGTGTGCCCGGCTTGGCCAAAACGTTGGTGATTCGCACGCTGGCGGATGCGCTGGAAGGCAACTTCTCCCGTATTCAATTTACGCCGGACATGTTGCCCGGCGATGTGGTGGGCACACAGATCTACAACCCGCGCGAAGGCAACTACACCGTCAAAAAGGGTCCGGTGTTTGGCAACTTCGTGTTGGCCGATGAAATCAACCGCGCGCCTGCCAAAGTGCAGTCCGCGCTGCTCGAAGCGATGCAAGAAAAGCAGGTGACGTTGGGCGACCAAACGTTTGCGCTCAACGAGCCGTTCTTGGTGCTTGCGACGCAAAATCCGATCGAGCAAGAAGGGACGTACCCACTGCCCGAAGCGCAGCTCGATCGCTTCATGCTCAAGATCAAAGTTGGCTACCCAAGCCGCGAAGATGAAGTCAAGATCATCGACCGCATGGCGGGCTCAGGTGGCGAACCGCGTGCCAGCAAAGTTATGAACTGCGATGAAATCATGGCTGCGCGCGACGTCGTGAAACAGGTTTTCGTTGACGACAAAGTTAAACGCTATGCGGTTGACTTGGTGGCTGCGACGCGTGATCCGAAAGCCGCCGGCATTGCACCGCTCGCCACCTTGATCGAAAACGGGGCGTCGGTGCGGGCGTCGATCAACTTGATCAAGGTTGCCAAAGCGCAAGCGCTGTTGAGCGGCCGCACTTACATCAGCCCGCACGATATCAAGACGATCGCAGGCGACGTGCTGCGCCATCGTGTGATGGTCAGTTACGAAGCCGAAGCGCAAGGCAAAACCTCGGACCATGTGGTCGCGCAGATTCTCGAAAACGTCCCCGTGCCATAGCCCGTCGAGCGCTTCATCATGTTGCCTGCAGAAATTGCCCAAGCGGTAAAACGCATTCAGTTTGTCACCGGCAAGGATGTCGCCGATGTGATGGCGGGCGCTTATGTCTCGGTGTTCAAAGGCCGCGGCATGGAGTTCGACGAGGTGCGGCCTTATGTGCCCGGCGATGACGTGCGTGCAATTGACTGGAACGTGACGGCTCGCACCGGCGAAGCGCATGTGAAGCGCTTCGTCGAAGAACGCGAACTGACCGTGATGTTGTTGGTTGATATCAGCGCGTCGCAAGAGTTTGGTTCAGGCCGGCGGAGCAAGTTAGAAGCGGCGGCTGAACTGTCGGCGCTGTTGGCGCTATCGGCGACCAGCAACGACGACAAGGTTGGCCTGTTGCTTTTTCATGGCGAAGCCGACCTCTACATTCCGCCGCGCAAAGGCAGCAAACATGCCCTGCGCGTGATTCGCGAAGTGCTGGCGCGGGGAGGCAGTGAGCCGGCGACCGTGCAACAAAAACGGATGATTACCGAGTGGCCAGGCATGGTGCGCCGCTGGTGGCAGCAGTTTCGCAGCAAGCGCACCAGCGCAGCGGCTGCCGCAAACACTGGGGCAGGGCGCGCGACCAGCATTGGCGCGGCATTGGAGTTCTGCCGCAAGGTATTGCCGCGCCGTACCGTGCTGTTTTTGATTTCTGACTTTGTCGACGAGAACTATCTCGACGTGTTGCGCCATGCGAGTCGCAAGCACGATGTGGTCGCAGCGTTGGTGACCGACCCGCGTGAGCAGCAAATGCCGCCTGCGGGCTTGGTAACCTTGGTCGATGCCGAAACCGGCGCGACGCGCTTGGTTGATACGCAGTCGGCGACATTCCGCGACGAGTTGGCAAAGGTGGCAGCGCAACGCCACGTTGCACTTACCGACGCGTTGCGTGCGAGCCGCATCGACTTGGTCACCTTTGATGCGAGCGGCTCGATGGTGGATCCGCTGCTGCGCTTTTTTCGCGAACGCAAACGAGGTCGGCGATGAAACGATCACCTGATCAACTCCGCCGAGCTACGGGGCCCATCGCGGTTGCACTGGCCGCGACGCTTGTGGCGACCGCGTGTCACAAAGATCCAACGGTGACACCTGCCAGCACCAAGATCGGAAG
>JAKQOD010000103.1 GCA_029565465.1 Deltaproteobacteria bacterium
GTTGCAGGTGCGCAAGACCGCGAGGCTGCCAACATCATGACTAAAGCTGACATCGCCGATCAGCAACATCGCAGGGCCACGTGCGGCAACCGCACCCGCTGCACCGGCCAGAAGGCCATCGATGCCATTGGCGCCGCGTTGGGTAACCACCCAGCGTTCGTTGTCGTCGGATGGGTCGCAGACTTGGTCAACGACTCGAATCGGCAGGCTGTTGCCAAGCAGCAGGCCGGCACCTTTGGGGAGCGAACGCACGGCGGCTTTGACGAAGCCCGGCTCGGCGGTGGAATTTGCCGCCAGCGCCGTTTCGACGCTCGCGCTGGCGACGGCATCAAGGGCGTTCCAGGTTGCAGCGTAGGCGGCACGGGGCTGCAGCGACGCAGCAGTACTTGGTACCGTCAACGCACGTACCGTGGTGGCCAATTCGCCGACGATGATCGCAGCTGCTTGCGAGTGCGGATCGTGTTGCGCGAAGCGGTCGAGCATCACCGTGGTTGCCGACGCCCACGCAACGCGCGCTGCGATCCAGCCACTGCTTGCAAGTTCGCCTCCGATTTGTACGATCAAATCCGGCGCAAGCACGCCGCGCGCCGCACAGCTTACCAACGCATCGTGATGGCTGATGCAGCGCCCGGCCAAACGCAGCTGGCTGCCGCTTTCGGCAATAACAACAAAGCCAGTGGCGCGCGCGAGTTCGGCGACGGCTGCAGCCAAATCGCGATCGTACGCTGGCACATTGCCAACCGCGATGATGCCGCGCTGCGCGGTTGCGATGAGCTCGGTCACATGCGCCGGCACGGTGGCTTGCACCGTTGCATGGCTAACGATTGGCGTAGCGTCTGCAATATTGTCCGAAAAACTGACGAAGTCACGTTCTTCCTCGGTGTGCGGTGCAGCTGGCTCTAGTGGTTTGCGCAGAGGAATGTTGAGTTGCACTGGGCCTGGAATCGGCCCCATCGCCAAGCCGACGGCGTGAGCCACGGTGAGCCGGCAGCCGCGCAATGACAATGGTGCAGCATCGGGTGTACCGAGTTGCAATGCTGCGCGTGCAAAGCGGCCAAACAGGCCGTGCTGATCGATCGTCTGCGGTGCACCGCAGTAATGCAGTTCGGCAGGGCGATCGGCCGTCAACACAACCAGCGGCACATACGTTGCGGCCGCTTCAATCACGGCAGGCAAATAGTGTGCGGCTGCGGTGCCACTCGTGCACACCAAGGCAACCGGCAAGCCAGTTGCACGTGCGACGCCGAGTGCGTAAAAGCCCGCGCTGCGCTCATCGACGATAATGCGAACATCAACCTGGTCATGCGCTTCGGCCAAGGCAAGCGCCAAGGGCGCCGAACGAGATCCTGGACTGACGACCACCGTTTGCACGCCCGCGTGGTGCAGGGTGCGGACGATCAGGCGCGCCCATTGGGTCTGGATCAGTTCGGGCCGCAGCGTCATGGCACGCGCACTCCGACCGCAAGTGCGCCCAACATGGTCTGCAGCTTGGTTTCAGTCTCGGCAAACTCGACATCCGCATCGGAGGCTTCGACGATGCCGGCGCCAGCCCACAACCGCGCGGTATTGCTGCCGAACAGTGCACTGCGAATAGCAACCGCAAACTCGCCGTCGCCGTTAGGCGCAAACCAGCCAACCGGCGATGCATAGTAGCCGCGCGGTGCTTCGTGTTCGGCAATCCATGCCATCGCGGCGGATCGCGGCGTGCCGCCTACTGCTGGGGTTGGATGCAATGGCTTCACTAGTTCAAGCACGTGCCGCGGGTGCTGCAACTTGCCGGCAATGGGCGTGTGCAAGTGGTGGATGTTGCGGAAACTGCGCACCGACGTTGTCCGGTCTCCGGACAATTTGACGCCGGCGTCGGTCAGCTCTGCCGCGACTGCATCGATTACCCATTGGTGCTCAGCGCGGTTTTTGGCGTCGCCAAGCAATTCTGCTTTGGCCGCGTCGGCATTGTTGCCGGAGTTTGGCAACGAGCCTGCGACGGCTTCGCTGGTAACTTGATCGCCATGCTTTTTCAACAAGCGTTCAGGCGGTGCGGCGATGAATGTGGCGGCGCCGCCGCCCGGGGATATTGCGATACCGTAACAATGTGGCTGTTGCGACCACAAGGTTTCGACCAGTGCGCCGAGCTCCACGGGCGCTGCCATGCCGATGTCGATATGCCTGGCTGCGACGATTTTGGCGGCCGCGCCGCGGCGAATCTGCGCAACGATATCCTCGATATGGGCACGCCATTGGGTTTGCGCTTGTGGACTTGCATAGCGGGCTGCAGGCAACGGCGATGCGCCATCGTGGGCGGCCACCGCGCGCAACGTGCCGCGCTTTTGCAAGCATTCGCGTAGCGTTGCCAGTTCGCGTTGCAGTTGCTCGGCTAAGCTGGGCTGCCGCTGCAACTCTTCTTGGCCTACGAAAAGCGTCAGCGTGGTGCCTTGATAATTCCAGCGCGGCAACATGAACCATGCATCGCCAAAGCCGCGCCAGGCTGGATCATCGGCGCCGCCGGCACAAAACGCAAAGCCGCCGAAAAAACGCGGGCCGTGCGCAACGCCTTGGGTATGCCACGTCACCGCAGCAGCTTGTTCGGCGATCGCGGTAAAGCGAGCGTCGCCGTCAGCGTGCAACGTAATCGCAGCGCCAATGCCAGCATGCATCGCACCATCGCGGGCACGCCACAACACACGCGGCTGTCCAGGCAGTGCATCGGCTAAGGCCGTTGGCGGTGCCGCGGCAACCTCAAACGCAAGCGCCGTCACGCCGGCTTGGTTCGCGGCTTGTTGCAAACCCGTTGCAAGCTGATTGTCGCCGTGTTGCACCCACGGTGCGCTTGGCGCTGCGTTGGTGCTTTCGTGAGCGGTGGTCACATCACACCGCCAGGCACGCGGCCCACAAACAAGTGGCACGCACCAAACGTCAGCGCGGTGCTGCGCTCAACGATCAGGCCGGCTGCAGCAAGCTGCCGACAGAATTCGTCGGGCGGCGGAAACGCTGCAATCGATTGTTGCAAGTAGCGATATTCCGTCGAGCCTGACAGCAGTGCGCCGACGCGCGGCACCACATGGTGCACATGCAGCCGAGCGGCTGCGCCCAGCAAGCCCGGTGGTGGTTCGCTGAGCTCTAAGATGACAACTTTGCCACCTGGGCGCGTAACCCGACGCATTTCCTGGAGGGCAGCAGCTCGATTCGGCACGTTGCGAATGCCAAACGCCATCGTAACAGCGTCGAAACTGGCGTCCGCAAATGGCAGCGCTTGCGCATCTCCAAACGCAAAGCTCACCGCGCTTTGCACGTTGTCTTTGTGTTTCGCCAACTTGGTTTGTGCAACCGCCAACATGCGAGGCGAAGGATCGGTGCCGACGACCGTGCCAACGCCACGATCCGATTGCACACGATGCGCATGCACTGCAAACGCAAGATCGCCGGTGCCAGACGCTAAGTCCAACACGTTGATCGCTCCCGGCAGATCGTCGAGAGCTGCCGCTGCGAGCTTGCGCCAGCGCTGGTCGATGCCAAGCGAAATGACGCGATTTAGCAGGTCATAACGTTCGGCAATTTTGTCGAACATGGCCCCGCTGCCCAGCGTTCGCCGGTCAGCTCCATTCGGGGCCCCGCTACCGAGCGTTCGTGTTTGGTCGCTCATGTTAATGACTCCTTGCCAACGAGGCGTAGGCCACGGTGCGTAACTGTTCTTTGGCTTCGCACTCGTCAACATGGGCGAGTTGCGCAATCGCGGCTTCAATTTGCGCCGTTGCAAACTGGTTCGCAGCGTCAAGTGCACCCGACGAGCGCACCAGCGTAGCGATGTGCTGCATCATCGAGTCGGCGGCGGCATCGGTTTCCGGCGTTGCCAGGAACTCGCGCAAATTATCAACGATGGCTGGCACCTGTCGCGCAGCAACGATGAGCGGATAGGTGACTTTGCCTTCGCGCAAATCGGCGAGTGGCTTTTTGCCTAACGCGGATTCGTTGCCAGCAAAGTCGAGGCAATCATCGATCACTTGGAATGCCACGCCCAAATGCAAGCCGAAGGCTTCGAGGGCTTTTTCAGTTTCTGCCGACACGCCGCCAGCGCGTGCACCTGCAATCATCGCCCAACGAAACAGCGCTGCGGTTTTGCCACGCGCAACAGCGAGATATGAATTGGTCGAAAGCGCTTCATCGTCGATTTTGCCGCGGCGCTCAAGCTGCAACGACTCAGCCAGTACCATTTCTTCAATGATGCTCAACATCAAAGGCAAAGCGCCGTCAACACCGCTGGCTTGCACGCGCATCAGTGCATTCACCAACAACCAATCGCCTGCAAAAATGGACGCCGCATTGCCATACAAGAGCCGTGCAGCTGGTTTGCCGCGCCGCGTTTCGGCGAGGTCAACGACGTCATCGTGCAACAGCGTAGCGTTGTGCACCATCTCTACAGCGACCGCCAACTGATGCGCAGCTGGCGTGAACCCGTGCCCCGTGCGACTGGCGAGCGCAACACAGATTGGCCGTAGATATTTGCCACGCGTGGTTACCAGGTCCACTGCTGCGGTTTCGACAATTCGTTCGCCGCCGCGCATGTCCTGTAGCGCGCGCGCTACTTGCGCAACGTCATCACGCAGCCAGGCATCGAGACGACGCAAGCGTTCTGCCAGGTCAACGGTTCCTTCAGTCTGGCAAATCGAAGCGAGTTGTTGCAGAGGCGCCTTGTTTGCAACGGCGAGGGTGGGCATCAGAACTCCTTGGGGCCAGATATAGCTCTGGTGCGTTAAGTTTGTTCAAAGTTTCATGAACAAAGTTTCTATTCCAATGGTTTTCTGTAAGTGTATGTAATTACAGTATTTTAATTTTTGGCAGTGTGAATCAAGCCACGAAACACCTTGAATTGAGCCAAAGAACTGACATTTGCCCACACTCTGGATATTCTCGTTTCGTGTCTAGATCCCGAGGTGGACGCGAACAGCGATTGGTCAGCCGGTGCCCGGTTGAATTCGCACGTCCATCGGGTCCGGTGTTCGCCGAAACGGAGGACCTTTCGACTCGTGGCATGTTCGTTCGAACGGATGCGATGCTGCCAGTTGGTGAAGTCACCACTGTCTATTTGACGCTACCTAATGGTTCGCGATCCAAATTCACAGCACGGGTTGCACACATATTGATGCCTGCGGCAGCACGCGCGCTTGGGCGCCATGTTGGGGTTGGCTTCGAGTTTATTGGTGCGGGCGCTGCATTTGATCAACTGCACAATCACCTGCACAGTATTCGTGGCGAAGAAACCAACCCCGGGTTGTCGTCGGCTTCGCTGGCATTGATTGCGGAGCCAAGTGAACCACTGCGTGCTCGCTTAGCGCGCTGCATGGAACGCGCTGGTTTCGAAGTGCGCACCTATGAATCGGCCGCTGAAGCGCTGGCTGCGTCGGCCGGTTGGAAGCCAGATGTGGTGATTGCTGCACTCGAAATGGACGGCATGTCAGGCATCGATCTCGCGTACGCGATGGCCGACCACGCGCAAATGTCCGCGGTGCCACTGGTGTTGACCACCGACGGCGCAAGCGATTTGATCCGCTTAGAAGCGTTTCGAGCGGGTGTGCGAGATGTGATTCCGCGGCCGTTTCTCGATGAAGAGTTGGTGATTCGGGTCCATCGCGTAACTGCGGTGTCCAACGCATCCATCGGGTTGCGAGGGTCGCTGGTTGATGTTGCGTTAGGCACCTTGTTGTCGCTGTTTGAATTTGAACGCAAATCGGGTGTGCTGCTGCTGATCAACGGGCCGGACGTGGCGCGCTTGTTTGTGCAAGACGGCCGCATTTGTAAAATTGAAGGCGGCGGCTCCGGTGTTGGACGTGAGCGCATCATGCGAGTGTTGGACTGGACGGCAGGGCAGTTTGAATTTTCCGCTGGGCCCATGCAGATACTCGATGAGATCGGCGCGTCCACGACGAACATTCTGTTGCAACATGCGCAGCGGCGCGATGAAGCCCGCGCATAGTCATCAAACCGTGCGACACCTGCGACGCTGCGCGACAGCAAAAGTCGTGGAATTTTTGCGTAAAAATAGCGGTTCGACAAACGAATCTTGTTACGGTGTCAACCGTTGCTGCGTCATGTGGATCGGGACTGTATGAAACTTCGCTTGATATCGACGAGCGTAATGGCTGTGCTTGCGTTGGTCGCCACGTCTGCGGAGGCCAACCCGATCGCCACCGTCGCGGCGCCGTCAGCGCCGGTTGCCAACGCAGTGCGGGTGTCGAAAGCACCGAAGATTGACGGCTCGTTAACCGACGACAGTTGGGCATCCGCGCCCAAGCACGGTGGCTTTGTCAGACGCTTTCCTAATCCCAATTTGCCGGCCAAGCGCGTCACTGAGTTTGCTGTGATGTACGACAATGCGGCTGTCTATGTTGGCATATGGTGCCACGACGACAGTCCGGCCGAAATTCGTGGGCTGCTGACGCGACGAGATCAAGAGTCGCAATCCGACGAAGTGTCGGTCACATTCGATTCGTATCATGACCGCCGAACCGGCTTTGCGTTTTTGCTCAATCCGGCCAGCGTGCAGCGCGACATGCTGATCTACGACGATAGTTCGATCGACACGTCGTGGGATGCAGTCTGGACCGGGGCTAGCGCGATCACGGCAACAGGCTGGACGGCGGAGTATCGCATTCCCCTGTCACAATTGCGCTTTTCTGCGAAGCCAGAACAAACCTGGGGCATTCAAGTTGTGCGAGCGATTGCTCGGACTGGCGAAGAAGACGTGTGGTCGCCTTGGCAGCGTTCAGATGCGCAAATCGTCGGAAAATTCGGCACACTGCATGGTATTCGCGATGTGAAACCGGGCCGGCGGCTGGAATTGCTGCCGTACATCTCAGGCGGCTTGCTGACAACGCCGGCGGACCCCGCCGATCCGCTCAACGATAAGCTGCAGCCGCGGTATGCATTGGGCCTCGATGCTAAGTATGGATTGTCGTCGGCATTTACCTTGTCGGCAACCATCAATCCTGACTTCGGCCAAGTCGAAGCGGATCCGTCGCAAGTCAATTTGACGGCGAACGAACTCTACTTCGCCGAACGCCGGCCGTTTTTTCTCGAAGGCTCTGAGTTGTTTCAAATGGGCCTCGGCATTGGCGACGAAAATTCGGAAACGCTCTTCTACTCGCGTCGCATCGGTGGTGCGCCCCACGGATCCGTCGACGGTGTATTTACCAATGTGCCCACCGCAACTCCGATCTACGGCGCAGCCAAAGTGAGCGGTAAATCCGAAGGCGGTTGGTCAGTTGGCGTGTTGGATGTAGTTACCGCCGAAGAAACGGGCACCGCGATTGACGAAAACAGCAACCGTACATCCGATGTCGTTGAGCCGTTGACGAACTTCATGGTAGCGCGCGTCAAGCGCGACTTTCGTCAAGGCCGATCAACCCTGGGTGCTGTTGCTACTGGTGTGCAGCGCGTACTTGGCGACCACAGCGTCGGCGACATCCTGGTGCAGCAGGCTTACACGGGTGGGGTTGATGGCATGCACCGCTGGGGCAAAGCCGGCGGTTATCAACTATCGACCAATCTCTATGGCAGCTTTGTGCAGGGGTCGGCGGCGGCGATCGAACGTTTGCAAGGCTTGCCTCGGCATAACTTTCTGCGGCCAGATGCACCTCATTTGGACTACGATCCAACCCGCACTACCATGGCGGGGGCCGCGTTAAGTTGGAACTTGGGTAATGTGCAAGGTGATCCGCACTGGCGCTTTGGCGCCGGTGGTGACATTCGGACCCCGGAATTCGAAGCCAACGACTTAGGGTACCAAACCAGTGCCGATCAAGCGATCACGTTTGCCTATGTCGCGTACCGTGATGAAAATCCAGGCGGTGGTTTGCTGAGTTATCGCACCAACGCCAACTTTTGGTTTTATAACGATTTTGAACCGCGTGTCGGCGGCTGGGGCGGCAACTTTAACGGCCATGTAACGACCACTGATATGTGGAACATCGGCGGTGGCATCAATTACGACATAAATCGTTGGGACACCACGGCGCTGCGTGGCGGCGCCAAGCTACGCATTGACCCAGGTTTTTCGGCATGGGCGTATTTCAATTCTGACTCGCGCCACAAACTGCAAATCTCGGGCAGCTTCAACGCCGGTTTGACGCCCGCGAGTGCGAATTGGTCAAGTGGGGGCGAGCTTGGAGCGCAAATCCAAGCGCGGCCGAATCTCGAACTATTCGTAGGGCCAAGCCTGAGCGTGAACGAAGATGATCGCCAGTACGTTGAAGAAGTGGCCGACGATGCCGGCAATGCGCACTTCATTTTTGGTCGCATTCGTCAGGTGACCGCTGCGATGACGCTACGCATGTCGTGGACGTTGACCCCGAATCTAGGCTTTCAACTCTATGCCCAGCCGTTCATGTCAACCGGTGCGTACAGCGACTATAAAGATGCTGACCAGCCATCGCGCGGCAATTACAACGATCGCTTCTATCACTACAACGACAGCGATTTGAGCCAACGCGATGATGTGATCGCGGTAACCGGTGACCGCAGTGGGCGCAACGCCTACACGTTTAGTCGGCCCGACTTTGGTGTGCAGCAATTGCGAAGCACGTTGGTATTGCGTTGGCAATATCGGCCGGGCTCGACGATCTTTGCGATTTGGAGTCATGGCCAAAGTGCTAGTGACAGCGATGGGCGATTTAATCTGGGGTCCGAAATTTCAGCACTCGCGAGGTCGGATTCTGAAGACGTCGTGATGCTAAAAGCAAACTACTGGTTTGGGTTGTAGACCCACCGACTAGGCGATACCCGACGAATCGGGCTACGATACGGTCATGAGGCAGAGCTGATGGCGCGCATTGACGGTTACTTGCGTAGCATTGAGAAATTCGGTGCTGCTGGTGCACTGCTGGCGTCTGGCCAAGCCGTGACCTTGCGCTTCCCAGGCGGCGACCGGCAAGCGACCCAAATCACCCCGCATGATCAACTTGTGGCGATGGTGCGTGAAGTTGCCAGCATCGATGCGCTGGCTTCGCTCGACGCTAGCCGCCCAACCAAGTTCGAGTTCGTCAGCGCTGGCGTCGCTTACACCGCGCACGTGACAATCTCGCCTGGGGCGTGGCAAGTGCTGCTGACGCCGCAAACCAATACACCTGCGATGGCTGTTATGGCAGCCGCTGCCGCGACGCAAACCACGGCGCCTCGCGCTGCAACGCCGGCGCCAGTGCTTGCAGTTGAAACCGGCGACGGCATGGAAATCGAACGCTCGCAGTACGACGATGCGCCGGAATCCGCAACCAGCGGCAGCACGTTGTTAGATGAACTCTTCGCTGCTGCCCGCGCGGCGCGTGCAACCGATTTGTATTTAGCAGCTGATGCAGTACCCATGATTCGCGTCGCTGGCGAACTGCAGCCCATGCGTGATCGTGGCGCGATAGATGCCGACCGACTTGAACGCGAACTCGGAATCTTGGCACCAGCGGAGCAGCGCGATGGTGCAGTAACCGGCACGCCGTCAGCGTTTGTATACGGTAATCGCGAAGTGCGAATGCGTATTTCATTGGCGCGCGATCGCCGCGGCGCATCCGCTGCGATTCGCTTGATGGTGCTCGAGCCGCCGCCGCCAGAGCGTCTTGGCTTGCCCGACGCGGCAGTTCGTGCGCTTGATGCAAGCCGTGGCTTGATGGTGGTTACTGGAGGTCCAGGCAGCGGAAAAACTACAACGCTGGCGTCGTTGCTACATGCGCAAAATACCAATGCAGCGCGGTTTATCCTTGATCTCGCGCACACGATCGAAATGGTCCACGTATCGCGGCGCTCTATCGTTTCACAGCGCACGGTAGGCGAACACGTCGGAAGCTACGCCGTGGGAATTGCGGCGGGCTTGCGCGAGTGCGCTGATGTAATCGCGATTGGCGACTGTAGTGATAGCGATGCCGCGAGCGCTGTTGTGGCAGCCTTGCAAGCTGGGGCCATGCTGCTGGTAGGGGTCGCCGCCAATGATGTCGCGACTGCATTATTGCGGATTGCGCAACTTGCCGAGCCTGGTGATCCCGCACGCGCGCTGCGTATTCTGGCGCAAAACTTCGTAGCTGGTACCGCCCAAACGATGTGCCGACGAAGTGATGGCGCTGGCCGATTTGCAGCGTTTGAAGTGATTTTGGGCACCGAAGCCGTCAAAAACGCGTTGGCGACCGTAGATGGCCATACCACCGCGCTGCCAAGCGCGATTTCATTGGGCGCAGCGTCGGGCATGCAGTCAATGGCTACCGCGCTTGCTGATGCAGCGCGTCGCGGTATTAAATCATAGTCAAATAATGCAGCGTAACGTTGGCCGTAAAACTTGCCATTAGGGTAGTTCCTTAGGTTAGAATAATAAAACAAGCCAACACCGTGAGTACCGATTACCGAGATGGCGGCACGCTCGTACTGGCGCGACCGCTCGAAGCCCCCGACAAGAAGAAGAGCGGGGAAGCTGCGTGCTTAGTGATGATCCACCCACCAGGGCCAGACATCGGTAAGCGCGTTCCGCTTGCTAACCCTGTGTATGTCGTAGGCCGTGATGCCACTGCAGACTTCGTGGTGCCACGCAACTCGGTTTCTCGGCAGCATGCGCGTTTAGCCCAAGATGATGACGGCGAATGGGCAGTGGACGACCTGAATTCAACCAACGGCACATTTGTTAACGAAGCCCGGATTCGTAACTCGAAGTTGGCCGATGGCGATCAGGTTCGTTTTGGTGATGCGATCTACAAATTTCTCGCAGGTTCGAACATCGAAAGCGCGTATCACGAAGCAATTCACAACATGGCCATCCAGGATGGCATGACGGGTATTGCCAACAAGCGGCACTTCGGTGAATTCCTGGAGCGCGAAGTCGCGGTTGCTCATCGCCACGGTCATCCATTGACCTTGGTCATGTTTGACGTCGACCATTTCAAAAAGGTCAACGACACCCAAGGGCACCTCGCTGGTGACGCGGTGCTCAAAGACTTAACCGCTCGTATCAAGCCGCGTGTACGTCGCGAAGATCTGTTCGCCCGCTATGGTGGCGAAGAATTCGCGTGTGTGTTGCCTTCGACGGCGTTGGCGGGTGGGGTCGTGTTCGCTGAGCAATTGCGCGTCATGGTCGAAGAGCGGCCAACCGTGTTTGGCGACAAAACGATTGCGTTCACGATTTCGCTTGGCGTCGCTACCCTGCAGCGTGAAGCCGGGGTTGACGCGCAAACGTTGATCAAGCGTGCGGACGAAAACCTCTACGCTGCAAAGCGCGGTGGTCGCAATCGTGTGGTGCCGACGCTTGGCGATTTGATTCCAGGCTAGCGTCACATCGCACAAGACGATCGGCTTCGGTTGCGGTACAAACCCAGCCGTGATCGTTTCGGAAAAAGCGCTGACGGACCTCGGCTGGCCAACCCTGCTTCAACATTGGGCGGCCCGCTGCGCCACCGAACGTGGCGCTGCCGCGGTGAGCCAACATGCTTGGTTTGCACAGGCAAGCGACGCGGAACAACGCAGCAAAGAGATCAGCGAAGCACGTAACTTGATGGCACGCGATGCAGGCCTACCGCTTGGCAATATCTTTGAAGTTCGAGACGCCTTGGCACGGGTACGTAAAGCGGCGGCGCTCGACGCGCCTGAACTGATCGCGGTTGCTACCAGTGCCAAAAGCTTAGCAAAGTGCCGGGCGCATCTGCGCGAATACACCGAGGTAGCGCCGAGGTTGACGGTGCGGGTTGCCGATATCGAGGATTTGGGCCACGTCTATCATCCGATCCTCGATGGGTTTGATACCGACGGCAAATTGGTTGATCACGCCAGCGACGACCTGGGGCCGCTGCGCAAAACCTTGGCCAGCATCAAAGCGCAACTCGAAAAGCGCATGAAAACGCTGCTCGAAGACGAGCGGTACGCTCCGTACCTCCAAGACACGTACTACACCGAACGTGAAGACCGCTGCGTATTACCGGTACGCACCGACGGCAAAGGTTTTGTGCACGGCATCGTGCATGGCACGTCGCAGAGTGGGCAAACGCTATTCATTGAGCCCGATGAAATTGTCGACCTCAACAATCGCAAGAAACTCGCCGAATGTGACGTTGCTGATGAAGAACGGCGCATCTTAGTCCGCTACTCGGGGTGGGTTGCCGAAGAAGCTGATGCGTTGGAGCGAGCGTTAGGCGTCGCGGAAATTCTCGACGTTGTCGCCTCGGCTGCGCGCTTGGCTGAAGATACCGTTGCAAGCGAAGCGCTGTTTGCCGATACCCCGCGAGTCGCGTTGCTGCATGCACGGCATCCACTCATGCTGCTAGCGGAACGTCGCTGTGTCGCCAATGACGTAACCGTCGCAGCCGGCCAAACCCTGATTGTATCGGGGCCCAACGCTGGCGGTAAAACGGTAGCTCTCAAAACGGTTGGCCTCGCCGTTTTGATGTTGCGGGTTGGCCTGCATCTCGCTGCCGAAAGTGGCAGCGCCTTGGGCTGGTTTGAGCAGATATTCACCGACATCGGCGATGCGCAGAGCCTTGAACACAATTTGTCGACGTTTTCTGGGCACATGTTGAACCTAGCGCGGGTGTTGGACCAAGCGCGGCCCTCTGGCTTGTTGTTGATGGACGAAATTGCGGTGGGTACGGATCCTGAACAAGGAGCGGTTATTGCGCAGGCTT
>JAKQOD010000107.1 GCA_029565465.1 Deltaproteobacteria bacterium
GGAATGCCGCCGGTGATGAGTACTTCTTTGAGCGCTTCGGGTGCGGCCGAGAGATAGCGCAGCGCGCAAAATCCGCCGAAGCTTTGGCCGAGGATGCTCCATTGTTTATCGCCAATGAGCTGCTTGCGAATGGCTTCGGCATCGCGCACGATGTTGTCCGCGCGGAAGTGCGACACGTAGTCCGCTTGCGCTTGCGGCGAAGCGAAATGGCGCATGGTCTGCGCGGTAATCGGCGACGATAACCCCGTGCCGCGTTGATCGAGCAACAACACCCGAAAATCTTGCAGCGCTCGCTTCAACCAACCGCCCGCCCCTCCCGGACGCGGGGCACCAAAGCCCGGCCCGCCTTGAAAAAACACGAGAAACGGCAAGTCCGCGTTTTCTTTGCCCGGCGCCGCGACTTCGCGGGCGAACACGGTGATCTTTGGGTACGCGCTTGGATTCGCGTAGTCCACGGGCAGCTGAAAGCGATGCTCGGTGAAAACGAGGCCGGGGATGGACTGAGTTGACTTGGACATGGAACGATCGTGTAGACAAAACTGGCAAGAGGATAGCGAAATACCTGGGCGGCCGAATGCGACTTCGATACAAATTTACCCGGATGAAATTGACAACCTATTTTTATCCGGGTAATATTTGGTCTCACAAACAATTCAGCAACACCTCGCATGCAATCCGCACCCCAATCTACCCAGTACATGGCTTTTCTCGATGGCAAACGCATCGCGCAAGGCACAGACGCACAACTGGCGGCATTCATCGCCGCGCAACCGCAGGAGCAGCTATCGCCTCTAGTGTTTGATGCGATTACGGGTGAGCAGATCGACTTATCCGATCCGTCGGCGTTTTCCGGCGCGAACAGTGCGACCAACGTTAACGCGCCAAGTGCGGCGCGCCCCGGTCGGCCCAAGCTTGGCGTGGTGGCGCGTGAGGTGACGTTGTTGCCGCAGCATTGGGATTGGCTCGCGCAACAGCCGGGCGGCGCATCGGTGACGCTACGCAAACTGGTGCACAACGCACGTAGGTTTAGCGAGGGCGCGGATCGCGTGCGGCACGCGCAAGTGGCGTGCTACCGGTTCATCAACGCGATTGCGGGCAATGAGCGTGGCTTTGAAGAAGCGACTCGCGCGCTCTTCGCAGCCGATCGAGAGCGATTTGCGGAGTACACGGAAACCTGGCCCGCCGACATTCGCACAGAGGCGTTGCGCCTTGCGCAAGACGCGTTTTCGTCGGACCCTACGGCAGCGGTGAGTCCAGCGAACGGGGTACCCGACACCGCCTCGTAACGGGGCGCGAGTCGCCCGATGCTGCAGACATGCGCAATACAGCTTTTGTGCCCAATCGACAGCTGTACGGTCGTTACAGGCCGTTTATTGTCGTCGTCAAGATTCGTCAAAAATTAGCTATAGCGCTTGTGCAGCTGCCCTTTTGGCAATAAAGCTGTAACCAGCATTGGCGCCCTACATGCGCGCCCGTGGCGAATCCGTCGCCCAAATTTCGTTTACAGGACGCTGCGTCGCGTTGATGCCCGCGCTGCCGACGATTGCGTCGTGCGTCGCAGCTTGGTTTAACCCTCTGACGCTGGACGTGCACATGTTGAACGCTTTGCTTGGTATATCTCACCTTCTGGTCGCTGCCTGTCGCAGTGCAACACGCCTACTGTCGCTGACGCTCATGCTCGGGATTACGCCCGCGCTCGCGCAGGTCGCGCCGACGCTGATCAACCCTACGTTGCCGTTGGCCACGCGCGGTGTGGCCTACTCCGCGACCATTGGGCTGGGCGGTTCGACCGCGCCGACGTCAGTCATCGCTTCGGGGTTGCCGCCGGGCATTGCCGCTTCGCACACGGGAAATGGCAACGTCACGTTCTCTGGCGTGCCCATCGAGGCTGGCGCTTTCAACGTGACGCTAGCGGCGACCAACACCAGCGGCAGCGCGACCCTCGCGCTCACGTTGCACGTGAACGCCTACGCACTCACGACGGATGTGAGCGGGGGCACCAGCCACAGTTGCGCAGTCGTCGACGGTGGCGTGCAATGCTGGGGTAGCACGACGCAGGGCCAGCTTGGCAACAAGCTTTTCTCATTGGCGATTCCGGTGCCTGCCGAGGCGCTGCCACGCGGCAGCGGTGCGACGCAAGTCACTGCGGGTGATCAATTCAGCTGCGCGGTGGTGAACGGCGGCCTCCAGTGCTGGGGCCTCAACAGCAGCGGGCAACTCGGCGACGGGAGCACCACCCGGCGGACAGCACCAGTCGCCATCCTACCGGCCGGGAGCGGCGTGACACGTGTCGAAGCAGGAGTCGCATTCGCCTGCGCCGTCGTCAGCGGTGGCGTGAAATGCTGGGGTACCAACGCGCAAGGGCAACTCGGCAATGGGAGCACCACCGCGAGCACGGCACCGGTCGATGTCTCCGGCCTCGGTGCGGGCAGCGGTGTGACCGGGCTGACCGTTGGTGCCGCGCACGCCTGCGCGCTGGTCAGCGGGCAAGTGCGCTGCTGGGGTGCGAACAATTTTCTGCAAGTGACGAATGCCAGCGCCACCACCCAGGCAATCACACCGATCACTAGAAGCGACCTGACGGGCACGCCCACAGCACTCGGTTCCGGGGCGTTTCACACCTGCGTCGTGACTTCGGGTGGCGTGAGTTGCTGGGGCGACAATTTCTACAAACAGCTCGGCGCAACCCCCGGGAGCAACGGCATTGCCAACGCGATTGCCAGCGGCGCGGGCGCGACGCAAGTGACCGGTGGCGACGGCCACACGTGCGCGCTGGTCGGCGGCGAAGTGCGGTGCTGGGGCTCAAACGCCTTAGGGCAATTGGGTATCGAAAACCAGCACGAAGCAGTGGTCCCGACGGTGGCCAGTTTTGTGTCAAGCGGGGTGACACAGATCGAGGCCGGGCTCGACCACACCTGCGCCATCGTCGCGAATAGCGCACGCTGCTGGGGCAGCAACGCACAGCTCGCACTGGGAGTCCGCCTCAACCGAATCGCCTCGACGCCGCGACAAACGCTCGCGCACGGCACGCAGGCGAGTGCGGTGGCCACCGGCAGCAGTGCGCACACCTGCGCCATCGTGCAAGGCGGCGTGCAGTGCTGGGGCCTGAACTCAAACAAACAGCTGGGCGTTGGCGATGGTTTTGATCGGCAACGACCGGTACAGGCGATTGCCTCCGGTCAGAACGTGAGCGCTATCGCGGTTGGCGATCGCCACACGTGCGCGTTAGTTGCGGGCGGCGTGCTCTGCTGGGGCAAGAATGGCAAGGGCCAGATCGGAGTCGGCGGCACCAGCACGGCTGACGTATCGCTGCCGACGCCAGTGCTGGTGGGCACGGTTCCCATGACCGGCGCCACTGCAATCAGCGCGGGTCTTGAATTTAGTTGCGCAGTAGTGAACGGCGGCGTGCGCTGCTGGGGCACCAATGGGTTTGGTCAACTAGGTGTCACTTCGCCGTCAAATCAGCGCACAGCAGTCACGACGCTACCAGACGGCAGCGGCGCGACAGCGGTCGCCACAGGCGACTATTTCGCCTGTGCGCTCATCAGCGGTGGCGTGCAGTGCTGGGGGCGCGGTGACCAAGGCCAACTCGGCAACGGCGCCGCTACCGGCGGCTCCACGCCCGTGCAGGCGATCGCAGCCGGAAGCGGCGTCACGGCCATCATGGCAGGCTCGGCACACGCCTGCGCCGTTATCAATGGCGGGCTGTCCTGCTGGGGCAACAACAACGGCGGCCAGATCGGCAACGGCAGCACGACGCAGCAAAATGCGCCGTTCGCGGTGTTCCCCGCTGGCAGCGGCGTTAGCTCTAGCGGCGGGGGCGTGCAGTTCACTTGCGCAGTGGTCAACAACGGCGTGCGCTGCTGGGGTGACGGATCGGTCGGAGAGTTGGGCGTAGGCGCACCGGTGATTAGCAACGCGCCGGTTACGACGATTGCCGACGGCAGCGGCGTGACCACCATCGGTGCCGGGGGCGTGCACGCGTGCGTAGTGATCACAGGCGGCGTGCACTGCTGGGGCCGCGATGACAACGGGTCAATCGGTCACCCGAGCGTCGCGCCAGTGCAGCCTGTCGCGGTGCCGACGTTTCGTGTTTCGCTCGACATCGACGGTGACGCGCCGACCGGGAGCGCTGCGGGAACCAGCGACGCGGTGTTGATCTACCGCTTCCTCAAAGCCATCGCCTCGCCACCGGCGACGGCCAACGCGCTGTCTAACACTGCGACTCGCCGTGACGCGGTGTCGCTGCATGTGTTGCTGGCGTCGATGCATCAGCACTTTGACGCTGACGGCAACGGTGCGGTGCAAATCGGCATTGATGGCACGATAGTCGTGCGCTTTCTGTTGGGGTTTCGCGGTGCAGCGCTGACGGCGGGGCTCGCCACCGCTACGCCCGCCGCAACGCGAAACGCGAACGATATCACCGCGTACCTCGCGAGTTTGATGCCAGCACCGTAGCGTTTGAAAAAGACAAGCGTGCGCGCTTGGCGCATACTTCACCTGCTTTGAAAAACTTCCCCAGACGGGAAGCGGAGCGGCAGCGCAGCGGGGCGGATTTGGTGTGGGGTATACACCCTTTCCTTCGATTCCTGTGTGTGCCACGCTAAGTGTCTGCGGTGATTTTCGTTTGTACAAAAAAAAGGAGGAAATATGGCAGAGGCCACGTTGATTTTGGATCGTGTCTACGCGCACGAGCGTGCACATCCGGACAAACTGTTTTTGACGCAACCTACTGGTGGCGGTGCCGTGGTGGATTACACCTGGCGGCAGATGATGGATCAGTCACGGCGCATGGCGACGCACCTGCAAAGCCGCGGATTTCCGCGCGGCGCGCGGGTTGCGATTTTGTCGAAGAATTGCGCGCACTTTTTCATGGCGGAGCTTGCCATTTGGATGGCTGGTGGCACAACGGTGGCGATCTTTCCGACTGAAACAGCGGAGACCGTGCGTTACGTGTTGGAGCACAGCGGCGCGAGTTTGTTGTTCTTGGGCAAGCTCGATACGTGGGAGCAACAGGCGAGCGCGGTGTCGGCCGATTTGCCGTGCATCGCATTTCCGCTTGCGCCCGATGCGGTGCGAACCGCGTTTGATGGCTGGGACGACGTGATCGCTAAGTGCGAGCCCATCGCGGGCACGCCGTCTCGCGAGGGCGACGAAATCGCGATCATGATGTACACCTCCGGTTCGACCGGGCGGCCGAAAGGCGTGATGCATCGCTTTGATCGCATCACAGCAGCCGCCGAAGGCATGGCGAAAAACATTCGTGACGCGATTGGCCCAAACGAGGAGGTGCGCATCATGTCGTACCTGCCGTTGGCGCATGTGTTTGAGCGGGCGTGGGTGGAGTGTGCAGCGTTGGTCGACGGAAGCGGACACATTTTCTTCGCGGAAACGTTAGATACGTTTGTGAAGGACTTGCAGCGCGCGCGGCCCACTGTGTTTATTTCGGTGCCGCGCCTTTGGCTGAAGTTTCAGCAAGGTGTTTTCCACAAAATGCCCGCGGAGAAACTCAACCGCCTGCTCTCGATTCCGATCATCGGAAAAATCGTCGGCCGCAAGGTGCTCAAAGGACTGGGGCTCGATTCGGTCAAGCATGCGGGCAGCGGCTCTGCGCCGATTCCTGCCGCGTTGATCGCGTGGTATCGCAAGCTCGGCCTCAATCTCGTTGAGGGCTACGCGATGACAGAAGACTTCGCATACTCAAATACGTCGTCGCTTGCGCTCAACGCGCCGGGCTACGTGGGCTCACCGATGCCCGGTGTGAAGGTCCGCATCAGTGAAGACGGCGAAGTGTTGATTAAGTCACCGGGGCAGTTAGCGGGCTACTACAAACAGCCGGAGCTCGACGCCGAAAGTTTCACCGAAGACGGTTTTTTCCGCACGGGCGATTTGGGCGAGCTGCGTGCCGATGGCATGTTGAAGCTCACGGGCCGCAAGAAAGAATTGTTCAAGACCGGCAAGGGCAAGTACATCGCACCCGCGCCGATCGAGAACAAAATCAACGCCAATCCAATCATCGAAATGTCGATGGTCTCGGGCGTCGGGCAGCAAGCAGCGTATGCGATGGTGGTGCTCAACGAAGAGCTGCGCCCGACGGTCGGCGACCCAGTGGTTCGAGCCGATATCACCGAACAGCTCAAAGCCTTGCTCGCCTCCGTCAACGCGGAGATTGCGGACTACGAGCAAATTCGCATGATCGTCGTGGCCCGCGAACCGTGGTCTATCGAGCACGGCACGCTGACACCGACCATGAAGATCAAGCGCAGCCGGATTGAGGCCCAGGTTGAAGCCTCTGTTGCGGGTTGGTACAACACGCCCGGCTCGGTGATTTGGCTGTAGAGTGAAAGCGCGCGGCGGCAGCTTGTTGTCGCGCGAATCAGTGAGCCGTGCAGCAAACTCGACAGCGCCTTGCCTTGACTTGACTGCTCGTACGGCTCTTATCAGCTTTTTGGCTTCGGCGACTACCGGGCGGTCGTTACAGGTCGATTTTCTTAATGGTCGACTTAGCGCATTAATTATGCGTAATCCATACACAGCAGTCGCCCGAGCCATAAAGCTGTTAAACCACGTTTTATCTGTGTGGGTTCGGCGCGCAGGCTCGCTTCGCGCGCGAGCCATGCCGCAGCGCGCCACAAAAAGTCCGCGACGCAAGCGAAGTTCGCGCTTTCGGCACAGCGTTTGCTTACTATTGCACACTGATTGTGCACAACGCCTTAGTTCTGCGCGTGCACAATGTCCCCGTTCCGCGCACACTGCGCCGTACTT
>JAKQOD010000114.1 GCA_029565465.1 Deltaproteobacteria bacterium
CTTGATGGCTTTAAGCACGGCTTAGAATTGTCGTTGACGACACCCGGCACAGCAGCAGCTCCGACGGCACCAACCCCAAGCCCGGCACCAGCAGCGAAGTAACAATAGACGCGAGCGCGTGGTGCCCACTACCAAGAAGAACTAGCACCGCCACCGCTGAAGCCGCCACCCGAGCCGCTTGAACCATGCGAGCTAAACGAGCTACTCGTGCTGCGTGAGCTGCTAGAACTCCAGCTGCTCGACGACGAATACGACGATTTGTTGCCTTCGGCGAGGACCTTAATAATCCAAACGAGCGCCGTAAGCAGCGCAGCGAAGACCGCGCCATAACCACCAATGAAATGGCGCCAATAAGGCACGGCCCGCGGTTTGCCGTCGACCACGACCAGTTGACGTGAGTAGCGGGTGTAACCAACCAGTGCCGCGCTCGCAGTGATAATCCCAAGCACGATCCCGAAGATCATCCAACCATCGCCGCGATCTTCTGGATGCGCGTGATGCGCTGCTGCAGCGGTATTTTGCGGCTTTCGCTGCACCGTCTCGCCGGTTGGATCTTCGGCTGGCCCAGCGGCGCCCGACGCTGCTGCTGCAACTTGGCCGATCACGTACACAATCGCGCCACTGTAGTTTTTGTCTCGCAAATACGGCCGTGCACTATCGAGCGCGAACTGGCTGCGTGCATCCGGCAGCTGGGGCCGTAACGCATCGTTAACCTCGAGTCGCGATTGTCGATCACCGATCGCAATGACCAACACCGCTGCTTTGCTGTGCGTTGGCGTCCACTCAGTGGCACGTTGTCGCGCCACTCGCTCGATCGAGTCCGCCAAGCGATCGAGCAACAAGACATCAATGCTGACGCCGGCTGCGTCGGCTTTATTGATTTCCGCAGCGATCGCGGCGATGCCGTCTGCGCTCAACACATGCGCTGCATCGCGCACGCCACCTTGGTCAGGTTGCGCTGGCGCAGGCCGCAGGCAAATCAGCAGCCAGGCGACGATGACAGCCAGTTGCGCGACGACGTAGCGCTTCATTGCATTTCTCCGTCGGCAAGTTCATTGCCGCCACGGTCGGGTCCAGGCACGGCGCTTCGCAACACCTTGCCAACTTCAGCGACTGCAATACACAAGGCCTCCGACACCGGCGCTTTCGCCATTGCCTGCGACAACGCATCAAGTGCCGGTTGCCAAGTACCAAGCTGGTCGCAGTTCGGAATCCCGCGCCCCGCCCACACCGCAGCTTTGCGGCTCAGCGTGGCAACGTAGATCAACACCGCCGTGTCGGCTTGGGTTGCCGCAAAACCGCGTGCATGAAACACCTTGGCCGCGCGCTTGAGCGGATCACCAAGACAATACGCTTCAACATGCAACACGATTTCGCCGCGATGCTGTTGTTCAGCGGCGTGGACTGCCGCTGCCACCTGCGCACGTTCGGCCTTCGTGATACGAGTGGTCGCCACATCACTATGCTACCGCGTCAGCGCTGCTAGCTGGGCAATGTCCTTGCCGATTTCGCAACTTCGGCTAGGTGTGCCGCCGCGCAAGCCGCTAGTGTAGCACCACACCGACGACGTTTATGCCCACCACCGACGCTACCAGCCATTATCTTGCACGGTTCCGCGCCGTCCTGGCTTACATCGATCAACACCTCGACGACGATCTATCGGCCGCCGCCTTATGCGACATCGCGTCGTCGTCGAAGTTTCACTTCCATCGCCAATTCAGTGCGTTGTTTGGCATCAGCGCATTCAAGTATGTGCAACTGCGCCGGCTCAAACGCGCTGCCGACCAGCTCGCGTTCCGCCCACAATTTTCCATTCTCGATATTGCACTCGGCAATGGCTACGAAGGACCGGAAGCCTTTGCACGCGCATTCAAAAAGACCACGGGCCAAACCCCGTCGCAATTTCGGCTGCAACCATGTTGGGACACATGGCACGACAGCTACCAACTCGTGTCCCGGATTCGCAGCGAACATATGGCAATCAAGCTTTCCCTCTCCGACGTAAAACTGATCACGACTAACGACGTGCCCGTCGCCGTCTACGAACATCGTGGCGACCCACGTCGCATCGGCGACTCGGTACGCGCATTCATTGCATGGCGACGCGCCAACCACCTGCCGCCGAGCACGAGCGCCACCTACAACGTGTTCTGGTCCAACCCCGACGATACGCCACCCGACGACTATCGTTTCGATTTGTGCGCAGGGATCAACCAACCCCTAGCAGCTGAAGCGATAGCCAGTGCTACCGCCGCAGGCATTGTCAACAAAGTGATTCCTGGTGGCCGGTGCGCGACGCTACGCCACGTTGGCACCGACGATACGTTGTTCCAAACCGTCGGCTTTCTCTATCGCACGTGGTTGCCTCAAAGCAGCGAAACCCCGCGCGACTTTCCGATTTATCTACAACGCATCAAGTTTCCGCCGGAAGTTGGCGAAACCGAGGCGATTTCCGACATATTCTTGCCGATTCAATAACCATATCAAACAGCGCGCCAAGGTTGAGTCGCCCTCGCGAGTTCGCTAGGCTGGGCCGGTGCATGGCTTAGTGTTTTTGCAGCCCGATAGTGCGTGGCATCGCCTCGACGAGGTTGATCCGCAATGGCCATCAAGTGCAGCCTTGCTGCAAAACGGCGCGCTCGACATCGTGGACGCAAGCGGGTATTTCTACGTCGCACACGGCGCCGCTACGTTGGAGACCAACCATGGCACATTTCGGCTAGCGACCGGCATGTACGGTGTCGCCACCAATGGCCGGCTTACGATCGACGACGGCTTATTGCTGTTGGCGGCAAGGCAAGGCTATCGCGCGCCGCTGCTGCTCGGCGGCCCGCTCGAAGCGACCGGTCGCTTGCGATACATCGACGGGTGCACCGACACCTTGTTGCTTGCGCCGTGGCGCAAAGGCGACCCGTGCTTCAATCATCTGCACATCCCTGCCGGCACGTCACAATCGTCCCATGTCCATCCGTCGCTGCGGATTGGCATCATTGCCAAAGGCAGCGGGGTTTGTCGGACGCCACAAGGAGAATCGCCATTGCGGCCGGGCACGGCATTCGTGCTTGCGCCACAGCAAGTGCATTGTTTCATTACCCACGACGCAAGCCTGGACGTGGTGGTGTTTCACCCGGACAGCGACACTGGCCCCACCGACGAAGATCATCCTATGCTCAATCGCACCTGGCGCACTTGGCGCACCACCACGGAGCCATCAGCATGCTGAAATGCCCCAAGTGCCAAGCAGTCCACAAGCTGAGGCTCAGCCAAACCTGCGCGTGTTCGTACCAGTTTGTCTTTAGCAAAAGCGATCCAATCAGCGATCCCGGCATGCTTGCAATCATCAAACGAGCCAGTCGCGGCGACACCTACTATTTCACTGCGAACCGCTTGTATGGCGAATACTGCGCGATGAAAAAGACGCTGGTGCCCGGTGAGATTGAACGGCGGTGGAATTCAAGTTGCGTCGTACCCGCGTTCGCGACGATCGCCAGTGTGCCAATGGCGCTCTTAGTTTCGCCGTTCTTTTGGATTCTTGGGTTGATCCTTTTGTGGCTTACCTTCGCATCACGCACCAAAGCGAAGCTCACCGAAGACCGCTGGTTACCGCCGAGTCGAACTACGTTTGATTACGCGCTGCGCAAATGGAACGCGGCCGGCCGCGAGCCAGCCAAAATGCTGAGCAAGCCGATGCTTGGTAGCGGGCCGGTCTATCGCACCATCGAAGATGACGTTCACGACTATGGCGTCGAAAAAATCATCATCGTCAGCGACGACCTGCTCGTCGACCTGCTGGTAAAAAACCATGCGCATGCTGAACAAAAGGCGCTGATCGTCGCCGAGTCGGGCTATCCAGCCTATCTGCAAGACAAAGTGAAAAACACCCTACGCATGCGGCCTGACCTGCCAGTGATCTTGTTGCACAACGCCGATACGATAGGGACAATGATGGCTACCCGGCTACGGAGTTCGCCGATCTATCCGCTTGCAAAAGCTAACCTCGTTGACGCTGGGTTAACGGCTTCGCAAGTTCGGCGGTCACCAGCGGCTAAAGCCGTAGCGCAGGATCACGAACCTTCGGTTGCCGTGGACATCCTACCTTACCCAGCCGTGCTCGCTGGGTTGAGCACCGCGCTCGTTGGCGGCTTTGCGGCGCAAGGTGCGTTGTTGCCGGCCCACGTTGATGCGGCAGCCAACAAACACAAACATGACCACGCTGATTCGGGTGGCGGCGGCAGCGACAGCGGCTGGTCCTCCAGCAGCGACGATGATGGACAGGATGGCGCTGGGGACTTTACCGGTGGCGACGACGGCGGCGACGGCGATTTCGGCTGAACACGAGGGGATTATATGGGTGCGATATTTGGATTCACCGGAGCGCCAGATCCTGCAAGGCTAACTGCCATGCAAACCGCGCTGGCGCATCGCGGCAACGAACTTGCGTCGGTATCAACAGGAACTGCAACCATTGGCGTGTTGCCAGCACTAAGCGCCAGCGAAGCCGCAGCAGCGCATGCGCGTGGCATGGTCACCAGCGGCATTGGCCGCAGTGGCGACATCGTGGTCGCGCTCGCAGGCTACTTGCTTGCATCTAGCGAGGTGCCCAGCCTCAGCGTGTTGGCCGAACGCTTTGGCGCCGAAGGCGTCGCTTGTTTGCGGCCACTGCGCGGCGCATTCGTGATCGCCATCGTCGATCACGACCGACTCATCGTCGTACGCGATGGTGGCGGGGTACGCACTGCGTATCACTTGACGCACGCGGGCCGGCGCTATTTTGCGGTCGAACCCAAAGCGATCGTGAACACGCCAGGGTTCGCGCGGCGCATTCGACCCGCCGCGGTTGCGCAATATCTGAGCTACAGTTTTTTGCCTGGCGAAACCACGATGCTCGAAGGTGTGCACGAACTGCTGCCGGGCCAGTGGATCGACCTTGCGGCAGCGCAACCAACCTCCCACATGTACTTCGATGTACTAGCTCGTCTCGACGAAGGCGGTGCCGCTCGCAGCGAAGCTGATTGGCTCGAAGAATTTCGTGCGCTGCACGCCGCTGCAGTTCGTGAACGCGCGCCACGTGGCGAAAAGGTCGCCGTATTTTTGTCGGGTGGCCTCGATTCGAGTGTCGTTACCGCCGAGCTATGCAAGCAACACGACGGCAACATTCAGACCTTTTCGATCCACTTCGGGCCTGAGCATCCCAACGAGTTGTCGTATGCCGAAGCAGTTGCCAAGCGCTGCGGCACCGAGCATCACGAAGTACACCTTGATCCAAATCAATTTCTGCCACGGTTGCGTAAGATCATCTGGCACCTCGACGATCCAATTGGCGATCCGATCACCGCGCCCAACTTCGAACTAGCCGAACGGGTGCGCAAACACGCGCGTTGGGCGTTTAACGGCGAAGGCGGTGACCCACTATTCGGTGGCCCCAAAAACATTCCAATGATGTTGCACCACTGGTACGGAGGCATCGAGCGCGACGACAGTTTTCGCGCGCGCATGTATCTGCAATCATATCGCCGCTCGTACGAAGAATGGCCCGTACTGATGGCGCCCGATTGGGCCAAGCAAGTTGACGCCAAGCGCGATCTTGAAGACTTGCTGACCCCTTACTTCGATGCCACCCGGCCGGCCGGCTTGCTCAACAAACTGTCGTTGATCAACATCAAGCTCAAAGGCGCCCACTTGATTTTGCCAAAGGTCGACCGCATGACTGGCGCAAGTGGCCTGCTAACGTTGTCGCCGTTGTTCGACGAGCGCTTGTTGCAATTTTCATTTGCGATGCCGCCGACGTTAAAGCTGTGCGCTGGCATCGAAAAGATTGCACTCAAGCGCGCGTATCAAAACGATCTCCCTGAACAGATCATCGCGCGGCCCAAGAGCGGCATGCGCGTGCCTGTACAACAGTGGTTCCGAGGGCCGCTCCGCGCCTACGCACAAGAAGTCTTGTCCGAAGCAGCGGTGGCCAAAGCTGGCATCTTCGATCCAAAGCGCGTTGCTAAGTTGCTTGCGTACGAGTCCGAAGAAGGCCCTGGTCGTTTTGGGTTGCGCTTGTGGATGTTGCTCACGTTCGAATTGTGGCGCCGCATCGTGGTTGAAGGCGAAGCGCCGTAACGACGGTTTTCGCGCGTTATCGGTGTCATTTCGCGCCTTTTTCGGTGGGGATTTTGTCCCAGTGGACTGTGCACAAAATTATTTGGGGGGTGGGGGCATTTTTTTTGCGAAGGTCGATCTTGCCAATGATCGACCACGCGTTCGCGCACTTTACCGTCGACGATTTGGCTGCACGATTTCGTTTGCAGCGTTTTGTATGCAGTGGCTAATCGCGTTGGTGCAACCTCGATAGGACATGGAAATTGATCATTTCGATCCGTATGTTGGGAGTATGCAAAACAAACTGATTGTCGCTCTCTTCGCTTCGATGTTCGCAACTGTCGGCTGTGTTAGCGGCGACGCTGGCACCGGCACTGGCACCGGTAACGGTAACGGTGACGGCAACGGTGACGGCAACGGTGACGGCAATGGCGATGGCACTGGTGGCAACAATGCCGTTTGCAAAACCGCGACGGCCAAGTTTGGCACCGTGACCGGCACGCCGGGCAAAGCGTATTTGATGAAAGATCCAATGGATGCATCCGCGCCACCAGCGGTAGCCAGTTCGATCAAGCTGAACGCGTCATCAGATTTGCTCGTCGTGTCGCTGTTTCCTGGTGCCGGCGCGTTTGCGGCAGGAGCCATCAAGACCGGCACCTTTCAAATCACTGGCGATGACGCCGATCCGCAAAAGTGTGGGCTGTGCGTCGACCTAGTCGCCAAAGCTTCCGCAACGGGTTCGGCAGCTATGTACTTCGCCACCTCGGGCACTGTCAAAATCATTGCAGCTGGCACCGCAGTTGGCGCCAAATACACATGGGAGGTATCGAACCTGACGTTCCAAGAAGTCGACGACCAAACCATGCTCATCGGCGGCGCCTGTGAGCCAAGCATGACGTCAGCGACTTACACTGGCACGCTCGAAGCTGAACCAGCGAATTAGTCGCCTGAGGGTTAGTCGTTGGTCACCCGGCCACGACGATCATGCGCACGCTCGTAGAGTTCAACCAAAAATGTGTACATGTTTGGATCATTGGCTTGTAACCAAGCCCGCCCGTTAGCATTGCTGCCCATTTGATTGGTGCCAAAGAATACGTTGCTCGCTTGTGCAAAGTATTCGCGTTCGTTGGAAGCTGCGTACGCATCGGACCATGTTGTCGTCGGCGCCGAAACCGCCGCGGCTTGGCGTGCTGCAAACAGCGCCGTGACGCGCGCACGCTGCGCATCGGTCATGCCGTCGAGATGCAACACATGGGCGAATTCATGTTGGCCCACGCTGTAGCCAGCAGGATAGTTTGAGCGCGTTGAAGGCACGTTGATCAACGTCTCTTCACCGGCGGCAATCGCAACGCGACCGTCGCTGGTAGCTTGTTTGCCGACGCCACGAACGTCTTCCCACGGTCGGTTGTCAAACGTGGTTTGCCCGATCAAGCCAGCAAATTCTGGCAACGACGTCATCGCGCGGTCGGCAGGAATGATCACAAACGTAAGCTGCGCTTCGGCCAAGCGTCGCTGGGCATAAACATTGCGGCCGATCATTTGACGGACAATTGTGGCTGCGCGTTCGAGCGATTCAGGATGGCAACCTGCAGCTGCGGTGATGCGCACGCCAAACACTTCACGATGCATTGGTTCGGCCAACACCGCACCAACAGCGGCCGCCGGCCCAACCGGCGCACCAGCGCCTGTCGCGACACTCGTCGTCGCAGTGGCAGCATGCGCTTCGCCGCCGGCTGCAGTGCCAGGTACGGTGCTAGGTACGGTGCTGCTCATGCCCGTCGCTGGATTCGACGCCGCCATCATCACTTGCGTGGCTTGCTCGTTGCCTAGTTGCTGCTGCAGCGCCGTCCAGACATCGCGATTGTGCACCATGCGCGACGTGCGTAGTGCGGCTGCCAAAGCGATGCGATCGGTGCCACTCGCAGCAATCACTTGGGCCACCCACCGCGTTGCGCCAGCACCATGCAACGTGCCGTGCAGCCCAAGGCCCGATGCACCGTCGGCGTCACGTCCGGCGGGGCCTTGCACATGCGGCGCCGTGGCTGCCAGCGTGTTGACTCCGGTGTGCGCCATGTTCGTTGTACGGCTGCCGACGCTAAAGATTACGGACAAATCACGCCTAGTTCCGGACAATCCGCGGACAATCCAAGCTGCCGCTTTGTTCTTGCCAGCATTAATCAGCAGTCTCGTTTTTCTTATGAATTCAAAGACTTGCAACACGGAGAACTTCATTACCACCCATGCGTTGAAAGCATATGGCTCGGTTGGCCCATACCGTTTCGATTGCGCTGCTTGCCACGTTGCTTGCGGCGCCCGCAGCTGCAAAACCTAAAGCCAAGGTCAAGCCAGCTACCGTTGGTGCAACGTTCGCGAAGTATTACCGCACCCATTACAGCGACATTAAACAAGACGTTTTGGCGTGGCACGGGACCTCACGCAATGGCTGCGTCGCGTTTGTATCAACTGCGTTGCGCCACGCTGGCATTGCAATTCCGCAAGACGTGAAACGCCTCGACGCCAACGTCTCGCGCATCACATACGCGTTCTCTGACTACCTCGAACACGACTTGGCCTGGGCTCGTAGCGAAGACCCAGCGACCCTGCAACCCGGCGACTTGATTTTCACCACCGGTTGGCCCGATCACGTCTACGTCTTTGTGTCGTGGCACGACCGCAAACGCACCATCGTCGACGCCATCGACAACAATGGCAACGTTCACAACCGGCCCGTCGCTGGAGACGTGAAGCGCGACCTTGCAGCGTATGCGTATGCGCTGCGCCCAGCGAAGGTGAAGAGTGAGTAGCGATCGTGGCTGCCTCACGTCTACCAAACTAGTAGCTCGAATGTTCCGCTATGGTTTGCTAAGATAACGCCGTGTTCATACAGCAACTAGTAGGCGCGCTTGCAAATGCGAACGTTGCGTACTGCGTAGTTGGCGGTGTTGCGGTCAACCTCCACGGTGTTCCGCGCATGACGTACGACATTGACATCATGGTGGCAACCGACCGCGAAAACCTTGATCGTTGTCATCAGCTGCTATCTGGCCTTGGTTTGCAAATACGATTGCCTATTGCGTTGGTCGATGCAGCCGATCGCGAGCTCGCCGCCCAATGGGAAGACGAGCGCAGCCTGCTTGCCATCACGTATTCGGACCCGCGCAATCCCTTGCGCGAAGTTGATATTCTGATCGCGCCGTCATTAGATCCTGACGGTGTTGTGGCGCGCGCGGTTACCGTTGGGACCGGCGTTCGCGTTGCGGCCGTTGCTGACCTTATTACACTCAAACGCCGCGCCAATCGCAGCCAAGATCTTTCTGATATTGCGCACCTCGAAAGACTCACGTCATGAGCGACTCAGACGGCAACGGCAACAACGCGCCCAAGGGTGGCTACTCTTACTACGTTTCCGACGAGCAATTGGCTCAATTTGCCAAAGCCACCATTGAGCAACGCATCGAGTGGTTAGAGTCCATGCAGCAATGGACCTGGGACAACGCGAGCCCCGAAGTTCGCGCGTCATGGGCGAAGTTGCGCCGGGGGTAGTGGGCGGCGGCGACGGCGCTACTGGCGGCTCCTGGTCTGCGCCTTACGGCACCCAGTGCATGATTTTGCCTGCGTTGGTAACGATCCACAGGTTGGCGCCGGGGCCAGCGTCGAACTGGCTGATCGGCTGCGGTGGCGCAGCGATTGCTGGGGTAATCGCGGTGGCGAGCTCCCAAGCGCTAGCACCAAAGTTATATTTCCGAATCGCGAAGTCAGCACCAAGCCCCCAAACTTCGGTCGCCGAGGCAGCGGCTGGTGTAACGGCAGGAGACGAACTCTTCTGAACAACTACGGCGTTTGGATTCGATATCGTGTACGTCCCAGCTGCTGGCACATCGACGCTGCCGCCGCGAAACCAAGCCAGGCCACCATCGGCCATGGATATCGAGGATCCTGCTGCGGTTGCCGCCGCCCGTTGTTGCCATGTTCCGCTCGCGTCGTCGAAGGCGTAGAAGCCGCTGTTGAGGCCCAAGCCCATGAGTGTATCGCCGGCAAAATCAACGCGGAGGAAGCTGCCAACCTCTAATTGGGTTTGGTTTGGATAAAATCCTGCGCCCGATTGCTGGTGCAAACGGACTTTCTGATCATTAAAAAGCGCAACGACGAAGCCATCGTCATTGACGGCTACTTCACGGAACCTACCAACGGCGGCCCCACTATCGACGCGGTCCATGGACGTACCATTGAAGTGATACAAGGCGGTACCGTTGTCACCGACAGCCCAGACTTGACCGCCTTTGCCAATCGACAGCTGCTGGAAGGTTGCTGCGCCAGTGGCCGGTGGAATTTCGACCCACCCGACAGCAGTGATCGGCGTGCAATTTTCTTCGACGAACGACAACGCATCGCCGATCCCCGCCGGTGGGCGCGTGCCCGCGAGGTTTTTAACCGCAAATTTCAGTGGAACGGCGGAGGTCGCATCCGCATTGCCAAACAGCGAGTTGTAGTCACCCGTGACGATGGCGTTGCCGACCGCTGCCGAGTCGCCACCGATGGCTAGGACTTTGATCTCAAGCGACGACAAAAAGTTTTTGGTGGCTTGGTCAAGTGCGGCGCCACCGCGGTAGGCGCCGAACGAAGCGTCGAGCTTCGCGCTGATTTCCGACGAGCTGCTTGCGGTGGTCGACGTTGCGGTAAACACCACCATGCGGCCATAAGTGACGCTCGAAACAAACACCGGCAAGTTGTCCGGGCCGATCGTCCCCAGCATTTCTTGGGTCTTGAGATCCTCTTCCGTCACCGTCGATGCAAAAAACTTCGCTGGTTCGGCGATCGCATCGTCGGCAAACGAAATCGTATACATCGGTTGCATGAGCTTGGCGACGATGGTGTGCTTTTGCACCGCTTCTTGACCGGCAAAGGCTGCCTCGAAATCGAGGCTCGCAACAGCGGAAGAATACGAGAGTGACGCGCCAAGTTGCAGCGTCATTTCGGTTTCCGAGGACGATTCTTCCTTGGTGAACGCAACCAGCGCAGGCAGGTTGGTCAGCTCGGACGAAGCCGCAATTTGCAGCGTTGCGACGCCTTGTTGCAGCGACGCACTGTCAGGACTTTCGACGACAACCGTCGGCGTTGGCACTGGCAGATCGATCGAAAGCGTGGCCGGCGAGCGCGGGATTGGAATCGATTGCAACGTGCCGGCGCGGTACGAATTGCCTTGCAGCAGCATCCCGGGTTTCAAATTGGTTTGGCTCGACCCGAGCGACAAAATACTTGTGTAGCTCTGCAGAACGTCGTGCTGGACCTTCTGGCATGAGAAGCGCACCGGGCCGGCTGGTGTCATCTTCTGCCGCTCAACGAAGCCGAGGTCCTTCATGAGGTGAGAATCGGCTGGCGGTTGCTGCCATGGAGGCAACGCTGCGACGTACTCGTTGAGGGCGGTTTGATCGACCTCAATTGGAGGATCAGAATGGCCACAGGCTGTGGTTACCATTCCGAGTGCGACGACGAGCCGCAGGGGGGATGAATTATTCTGCATCTTTCGAACGTATCAATCGCAGGTTCTGAACACAACCCAATAGGGGTAACTCGCACACTCACGACCTCGGGATTTTTGCTAGAAGCTCGTAGCAATACGCACCTACGCAGCCCGGCGCTTCTTCGTGGGTTTGCGAACGAGGCGTACTTGCAACTGAACATCGAGGGCGCCGGCGGCTTTGACCATACTGACGAGGGTGGCAGAGGCATTTTGTGGATCGAGGAGGCGGCGAACTGTGCCGCGACCGCGGGAACCCATGCGTTTAGCAAGTTGCACTTCGCTAACACCCTTGGCGACCATAGCTTCTTTGAGTTCTGCAGCAAACACGGCCTTGATAGCGGCGGCCTGCACGTCGGCAAGTATGCCGGCGGCGGCTAAGGTGTCGTCGAAATCGGAACCTATGTTACGCCGCTTCATAAGCTACAAAGGTATGTACCACAATTGATACATGGTGCCGGTGCGAAAAAACAAGCGGCTTCGGTTCTCCCGAGGCGTCTCGCAACGGTTCTCGCCGCGGGTGGCTAGCTCGGTGAACGGTCGCCTCACAGATGCTCAAGAAGGAGTGAGGTGGCGCTTCGAGCGGGCGCACTGCGGTTGGCAGCACAGCCGCGAACGCGGTGCAGGCTACGAGTCTGCTGCGCCGCCTGGTTGTTCGCCACAGTGGGCATTGGCGGCGCGCTCAATCGAGGCCGGCGTTAGGGACGTGCGCCGGAAAGGCCCGAGCCGAAATCAATTTGCTGTTCGTCACGTTTAATGCCAGCAGCGCATTGAGGCCGAGGGAAAGGCAACGACACAACGAATCGTTGAGAAAAAAAACAAGCATGTTCTTTTTTGGTTGACGCATTTTTCGTTGCACGAATTCACAAACAGAGAAGGTGCAAATGATCGGTCTGGTAGATGCGTTAAATCGCGCGGAGCGGCACGAACTGCTGATGGATTGACAAGTTTCGCAGAGCAAGCGAGTTCTCGTCGCTGAGGGGAGCACAGAGCTTCAAAAAACGTAGTGATAGAGTGTCTGCATGCAGACGAGTGCAAAGGTGGAGTTGGAAGCGTTGGGTGAACAAATTGCTGAGATGGCGGCGCACATCGATGCTGCAATGCATCGATTACTAACGGCGATTCGCGAGTTTGATCGCAAGAACGGCTGGTATGCGCAAGGTGCGTTGTCGTGCGCGCATTGGTTAACGTGGCGCGTCGGTTGGGATTTGCGCACGTCGCGTGAACGGCTGCGGGTGGCGCGCAAGTTAGCGGACCTGCCCGCGGTCGACGAAGAATTGCGCACGGGGGCTATGTCGTACTCACAGGCTCGCGCAATTTCGCGAGTGGCGACGGGCGAGAATGAAAAGCTTTGGGTGGAGTATGCGAAGCGGATGCCAGCGTCGGGGCTGGACAAGTTGTGTCGCGCGTTTCAAAGCGTGCAAGGGTATGCCGACGGTGCAAGCACGACAACGGCAGCGCCGTCGCGCAGTGTTACGCGGCGCACGCTGGATCACGGCATGGTGAAGCTGGAACTGGTGCTGACCAACGATGAAGCGGCAATTGTCTGGGCAGCGATCAATGCGGTGCGTGCGGAGAAGATGACTGCAGCACAGACTGCCGCAGAACCGCACTCGGCGACAACATCACCCGCAGAACAGCCGCATGCACACACTCGCGCGGAACCGCGCGCGGCGGAGGTAACGAATGAAACGTTGAGTCCACCGCTCCGATTGGAACCGTCGAGTGTGCACGCTCGCGCGGAACCGCACTCAACAAATGTGACAGTTGCCCCTCCACCACCGGAATCACCGGAGGAGCGAAGCGCACGGCGTGCGGATGCATTCATGACGATCATGCACGGGCACGTGCGTGGCGAGCGGCCACAGCGCACACCGGTCGAAATCATTGTCACGGTGCCGCAGGGCAGCCTGCGCGGTTCCGCGGAACCGTCGGACCTCGCGACGTTTGCCGACGGTGAGGTGATGGCAGCGTCAACTGCGCAACGCCTTTGTTGTGACGCTGGCGTTGTTATCGCGACGGTGAACGACAAAGGCCAACCGCTGTCAATCGGTCGCAAAACCCGCACGATTCCACCGGCCATCAAGCGTGCGTTATTGGTACGCGATCAAACGTGCCGCTTTCCGGGCTGCAACCATCGCAGTTTCGTCGATGGCCATCATGTCGACCTCGCTCGCCAGCGTTCGCTGGCTCGCTCCATTTTTGGCACTGGGCGAACGGCGGCAAAACCGCACTGAGCAACTTGATGCTGCTGTGCACGGCGCACCATCGGCTGTTGCATGAAGGCAACTTCCGGGTGGAATCCGACGGCGCCGATGGTTGGCACTTCTACGACGAACGCAATCGGCGCATTGTGCCGCGACCAGCGCGGGTGACGCTGCAGACTTGCGAGCCGCAACGCTCATACGGCATCAAACGCTTACGCGACGACAATGCCGAGTTTGCGATCAGCGCCGACACTCACGCCAGCATGTGGACCGGCGAGAAAATCGACTATGGAACGTGCATCGACTATTTGGTGTAATCATCAGCCCTTGATCGTCAATAGCGGCCACATGCGCGCAACGCGTTTGGCGACTGCGGCATCTTCGACGGTGGTGACGACGGGAGTGATGTCTTTGTACGCATAGGGCGCTTCCTCCTTGAGGCGGTCGTGATATTCGGCGAGGACGTCGCGGCGAGTGCGTACTTCGACGGACGTTGGATCGATGGGAGTGACGACGCGCAAGCGGGAAAATGTCTCGCGGTATTGGGCTTGATCAACGTGGCGCGATTTGCCACGAGACAAAATGCGGCCGGCGCCATTGCAAGCGCTGCACAGTGCAGCGTCGTTGCCTTGGCCTTGCAGCAAGTAGCTGGCTGCACCCATGGATCCCGGAATGATGACGGGATGGCCGACGAAGGTGAACGGGTCACTCGCGCTGCCAGCTTCGCCACTCGGTCCGAGCGCCGGACAAGCACCTTTGCGATGCACGTATTGCTCGTCGGCGCCGGGCCAAATCAAATTGTGTGGCGCGTCGTAGATCAAGCGTGCGTTAACGCGGCGACCGAGAACTTCCGACAACACGCGAATGGCCATCAAGCCCAAGAACAAACGGTTGGCAAACGCAAAGTTGGCAGCGTTGTGCATGGCATCGAGATACTTCGCGGCCAACGCTGCGTGCGGCCCCGTGGTTGGTATGGGATAGAAGCCATGAGCTGGCCGGCGCATTGAGCGCGGAAAGATCCGCTTAGCTTCGTCGGCAAAGTAGCCGCCCACCACATGGCCCAAGCCAACAGAACCGGAGTGCGCCATGATGGCCACGTGATCGCGTTGCACGCCCCATTGATGCGCAACGCCACCGTCGATGATTTGATCGACAGTCTGCAATTCGACAAAGTGGTTGCCGCCACCGATTGAACCGATTTGCGTATCGCGCCCGTCGCTAACGCCGGACGACTTGATGTAGTCGGCAAATGCAAAGGTGCCACGTGCCGTGCGTGAACCGTTGAAATGCACGCGCGCCAAGTCGCGCGCTTGGGTCGCAGCATCATAGTACTGCCAGGTGCCTGCACCGGCGTTAGTGCGATGCTGGTCAAGCAGCCCGCTGAGGCCGTCACGCAATAGGGCCTCTCGCTGCACTGGCGCCATGGGTATCTCGCGTTTGCCACGAAAGAACACATCACGTAGTGGCCCAGCAAGATGATCCAAATACGGCGCCAGTTCGGTTGTGGTGATGTCAGTCATCAGCAAGCGCATGCCGCAACACACATCGTTGCCAACAGCTTGCGGAATGACAAAATGCGAGGTTTGCGCGACGGTGCCAACGGGAATTCCGGAGCCCCGATGAAAATCCGGCGTCAACACCACGCGCTGCAACGCGCCAACGTGGTCGCCCCAAAAAGGCGCAATCGTTTTAGCTTGTTGTTGGTCCCATAGTGACTGCAGGGTTTGTTCGATGGAAACAAAGCTGAGCGCCTGCTCAATAGCTTCGGCTTCAATCGGAATTTGGGGATTGGCAAATAGCGTGACAGGCACGCCGTGTTCGTTTTTGATATCGACGGTTTCGTTATCCACGCGCTGGACACACGAAGCCAAGTGTTTGCTACGTAACATATGATCCTAGAAGAAGAATTCGATCGCCGGCTGAGCGCCGGACTGATGTGCGCTTGCACCGCAACACCGATGAAACATCGATGGAGGTCACCAGCAAATCGGCAGCGACAAGCTAGCGTTGTGCAGGCGCGCGGTATCGACCGTGCCAAATCAATGGCTCGGGCGACACAAACTACGGCAGCAACCGCAACTTGTAACTACGCGAGTGCGGCGGTTGCGTCAACGATTTTCGCGCCGATGGGGTCGCGAATCGTCCCCACTGAGCAATTCAATTGTTCAATGGTCGAGGGTGCTTAGCCGCACTTTTGGCCCTGCAAAAAATGTTAGCGTGGCCCTATGGTGCTTCGACATGGCGTTTTAGCAACGATGGTAACAGCGGTAACGTTGTTCAGTGGCTGCGCGCCGGCGCACCGAGCCAGTGGCACGAGTGCGAGCACGAGTACGAGCACGAGTACGAGCACAGGCACGAGCACGAGCACAGGCACGAGCACGAGTACGAGCACAGGCACGAGCACGAGCACAGGCACAGGCTCAGGCTCAGGCTCAGGCTCAGGCTCAGGCTCAGGCTC
>JAKQOD010000115.1 GCA_029565465.1 Deltaproteobacteria bacterium
GACCAAGGCAAAGGCGTTGCAGCCAACCAGCGCGAACGCATCTTCGAGCCATACGTGACCAGCAAAGCCACGGGCACCGGCCTTGGCTTGGCGATTTCGAAAAAGATCGCGTTGGAACACGGCGGCGATTTGCAGATCGCCGAGGCCGCCGCGCCAACCGGTGGTGCGCGCTTTGTGGTTACGTTACCAGCTGCGTAGGCGTGCCAAGCGCGCTACAGTAGAAGCATGGTAATGCGTTTGTTGCGACAACACTGGCTCAGCATCGCAGGGGCCGTCGTCGGCGGTGCCGCCGGCTTCGCCTACTATGTCTTTTGGGGCTGCGACTCAGGTTGAACGACGCGTAGCAGTCCGTGGTTTATGACGTTGCTCGGCATAACCCTCGGACTCACGGTGACCGGTGGTCGCCGCTCAACGCCTGAGTAATCGTTCGATAGATTGTGTAGTCGAGCGTCAGATAGTGAATGCCGAAGATGTGCAGCTTGTGCCGTGCGAGGCAGCTTGCGTCGACGCCGGGTTGTACTGCGTAGTCGGCGGGGATCGCTGGGTGGCCGGGGGGCCACACATACACCGCTTCGTGCATGGGTAAGCGTATGGGCAGTTGCCAGCGCCCGAAACGCAAAACCAGCCAGATGCCTGCTGCATGGGGGCTGGCTGGCAAGCGCGTGCTTACTTCAATCGCATTGCCATCGATCGAGCGCATGTGTAATACGCTGGTAAGGTTGCTCCACGGCAACGGGAAGGCAATGTTCATGAACGAACGGTCGCCTGCGGTATGGGTTGCATACGCGGCAACGTACAGCGCTTGGCCATCGGGGTAGGTGCGAATCCATGCGCGCGGCAAATGCCGCCCGTCGAGTGGTTGTTGCAATGCAACGATGGCACTCGCGACGGGGCGCGGGTCTTGCGCTTTGGTTGGCAATTGCAATTGCCGCAAGCGCGCGGCGATGCGGCTCCAAATTCGCCCGCCTAGGACAAAGCCCGGTTGCCAATGTGGGGTAACGATCAACGCGTGGTCGGCAGTGCGTTGATAGAATGCTGCGACATCGGGGTGTACCGCTGCAGTCCTGAGCTCTGGGCTTTGTAAATCGTCGAGCTCATCAACCAGGCCGTGCGCCGTACGCCGTGCATCAAGCGCGTCGTGCCGTGCAAAAAAATCGCCAGCAATGGGGCCTGTGCCTGCAAAACGCGAAAACGGGGGCAGTGCAGCGGAGGTTTGCGCAGTTGCTAAGCCACGCCACGCCAGCAGTGCACCGCCAAGCAGCAACAGCGCATTGCCTGCGCCGTGGGTGATGATCATGGTTTCAATGGCTGACCATTGGCCCAGCGTCAGCGGCCGATGGGTCGAGACATAGCCAACTGCATAATTCGCTGCGAGGCTCATCGTGAGCAATGCCGTGGCGCCAGAAACGCGCAACGCCAACTGGCGCCAGCGCGACAACGCTGCACCACGCAACGCGGCGATGCCGTAGAGCAAGCCAGCGGCAACGGTGATGAGGGCCGCAGTGCGTTCGAGTGGGCGCGACGCAGCGATGCCGATGGCTGTCAGTGGAATGGCGACGATTGCCAACACTGCGGCTGCGTGAATCAAGCGACCAGGCCGATGCCTTGCAAGCAGGCTAATTGCCAGCAATAGGCCGCAGCCCGCACAATGAAAATGCGCGGCGGTAAGCGCACCCCAAACAGGCGGAAAACCCATGATGGTCCAGCCCGCGCGCCACGCCAGCAACCACATCGCTCCAACGGTGAGATATAACATGGCAACCGACTGTGCGAGTTCATGCAACGGTCGCACGCCGAAGCCAATGAGCCGCGTCGCGCCACGCGCTGCGATCATCAAGGTTGCCAGCAGCCATACCGCCGTGAGCATGCTGGCCACCAGCGGCTGCTCGACAACGATAGCCACCCAGCCGCTTAGCAGCGCGACCGCGAACGGCCAGCTGCGCAAGCTTGCATCGGCGACTCGCAATAGCGCTAACGCCATGAGCATTGCGCTTGCGACCACCAGCGGCAACACGACATCGAGTGGAAGGTTGGCCGACGCCATGACGCTTCAAGGTAACATGCGGCATTGGTCAGCAACGGTCGGGATGCGGCACGTCTGACTCGTTCCAATTTTGCCCCAAATGCGATAGCGCAGCGCTGCGACAAGGCGGTAGCCAAGATCGAGCAGCGGCCCTGGCAGCCAACGCAAGGCGTAGGCCCAGCGCCACGGCCGTGTTAAGTAGCGCGCACCGTACAGAAATACTTTACTGCGCAAGTACATGCGACCACCGTCGATCAGCACGACGCTGTCGAGGTTTTGTGGAATGTCAGGGTAGGTGGCGCGCAACGCCGCAGTGGTGGTGCCTTGCAGTGGTGCAAAGCGCAGCACTTGCTGCGGATCATGGTCGATCAGCCACACCACGGTGCGTGAACATAAGCCGCAAACGCCATCGTACAGCACCAATGGACCCTGAGCTGAGCTTTCGCTCGTTTCGGGGTTCTTGGGTTGTGCGTCAGGCATACTGGTACGATGCCATGAATGTGCGGGTGGTTGCAGGCGCCGAGCGTTTCTTATGGCTTCGATGAAGATGTCAAATGTAGCCATACGTCGGTTAAAAATGGTAGATATGGCTAAATATAACTATGTCTGTCGTCATTGCACGAGCTGCGGAGAAACAGCAATTGGACGATGCCTTGCGGTCGCCCAATGCCGAGTTGATTGCCGTGTATGGGCGACGGCGCGTGGGCAAAACGTTTTTGATTCGGCAGCACTATGCAGCCGCGATTTGTTTCGAACTGGTGGGTATCCACGACGCGTCGTTAGCTGTGCAGCTGCGGTCATTTGCCCACACCTTGGCCACGGCGGTGGGGCGGGGCCGTGCGTCAGCGCCGCCACCGGTCGATTGGCACGCTGCGTTTCGCCAATTGACCGATTGGTTGCAGACCTGCAAGCCGAAGCGTGGCAAGCGCGTGGTGTTTTTCGACGAGCTGCCGTGGCTGGCGTCGCGGCGTTCGGGCTTTTTGCCAGCGTTTGAACACTTTTGGAATGCGTGGGCTGCGCAACAACCATGGTTGGTTGTGGTGGTTTGTGGCTCGGCGGCATCGTGGATGCTGGAAAAAGTAGTGCGGCAACGCGGCGGCTTGCACAATCGCGTCACGCGGCGGCTGCGAGTTGAGCCTTTTTCGCTTGCCGATGCACGCACGTTGTTGGCATCGCGAGGCGTCGATTTGGGCAACTACCAAACCGCCGAACTCTACATGGCGCTCGGTGGCATTCCATTTTATTTGGCTGCGGTGCGCGGTTCGGAGTCCGCCGCACAGAATATCGATCGCCTGTGCTTCGCTGCCGATGGTTTGCTGCGCCACGAGTACACAACGCTATACGCCTCGCTGTTTGAGCAAGCTGATCGCCACGAAGCGGTGGTGCAAGCGTTGGCGCGTAAGCCTGGTGGCATGACGCGCTCCGAGCTGTTGGGCGACGTCGAGCTGGGGTCGGGCGGTGCGGCGACGAAAGTGCTCGATGAGTTGGAAGAAGCTGGCTTCATTTTGCAAATGCCACGCTTGGGTCGCATCAAGCGCGACAGCGTGTATTGGCTGGCCGATGAATATTCGCGCTTCTATCTAACGTGGATCGAACGCCACCGCGGCGCAAGCAAAGGCACCTGGATGCGCACCCAAGGCACGCCGCGATGGCGCGCATGGGCTGGCCTTACGTTCGAAGCGCTTTGCCTCAAACACAGCGGTGCGATCAAAGCGGCGTTAGGCATCGCCGGCGTGGCCACCGTCGAAGCGTCATGGGCGTGCCGAGCGAACGCTCGCAGCGGGGCCAGCGATCTCGTCGACGAAGGCGCGCAGATCGATTTGGTCATCGACCGCGCTGATCGCACCACCAATTTGTGTGAGCTAAAATTCACCGAAGCCGAATTTGTCGTCGACAAAAAATACGCTGCGGTGCTCAAACACAAACGCGATGCGTTTCGCGCCGTTACTGGCAGCAAAAAAGCGTTGTTAGTTACGCTGGTAACCACCTATGGCGTGCGCGCCAACGAGCACGCTCGCGGCATCGTTCAACAAGCGATCACCCTCGACGCGCTGTATGGGTAGCAGGGCGAGCGACGCGATCCCCATCGCATCCGGCGATCTACTGCGCGAGGTTTCGATACAACTGTGCCGGGCTTGAAAGTGTTTTTGCGCGTTGTTAGTTGTGCACTGATGAGTTCTTATGAATGGTGGGCGATTTGCGATGCGTCCCTCGATGATGTTTGCCACGTACTCGAAGCGAGCGATTTAGTTCGTAATCCACGATGGATGACCCTGGGGGACGAGGATTCGAAAGGCGTCGTGTTTGCTTTTGACGATCAGACGATTGCGTTGTTGCAGCATGACGGTCGTGGGCGTTGGTTCCCCAAAACCGCAAAGCGGATCGCTGCTGGGATCGCGAATAAGCGTCCGCCCGCGTGGTTACATCTTGAGCGCGACGAGCTCAATGCTTGGTCTACCGTCAGTGCGTGGCGGGGCGGCGAGATGCTTTGGTCGGTCTATGGTTCTGCCGACGACGAATATCTCCGCGTCCACGACAACAACGATACAATACCCGCGCAGATCGCAGATTTGCTTTCGACAGATCATGACTTTGAAGAAGTGCCGGTCCAAATTGCAAAGTTGCTAACTGGCTTTTGCATCGACGATGACCCTGCGCCTACCGGTCTGGTCATCGCGTTTAATACCGCCGTTAGTCCGGTGCCGGGGCCAGCGGCTGATGCCATCCCAGCCATTTGCACGACGGCCGCCACCGGGACACGTGTTGGCCTCAACCTTGCCGACATTGGCGTTTGCTTCATGTCGGTGCTTGCACGGACCGCTGATCAGCTACTGCTTATGTCAGTTGATGATCAGCTTTACAGCGTCGATACCACGACGTTTCCGCCTCGCTTTACTGCGATTGGTCTGGCGCAAACCGCGGTGCTTACCCCTTGGCAAACTGTACTTGTCGCGTTTGAAGATGAAAATGGGAACAGCGTGCTGCAGGAGATCGACGACAACCGAACTGATCAGTTTAGTCTGCCATTCAGTCACGTTGCTTCCCTTCATGTTGCGGGTAATCGAGTGCTTGCCATACCGTCGTCTTGGGCCGATGGCACAGCCGTTCCCTGTTTAGTCAGTCGCCGCGACGCGGCGTGGAGCGTTACCTCGCTGCAGCAGTCGCCGAGCGCCGATTCCGACGATGATGCAATGGTTGTGTCGTTTGCCGACGATTCGTTTTTGCTCGTTTGGCAAGGCGGGACGTATCGCTGCAATAATGATCAGCTTGAAGGCTTGCCATCGCTTGAGGTCGCCGCCGATTTTGACTGTGCGATCGCTGCTACCAACGGTGCGTGCCTGGTGGTGACAGCCGTGGGGATAATGCAAGTGTGGCCCGACAACAAGCGAACCTTATTTGCTTGGCCCGCGGTACCTCATCATTTGTACCATGGGCCCGGCGACGCCATCATTGTCGTCGACAGCGACCCGGATTTTTGCATGAAAATTTGGTGGCCTGCCGAAGATACGATTGCGGCAATCGGGTGGGATACGTTTGGCCTCGATGAAGATCCTGAGATCTTGTACTACGACAACCGGCTCGCCCAGGTCGTTGTAATAGCCCATAACGTACACACGATGCCGTGGTCGCGTATTGCAGCGTTGCCGCGCACGCGACGACCGTAAGCCCCCTACGCGCCGCCGTCGCCTTTGCCACTGCGTTCGCGGTGGGTGAAGCTGGCTTTGACGTAGTCTTTGTTCATCAGCGAAATCACATCGCGCGAAATTTCTTTCGGGCAAGCAGCTTCGCATTCGTAGTGGTTCGAACAGTTGCCGAAGCCCGCGGCGTCCATGGCGTTGACCATGGCTTGGGTGCGGTGGCCACGCTCAGCTTGGCCTTGTGGCAGGCTGTGCAAGTGCGCCAGCTTGGCGCCGACGAACAACATTGCCGAGCCGTTCGGACAGGCTGCTACGCATGCGCCGCAACCAATGCAAGCCGCTGCGTCCATGGCGCGGTCGGCATCTTCTTTGGGAATCGGCACGCTGTTGGCGTCGGGCGCCGAACCAACGTTGGTGGACACAAAGCCACCAGCTTGTTGGATCTTTTCAAACGACGTCCGGTCAACCGACAAATCGCGCAACACTGGGAACGCACCAGCGCGCCATGGCTCGACGAAGATTTCCTCGCCGTCTTTGAATTTGCGCATGTGCAGCTGGCACGTGGTAGTGGCTTTTTGGCCACCGTGCGGCCGGCCGTTGATCATCAACGAGCACATGCCACAGATGCCTTCACGGCAGTCGTGGTCAAACGCCACTGGCTCTTCGCCTTTGGCTTGCAGTTGTTCGTTGAGGATGTCGAGCATTTCGAGGAACGAAGCGTGTTCCGAGACGCCGGTTACTTTGTACGGCACCATTTTGCCCGGCGACTTCGCGTCTTTTTGCCGCCAAACGTGGACGGTAAGGTTCATGTCAGACATAGCGTTGGCCTACTTATAGCTACGGGTTGCGAGGTGGACGTTTTCGAAGGTGAGTGGCTCAATGTGGCGCACTGGCTCGGCATCGGGGCCTTTGTATTCCCACACCGCTGCGTGACAGAATTTGTCGTCGTTGCGCAGCGCTTCGCCTTCTTGTTGGTATTCGACGCGGAAATGGCCGCCGCAGCTCTCTTCGCGTTCCGACGCGTCTTTGCACATCAGTTCGGCGAATTCGAGCAAGTCGGCCAAGCGGCCGGCTTTTTCGAGCGACTGGTTAAAGGTATCAGCGCCGCCCAGGACTTGTAGGTCTTGCCAGAACGCAGCGCGCAATTCGCGGATGAGTCCAACGGCCTTGGCCAAACCTTCTTTGGTGCGGGCCATGCCGCAGTATTCCCACATGATGAGGCCAAGCTCTTTGTGGAACGAATCGACGGTGCGCTTGCCTTTGATGGCGAGCAGCTTGTCGATGCCAGCTTTGACGTCGGCTTCGGCATCTTTGAATGCAGGGTTGCTGGTCGATGCCAACTTCGCAGCATTGACGTTGGCGAGGTAATTGCCAATCGTGTAAGGAATCACGAAGTAGCCGTCAGCGAGGCCTTGCATCAACGCCGAAGCGCCGAGGCGGTTGGCGCCGTGGTCGGAGAAATTGGCTTCGCCCAACACGAACAAGCCCGGAATCGTCGACTGCAAATTGTAGTCAACCCACAAGCCACCCATCGTGTAGTGCACGGCTGGGTAGATGCGCATCGGCACTTTGTACGGATTTTCGCCGGTGATGCGTTCGTACATGTCGAACAAGTTGCCGTATTTTTCGCGCACCTTGTCTTCGCCGTCGCGTTTGATCGCATCGCGGAAATCCAAGTACACGCCGCGGCCACCGGGGCCGACGCCACGACCGTCGTCGCATTGCTCTTTGGCAGCGCGCGAAGCGATGTCGCGTGGCGACAAGTTGCCGTAGCTTGGATACTTACGTTCCAAGTAGTAGTCGCGATCTTCGTCGGGAATCGTGTCAGGGCGCTTGGCGATGTCAGCCTTATTCTTCGGCACCCAGACCCGGCCGTCGTTGCGCAACGATTCCGACATCAGTGTCAGCTTCGATTGATAATCGCCCGACACAGGAATGCAGGTCGGGTGAATTTGCGTGAAGCAAGGATTGCCGAAGCCGGCGCCCTTTTTGTACGCGCGGTACGTCGCTGTAACGTTGCAGCCCTTGGCGTTGGTCGACAGATAGAACACATTGCCGTAACCGCCGGTGGCCATGACCACAGCGTGGGCCGCGTGTGATTCGATTTTGCCGGTTACCAAGTCGCGCACCACGATGCCGACGGCTTTGCCGTCTTCAAGCACGATGTCGAGCATTTCGGTACGGGTGAACATCTTCACTTTGCCAGCGGCGATTTGGCGGTTGAGGCCAGCGTACGCGCCAAGCAATAGTTGTTGGCCGGTTTGGCCGCGAGCGTAGAACGTGCGCGACACTTGTGCGCCACCGAACGAACGGTTGGCCAAGGTGCCACCGTATTCGCGTGCGAACGGTACGCCCATCGCAGCGCATTGGTCGATGATGTTCACCGACACTTCGGCCAAACGATGCACGTTGGCTTCGCGAGCGCGGAAGTCGCCGCCTTTGACGGTGTCGTAGAACAAGCGATGAACCGAGTCACCGTCGTTTTGGTAGTTCTTAGCGGCGTTGATGCCGCCTTGCGCTGCAATGGAGTGTGCGCGCCGTGGCGAGTCTTGGAAGCAAAAGCACGAAACTTGGTAACCGAGTTCCGCCAGCGTTGCCGCTGCAGCGCCACCAGCGAGGCCGGAGCCGACGACGATGACTTTGTACTTACGCTTGTTCGCTGGGTTGACCAGCTTGTAATTGAACTTCGCGTTTTCCCATTTTTGTTCGATTGGTCCGTCTGGAATTTTAGCGTTTAGGTCCATAAAGGTCTCTTTTTGAAAAACGTGCTCGGTCGTACGAGCCGACCACGTGTGCTGAAATGGTGGGGCGAAAAACTACGCGCCTGGCAGTTTGATCATGCCGATGAGCACTGCCGTTGGCGGCGCGATGTAGCCAAGGAACAGCACGATGCCCAAGATCGGCCCGAGCTTATCGGTGCCGTACTTCGGATGGCGCCAACCCAGCGATTGAATCCACGACGATGCGCCATGGCCTAAGTGCATGCACAGCATGAACACCGCTACTGCGTAGCTAGCGAAGATGCCAACGTTTTGGAAGCCGCGCACGAACATCGAGTACGCGTCATAACGACCCTTGTCGTCGAGCATGTGGAAGTATTGTGGTTGCACCGTGCCGATGGTGAAGTGCAACAAGTGATAGATGATGAAGGCCAAGATCACCAGGCCAGTCATCGCCATGTAGCGGCTCATCGGTGTCGAGGCCACCGGTTTATACATGGCGTACGCGACCGGGCGTGCTGCACGATTCTTCATCACCAGGCTAATGGCGGTGAAGATGTGGATCACGACGATGGCGATCAGGCCAAGGCGTGCCACCCACTTCACTTCGAGGTGTTGCAAAAAGTGGGCGTAACCGTTGTACATGTCGCGGCCACCAAACATTTGGAGGTGACCCGTCATGTGGATGAGTGCAAACAGCACCATCCCGAGGCCGGTGACGGCCATGACTTGTTTTGCGCCAATCGAAGAGCGCATGTAACGTTGGAACCAGCTCATAGCACTTCCGTTGTTCTTGTTGTTTCGAGCCCTTAGGTACGTCCTACGAGCAGGATTTTCCAGGTTTTGGGGCCGAATTTCGTGAAAATCGCCGATCGCGTGATGCCACAACCGCCTAGCTTGGATGCTGGGCCATGCACAATGGTTGCGCCGCCGCGCCTGCAGTATGGTGCCTACGCAAAGTGAGCAAGCTGAACGGTTAGCTCGGTTACGGCAATGCGAGGAACCAGACGTTCGAGGAAGTACCGGGCGTATACGCGTAGCCTTTGAGCCGTGGCACGTACACAAACTTGGTATAGACGCCGTTGACTGCGTTGGGCACTGCAGCGCCATTGCTGGTCGCAAGCGGCGCGACCGCTAGCGTGACTGGATCGATGTTGTATAAGTCGCCGTGGGTGGCGGTTTTGACCACGAATGAACTCAGCGCAGGTTCATAGTAGGCCATCGCCGCGTGGCTGCCGATGACGCCTGCGGTGTTGCCGGTGAACGTGATCTTGGTAAACGCATTGTTTGTAATGTCGTAGGCCAAGCCGCCTGCGTTGGTTTGATACACGTCGCCGAAAAACAGCACGCGGTTGCGCACTGGATCAACCGCGCACGGGGTGTAGTACACCGCTGAGCCGTTGTCCGGCCAGGTGGCGGCGTCGGTCCACGCTTTGGTAGCTGGGTCGAACCGTCGCAGCCGACTATTGCCAGTCGCGAACACATGCTCATTGCGCGGATCGAGGCAAACCGCGCGCGCGTATTGGCCTTCGTTGGTCACGCCGTAGGTGTTGGCTGGATCCCAATCGTTGTTGGCGACCGCGAATGCATCGGTATTGCCAACATTGTGATTGCCGCTGCCCCACGCGCTGCCAACGCCGAAGCGAAACACCCGGTTGAGGCTGCGCACAAAATGTAAGTTGTAATAGTTGTGCGACGACGTCGGGCGGCCGTCGGCGTAATGCGCAACGTCGAGCATGATTTGATTCGCTGGGGTTGGCTGGCGCAAGATTATCCACGTCGGTGCGTCGACGTTAAGGTCCATTTGGTACACTTCGTTGCCAGCGTAGTCGGCGTGGCCGCCGCTGGCGGCGAGATACAAGCTGCGCTCGTCGGCGGCGACCCCGTTCCAGGCGTCGAGCCGGCCGTAGAAGCCGCCACCGGTGTTTTGCGGTGGCGTGACAGCGCTCAGGCTGGTGGTCGGAATTTCTTTCCACTGCCACGGCGCCATTCCTTGGCGCCACGCTGGAAACGTTGCGGTCTCGCATGCGCAAGCGTTGTAGCCGTTGCCGTTGCCTTGGCAGACTTGTACGCCGCTGCAACCGCCAGCGCCCGTGCACGACAGCGCTTGGCCAGGCGTGCATGGCGTCGCTGGTCCGTCGACAATCGTACTGGCGTCGACCGCGACGGCATCTTGCGCTGGGTTTGCATCGTGACCGCAAGCGCCGGCCACATGAGCCGCGCCAATTGAAAACGCCAAGGTCAACTGCCATGCCCTCATGAACGGAGCATAAGCGAACATCGCGCCTGTGGGTGTGGGGCGCCGGGGAATCGACTGTTGCCCCAACCTGCTCGGTTCGATGTTATGCCTAGGCTATGAGCCATGCCGAGTTGATCGAAACGTTCTACCAGGCGTTTGCGCGCCGCGATGCCGCCGCCATGGTGGCGTGTTACGCGCCCAACGTAGTGTTTCAAGATCCTGCGTTTGGGCAGCTGCAGGGAGCGCGCGCCGGAGCCATGTGGACGATGTTGTGCGGCCAAGCCAAAGATTTGGTGGTGAAGCATCGCGATGTTCGCGTCGTCGGTGATCGTGGCACGGCGCACTGGGATGCTGACTATCTGTTTTCCAAAACCGGCCGCCAAGTTCACAACTCGATCGATGCTTCATTTCGCTTTGCCGATGGCAAAATCGTGGAACACACCGACGTTTTTTCCATGTGGAAGTGGAGCCGCCAAGCCCTTGGCCCTGCGGGTTGGCTGCTTGGCTGGACCCCCATTGTTAGCCGTGGCGTGCAAAAACAAGCCAACGCGGGCCTTGATGCGTTCATGGCGAAGGCTGGCCCCGCGTGAAGGCAAGGAACCTCAAGGCTTGGGTCGTCGTCACATTGTTGAGTGCGTGTGGATCGCCGAATTCGGCCACCATTGCGACGGAAAAACCACAAACGCCGCTTGCGCCGACCGATGCGCCAGTTGTTGCCGATGCACCACGTGATGCGCCCGGCGACGCGCCGCCGCTCGACGCGCCGCAACCAGTGCTCCCTTCCAATTCCGAACTGCTAGCTGCACAGCGCGCACTTGGCAAAGCGGCTGTCACATGTCGTGGCACCGCAACCCTGCTTGCAGCACAAGGCGAAGCCAGCAAAAGCAAACTGGAACAGCGTAAACGCGCCATCTACAAACTTTGCGTCGGCGACAAATGGCCACTCGAAGTCCGCCAATGTGTTGCCACGGCGGATCACGATCCGCTGCAATGTACGGCGTACCTAACGACGGCCGCGCGCCGGCGCTTCGACACCTCGGTGTTCGCACATTGGAACGATCCAGACTAAAACGTCAAAATCGCGACAACTTCACTGCGATGCGACGGCAATTGCGTGACGCGAACGGTCTTGGGACCGAGCTTGTTGATGCGTGCCAAAATACGCGGCAGCGCTGCGAACACGCCATCGTCGTTGAGCTTGAGGGTAAGCACGGCGCCTTTGAGGCCGCCGTGGGCGAGGGCGACGAAGCGTTCGATGTAGCGCAAGGCAACCATCGGCGCGAGGTTCACGTCGGACAGCAGCCATTGATACTTCGGCGGCAGCTTCGACTTGGGCACTTCGGCTGCCGGCATGTGCAAATGAAAAAATCGATTGTGGTGCGGACCGCGAAAGTTCACACAGCGCGGGTGCATCTCGCCTGGGTCAACGCCATAGACATTGAGGCCGCGGCACAACAGTGCATAGGTGGCACCGCCCGGCGAAGAGCCGATTTCGATCGCGTCTTGGCCAGGCGTCGGGGTTAGATCGCCCCAGCGCAAAGCTTCTTCGATTTTGCACCACGCGCGCGACGGCGATTCTTCAGGCAATGCCACGTGTTGTACGCCGCCAGGCCAAGGCCCATGCGCAAAACTGTGGCGATGGGTACCAACCAGCCAGGTTTCGTTGGGCTCGCTGGCGTGGGGCACGATCACGTCGATGACTCGGTCGCCGATCGCCGCTTTGGCATCGACTTCAAACAAGATGCCTTCGCTTGGCGCCATGGCACGCAAATCGCCTTCAATCTCGCGCGCTCGGGTGCCACGCACCGTCGCATCCTGTTCGTCGACCGGCACATCGATGTCGCGTTCGAACACGTGCAAGCGCAACGGCGCACTGCTGTTGCGTACCAGGGGAGCAATTAGTGCCAGCACCTCGGCCACTTTGTTGGCGCGGCCAAGCGAGAGCCCCCACGCGCGTGCAAACGAGCTAGGCACAACCACCGTGTCGTCGGCTGGGCCGTCGATCTTAAACGTGGTGAGGCCCGGCCGCGCGAACGCAAAACTCAAGTGCGGCGCTCGGGTGGCGAGCTCCGTTTTGAGCCACTTGGTGACCGGTACTTGGTGGGTAACCCAGGCGAACTGCGAAGACATGTAGCAGCTAGGTACCTTGTTTGCGCTGGCCAAACAACCTTGGTTCTAGCCGTTCGCGTAGCCGTAGCATTGGTTGTTCGATCAGATAGAACGATGCCACCCCGGCAGCGCACGCTAGTCCGATGTTGGCGGGAAATTGGCAGTACCACATGGTGGAGTGGCGATTGATGAAGAGTTGTTGCCACAGGTACAGCGAGTAACTCAAGGTGCCGACATAGACCAGAGGTCGCCAGTTGAGGGCCCGACCGATGACGCCATCGTGATTCACGACGGCCCAGTGAATGATCAGTGCAAGCGCAACGTTGGTTGCCGGCTGCACGACCGAGTAATCGATGGCGGGCCAGCGATACGTAAACAGGCCGGCCACGACGACCGCGGGTGCGGCTAGAAAAAGCACCGAGTGCTGGAGGCGTGCGAACCATGGCGTCGCATCGAGCCGGTCACGCAAGCCGGCGAGCACACAACCCGTGGCGATTGAATCGCCGATGGTTTGAAAGCTTTCGCCGATCAGTTCAGGTTGTGGCAAGTAGCCTCGCAACGTCGCGATGCGAATTGCGGGCGACACGATGATAAATAGGCCGGCGGCCCACAAGCCGCGCTTGCGGCCTAGCAACATGAGCGCGGCCGGCCACAGTAGATAGAACTGTTCTTCGACGGCGAGCGACCACAGGTGGCCAAGACTCCAGGCGCGCGGGTAATGGTAGTTGGTGGTGTAGGTAACTGCGTAGATTAGATCGTGTTCGCCAAGCGCCACCGCGTCCAGGGCCGCTAGGCCAGCGACCACCACAATCATGACGTAGAACGCCGGAAAGATGCGAAACGCCCGACGATAATAGAACTTGAGCAAGGAGATATTGCCGTAACGCTTTTGTTCGGCGAACAGCAGCAATGAAATCAGATAGCCCGAGATGACGAAAAATACGCGGACGCCGAGTTCGGCTGAGGCGACGTAGGTATGTTTAACCGGGAAGCCGACAGTGCCGACGGCATGGCTGAACAACACCAGGAAAATCGAAATCGCGCGCAGGCCATCTAGTGATGGAAAGCGGCCACGAGCCGCATGCGAGGCAGTGGAAGGGGACGAAGCATCACTCACAGCTGTGCAAGGTAACGTAAACTGCGCACGGTTGCGCGTGGCTGCGCCGCTTTGCGTACGTTTACCTACCGCCCGGCATCGCACTCGCGGTGGGCAATGTCACAACAGCGTCGGTGAATTGCTTGCGCCGCGCGGCATGCGGTACCATCAGCGTTAATGCGAAAAGCTCTTGCCATAAGCGTTCCAAGCCTGGTCGTTTCGATGTTGGTCCACGTCGCTGCCGCGCAAGCGCAGTCGTCGGTATCCGTGACGCTAACGCCTGATGGTCAAGCGTATGCAACGTCGCAAGGGGCCACCGCGCAAACGTTCTCTGACGATATTCAAAAGCGCATCAATGACGCGTATAGCGCAAGCAACGTGAACGGCTTTTTGCGCGGCTTCGCCGACGCTGCGTCGTTTTCGAATCGGGGCCTCGGCGTCGATTATGCTTCGCTGCCCAACCACGCGATCGTTGGCGTTGGCGCCACCGTGTCGGCGGTCAGCGACGGCATTCCTTCGCGCGAACGACCGGTGGGTGGCGTCGCGGCGAACTTTGCCGTGATGGCTGCGCTCAACCTGGGCACGTTCGATTTGCCACGCTGGACGGTATCTGCGCACGGGCTGTACTACAAAGCGAGCAGCGATGAACTTCGTGGGGCAGTGACGGGCGCGGGGGCGCATCTGCAGTACAAGCTGTTTAAGCCCCGTGAAGGCCTCAGCGCCACGTTGCTGTTGTGGAACGGCCTGGACCTTACTGCGGGTGTCGAGTTTTTGCGTTGGGGCTTGGGCGCAACTCAAACGATCAGCACCGACGTGGTCCAAAACGGCCAAACGCTGAAGCTCGATTCGACTGGCACGTTTGACCTAACCACCACCACCATGACGGTGCCGATTGAAGCGACCACCGGCTTTCGAATCGCGTTGTTGGCAACCGTGTACGCCGGCGCGGGCATTGACTTGCAATACGGCAAGACGTCCGTCAATGCCGACCTTGTTGGCAAATTGCATACCGCCGACAACTCGACCGAACTTGCCACCGCGACGATCAAGCTCGATGGCAGCAACTCGCCGCATCCCTTGGCGCCGCGGGCGTTGCTAGGCGTGCAGCTCAATTTGTGGAAACTGAAAATCTATGTGCAAGGCACGGTTAACGCGATACCGGCTGCCAGCTTAGGGGCCGGTGTACGCTTGGTGCTGTAGTTGTTAGCTTCGCTGCGCCCAGCTTGGTGCAGGCGCGGCAAACGTGCGCACTTGCTCGTCGAGCGGATGGCGAAATTCGATTTCGTGCGCATGCAAGCACAGCGGGGCGTCGTCGACACTGCCGGTTTGGGTGTCGCCATGTTGGCCATCTTGCAGGTACGCTTGAAATCGAATTT
>JAKQOD010000118.1 GCA_029565465.1 Deltaproteobacteria bacterium
GTTTGGCAATGGCGGCCGGTGGTATCGCCAATGGTGTCGCGGCGGCGGCAGCGGCGCCGAAAGCACCGGCGGCAAAAACGAAGGTAAACAAGGTGCACCCAGTTGATGCAATGTTTGCGAAGTATGTCGTCAAGCTGCCCGACGCCGCCACCGAGTCGGAAATGAACGGCATCACGATCGAGTGTCATAAAGGGGCGGGGGCCACACTCACGCTGCTGCGCAGCGCTGCTACAAAGTTACCCATCAAATCCGACGCTGACGTGGTGCCGGTGATCAAGTGGGCGTTTCACGTCGACCATTGCATTCGGTACATTGCGATCGAGGCGGTGGTGACCCAATTGGGCTACGACCGCAACCTGCTTTCGCTTACGAGTATGATCGATCCGGCAGGTGAACTGTTCCACGCGATCATGACGGCGCTGAAAACGCGGCTCGACACCAAACACATAACGTACGCCAGCAAAGACTTCGGCGCGCTGATTTTCCCGACGACAACGAGCGAAGTCGCCTCGTTGTTGCAAGGCGAGTGGCTCGAAGAAATTGGCCCCAATATCGGGTTTCAAACCACGCTGATCGCCGATGCGAACACCAGCAAGCTGATCTGGAAACACCTGCCAACCGACCCGAAGTTCCCCGATGCGATTTACTCCGCGTCGATGAAATCACTCGCGATCGTCGACGGCCACTTTGTCCTCGACGGTGATCCGAAACAACAATTTTGGCCAGTGACGCACGACGTTTTGTGGTTCCGCGGCTTATCGCCGTACTGGCGCAAGCTGCGGCGCGTGCGCTGAGGGGCGCTAGCGTGCGCGAGTTTTGTTCACGCCACGCACTTTGCGTTTGTTGAGGCGGCTGGCGTCGAACAAGCGGCGCTCGGTGTGTTCGATCATCTGTTGCTGCGCTGATTTGGCAGTGCCGTTGGGCGAGCGCAGCACGTAACTGCCGTCGGATTGCATGTCCCAGGCGCCGCGTTGGTCGTTGAGCTGTGCATCCAAGATGATGCGCAGTTCTTGCTGTTGCTTTGCATCTTCAACCGGCACCAGCACTTCGACGCGCTTTTCCAAATTGCGTTGCATCGCATCGGCCGAGCCGATGTAGTACTCGGGCTTGCCGTTGTTGTGGAAATAGTAGATGCGGCCGTGCTCCAAAAAGCGGCCAATAACGCTCACCACCCGAATGTTCTCGGAGAGGTCTTTGATGCCTGGGCGCAGCCGGCACGTATCGCGCACGATTAGATCGATTTGCACGCCGCGTTGCGACGCCCGATACATGGCACGAACCACGTCGACGTCTTCCAAGCCGTTCAGCTTCCACTGAATATGGCCGCGCCCACCTTTGCTTTGGTTGGTGATTTCGCGCTCGATCTTTTCGAGCAGCGCCGATTTGAGCATCTTCGGCGCGACCAACAGCGAGGTATATTTGCGCCGCGGCTTGTAGCCGGTGGTCAGATAGTTAAACAGTTCGGTGAGGTCACGCCCAACTTCGTCGGCGCAGGTGAAGATCGCAATGTCACTGTAGAGCCGCGCGGTGCCAGCGTGATAATTGCCAGTGCCGATGTGCGCGTAGCGACGCAAGCCATCGAAGTCTTGGCGCACCACCAGGGTAACCTTGGTGTGCGTCTTTAAGCCGACGACGCCGTAGGTGACGTGAATCCCCGAGCGTTCCATCCGCGACGCCCACTTGAGATTGGCTTCTTCGTCGAAACGGGCTTTGAGTTCGAGCACTACCGCCACCTGTTTGCCGTTACGTGCAGCGCGGATCAAATGTTTGATGACTTGCCCATCTTTCGAGGTGCGATACAGCGTCATCTTGATCGCGCGCACTTTGGGATCGTCGGACGCTTCACGCAAAAATCGTTCAACCGATTGTTGGAACGATTCATACGGGTGATGCACAAGCACCGTTTTAGCGTCGCGAATCGCATGAAATACATTGCCGTCGCTGAGCAGTTCCACCGGTGGGCAAGGCGCATGCGGCGGGTCGCGCAATTCGGGAATGTCGAGCGTGGCCAGTTCCATCAGGTCGCGTTGGCCCATCATGCCAACCGCATCAAACACGTCGCTGACCTCGTCGAGGCCAAGCTCATACGCCAGGCGGCCACGCAAGTGCGGTGCCATCGCGCGATCAACTTGCACCCGAACCACTGGCGCAAATTTGCGCTCACGCAGTTCGAATTCGATCATTTCCATCAAGTCTTCGGTTTCTTCTTCGTCGGACTCCGTGATGGCATTACGTGTCACTCGAAACAGCGAACAGCTTTCGATTTCCATGCCAGGAAACAGCAAGTCGAGGTTGTTGGCCATCACGTCGGCGAGATCCACAAACGTACGTGATGCACCAATGCGAATGAACCGCGGTACCGTGGCACCGACGGGCACTTTGACCCGCGCGAGCAACTGTTCGGGGTCTTTGGGGTAGTGCAACGTCAGCAGCAGATTGAGCGACAAGTTCGAAACAAACGGAAACGGGTGCGCCGGATCCATCGCTTGCGGTGTGACCAGCGGGAAGATGTTGCGCACGTAGTGTTCGCGCACCCACGCTTGGTGAAACGAGTCGAGTTCGCGATACGGTACGATGCCGACATTGAGCGCGCGCAGCTCACCGAGCGTGCGTTCCAAGATTTGCGCTCGCCGCGCTTCGAGATGTGTGATTAGCTCGAGGCAGTCGGTGATCTGCTGCGCAGGGCTGCGGCCGTCAGCCGTGATGGTTTGCACTTGCGCGCCAACTTGTTGCTTGAGACCGCCGATGCGTTTTTGAAAAAACTCATCAAGATTCGATGCAACGATGGCGATGAACTTCAGGCGCTCCAGCAACGGCACCCGGTCGTCGTCGGCTTCGTGCAACACGCGCCAATTAAAATTGAGATAGGTCAGTTCGCGATTGAGATACAGGTCGCTGCTGGCCAAATCATTTGGCGTCTGCTCCGCGAGCCCTGGTGCGGGCGGCGTTCGGCTCGAATCCCAGACGCGGTCGCGCGCGTCACGTTTGCCATCGCCGTCGGGCGCGTTGTTGCGTAGCTCAAGCACCTCTGCGATGCGATGCACCCCAGAATTTTCAGGCAAACCCATTACTCTAAATTATACCGGGGATCGTGGAGCAATGATCGCTGCAACGTGCGTTGTCGCAGGAATGTCACGCAGTGGCTGGCAGCGGCATATCAGGTGCTAGTGGCAAGCGCGTGATGCCCGTTGGCCGAATCACCAAAATCGTTGTATTGCCAATGTGATACGGCCATGGCTCGGCGGCGTCGGCTGGCCAGTACCGAAACGTTGGCTGGCCAGGCGTCGTCTCAAATACAAGCCGCCGCAAGCGGGTTTCGTAGCTAATGCCAGGCGCCAACCGACGCGTCGACGCCTGGCGATCGGCTTGTTGCGCTGCCGCAGGCACCTCGGTTTTGCTGCCATCAACCGCACGAAACGCATGAAACCCATCGAGCTGTTTTACCCACACCACGCCATCGGCCACGCCGGCATCAACAATTGGCGATTTGCCTAAGTCAGCTTGCCAGCCTGCGGCGCCGCTGCTGACATCAATGCTGGCGATCGCGTTGTTGTCGGGGCTGCTGATCAACTCAAACGCACGTTCGTCGTCGGTGACGGTAATGACTTCACCACAGTGCGAAGTTGGCGAGACCGGCCGGTCTTTGCCGAGCAGCAATGCGCCGAGCTTGCGGGAATCCGTTAGCGATAATCCGAAAACTTCTGATCTGCCACGTCGTGCGATCCGCACGGTCATGGCAGTTTTCGAAATACCAATCGCTGGTGCGCCAACGCGGCCTGCGTAGTGTGGAATCATCGCTTGCCAGAGCAGCTTATTTAGCCGTGTGACTTCGATGAAGTTGCGATCGGTACCGGTTTGTTCGCGAATCGCGATGAACGAATTGTCGTCGAGCGCGACGCCATCGATGAACTTACCAGGCGCAGGCCGCACATGCAGCATGAACCAAATGCCAACTGCGGCAGCTGCTACCCCAACAATCACAACCAAGGGGCCAAGCAGGCCAAGACGAGTGCGCATGCGGCACCTTATGGTTAGCTACCAGCAATATCAACGGCGACTAATTGTCGCAGGGATATCGAGGATTACGACGGACCAACAGGCTTGCCGCCTGCTGGAGGATTGGCGTGGTCAAACTTCTTGGGTTTGGTGAGCCCGCCTGGCTGTTCGCCGTTGATTTCTTTGGAGCTCGCCAACACTTTGCGGCCGGTTGCAAAAAACACGGTGATCTTGCCGGACTCGACAATTTCGACGGTGCCAGTGCCGAACGTTGGATGTTCGATGCGATCCGCGACAGTGTATTTAGCCGATGCGCGATAAGGCACGGGCTCTTTGTTCATGTCGGCTTGCACCGAGGCACGCTCAAACCGCTCGACTGGATCACGCGGCGCGCGTGGTGCTTTAGGCGCCTTAGGCGCCTTCGCTTCGGCTGGCGACTTGTAGCGGTGGTAGCCTTTGCATTGTTTGCATTGCACCTTGACGATCTTGTCGCCATCTTTGGCGAAGACCACATGCCAGACGTCGCCGCACTTGGAGCACAGAGACTCGATATCAGATCCAACGGCAGCACTCATTTGGCGGCATCATACTCATTTGCGGCCAACTAGCACTTCGTTTGTAGGGTTTTGATCGTGTTCCTAGGGAATCATAGTCATTCGTAGTGCTTGACCATGCGTTGCAAATACCATCTATGCGTCATTTGGACCTTGTTTGCGGCGCGCGCATCTCATAGCGTCGAGCCATGAGTCAGGTGGCGGCGGATGCACTAGCATCGCAAGGCAACCAGTTATTGCAAGCCGAGCAGTATGTGCAGGCCTGCAATTGCTTTGAGCGTGCTGTTGCCATTTTTCCATCGCATGACATCGCGTGGAAAGGCCTGGGGCATGCCTTGTATTTTCTGCGGCAGTACACCGAAGCGGCACGCGCTTTCGACCGCGCAATTGGACTGCGGCCCAATAGCGCAACCGCGTTGTGGGGTGGCGCGTTGGCGCACGCCGAGTTGCGCAATCGGGTGGTGACGCAGAACTATCTATTGCGCACGCTGGAGCTGCAGCCAACGTGGATCGAAATGGTGAAAACCACGCCGCAGCTTGCGCCGTACGTGCAGTTGTCGAATTACGCACGCGAACGCTTACGCGCCAAGCTTGGCCAGTTTGCAGCCAAACGTTATCGCCACGCGACCAACCGTGGCCGCGCTGTAGAAGTAGGCCAAATCGTTGGTTCACCGACGGACAATCACGCCACCTATGTCACCATTGGCCTCAGCGACCATGCGTGGATCGACCCCGCATGGCCAAGGTTGGAGCTGTTGCTGGTTGGCTCCAGCGACGTTCGCGAAACCGAACTATGCGGTCAAATTCTGGTCAACGCGGCGTTTCACTGCATGGATAACAATTTCCATGTCACGCCTTCGGCGGTTATCCGCGATTTGGTTGGCGTGCTGCAGTTGGGCGACTTGTCGCAGCATTTTCCCCATGCATACTTTACTGAACCCGTGGCATGGCCAATGAGCATGACGATCGACGCGGGGCCACCGGAGATTCGGGTCCTGCAGGTGGTGCCAATCTCGGAGCCCGAATATCAATATTGGCGCGAACACGGAGTGCAAGCGTTTGCTGCACTATTGCAAGCGCGGCGAATTGACGTAGCGAATCTGCAGCGCCCAAGCGCTGTGTAATTTGCACGATCGTGGTGCGAAGCGATTGACCCGCGACGCAAGGTCTAGCAAGACTGCGCCCATGCCTCTGCTAATGCGCATCGACACCGACAAAGAAATCGGCCAAATCACTGACAAGCAGCTCGCATTTTTGGTCGAGCAGCTCGAAGAAGAACACGACGAAGACCAAGACTATTACATCGACCGCGACACCTTGGAATTGCTTAGCGACAACGGCTGCGATCCTGAGCTGTTGGTGATGCTCGAAAAAGCCATGGGCGATGATGACGAGATGGATATCGCCTGGGAATAGCTCGCGAAATCAAATACTTGTCGTCTAACTAAAATGTCGCACTTGCAATCGGCGCCAAGGCTCGGCACACTTGCCGAGTGTTCAATGGGCGGTTGCAGCAATGGTCGCGTGATCTGCGTTCACTGAGCCGCACGTTGTTGGGCCAACCCGCCCCAGCGTTGTTGCGCAGTGGTCGCGTTGGCGGCGCTCCGGCCGTGGTGCGAATGGTGCGCGCAACGGTTGTGACACGCACGGTAGAAACGCCGGACGCCATTTCGTTGGAGTTACGCAGCCTCGACGGTGCCTTGCCTGCAGCCTTGCCGGGCCAGTTCGTGACGGTTGAGCTCGACGGTGATGCGCCCAAGCGTGCGTATTCGATCGTCGCGCAACCGGCGCCGGAGCGCGTGGTGATCGCCGTCAAACGCATTGCCGATGGTGCGGTTTCGCCGCAGATGCATGCCTTGCAGGTTGGTGAAACGCTGCGCTTGCGTGGGCCGCTTGGGTTGTTTGTCGTCGAGCCGGATATCGCGCGCGCACAGCAATACCTGGCGATTGCAGGTGGCAGCGGTATTACGCCCATGGTTGCGATCATTGAAGCGCTGTTGGTGTTGGAACCACAAAGCCGCATCGCGTTGATTTACGGCAATCGGTCGGCGGCAGATACGATGTTTCGCAGTCGCTTGCGCGACGCCGCCGCGCGTTCCAATGGTCGGCTGCGAGTGCAATTCGTCGACGAAGCGTGGACGGCTGACAGCACTGAAACCAGTAGCCAAGGTCGCCTCGACGAAGCGACGCTGCAACGCGAGATTGATCACGCTGGCATGGCAGCGACGGCGATCGCATTGTTGTGCGGCCCAACTGCAGTGATGCAGCACGCGCGCAACGTCTTGCGTGGGCGTGGCTTTGCCGAATCGCAGATTCGCGAAGAACGGTTTGGTACGCCGCAGGCAACCGTGCGCAGTCGAGGCGCCGGCACTCATACGGCTGCCGTTTTCGTCGGCACGCAGCGCTATCAATTTACGGTTGCGCCAACCCAAACGCTGCTCGAAGGTGCGCAAGCTGCAAACGTCCCCATGCCGTCGTCGTGCACGATGGGTGGTTGTGGCGCATGTGGTATCGACGTTGAACAAGGCGAACTTGTGCACGATGAACCCAATTGTTTGACGGTGGCGGAACGTGCGAGTGGCAAAGGCCTAGCGTGCGTGGCGCGATTGGTGTCTGATTGTGTGGTGCGTGTTCCTAACCAGCGAGGTCCGCGATGAAGAAGGCAGATTCGACAGCTTTGTTTTCGGCTCGCATGCTCGAAAAATTGCCACTGCCGGTGCGCAACTCGCTTGATCGTTATGGTGAGTGGTTGGGCTTAGCACGCGAAGTGGAAACGGTTGCCGTGGCGAAATCGCTGGCTCCGTCGTCGCTACGGGGGTTGATTTTGCGGCGCGGCAAACAAGGTGTGCCGACGGAATTCCAAGCGTCGCATCGCGCTAGCATCGACTGGTCGTGTCCGTCGGATCAGCCCGAGATGGCCGAGTTGTACGCGCGCGCCAAACGCGGGCAGTGGGACGGCGATTCGTTGCCTTGGCACACCAGCGTTGATCTCGACGATCCAAACCTGCATCTGTTGCCGATCGACGGCCTCGATATCGGCGTATTGGAGCGCAATGGCGTGAAGCTCAACGCCAAAGAAATTCAAAAGCTGACGCAAAGCATGGCGGCGTGGATGTTGTCGCAGTTTTTGCATGGCGAGCAAGGCGCGCTGATGGCAGCTGCGCAAGTGACCGAGTGTGTGCCGTTCTTCGATGGCAAACTTTACGGCGCAACCCAAGTGGTTGATGAAGGCCGCCACGTTGAAGTGTTCCGGCGCTATCTCGACGAGAAACTCGAAAAGACCTACCAGATCAATGACAACTTGTTTGTCATCATCGATGCGCTGATGCGTGACGCGCGATGGGACATGAAGTTCCTTGGCATGCAGATCATGGTGGAAGGCCTCGCCTTGGGTGCATTTAGCATCATGTACAAAATGACGGCGGAGCCGCTGCTTAAAACGCTGTTGAAGTATGTGATTCAAGATGAAGCGCGCCACGTGCACTATGGTGTGGTCGCGTTGCGCGAACACATCAAAGAATTGTCAGAGCGTGAGCGCCGCGAACGCGAACAGTGGACCTTTGAAGTGGCGTTGCTGATGCGCAATCGCTTCATGGCCTACGAAGTCTACGAAGAATGGTTCGAAGGCCGCATGCCACGCGCTGCATGGCGCGAAATGATCGAAAGCTCGCCGGCGATGCGCGAATTCCGCCAAGTAATGTTCTCACGCTTGATGCCTAACTTGCGCGAGATTGGCTTGATGTCGCCGAAGGTCACAGCCGACTATGATCGGGTTGGGCTGTTGAAATACGCCAGCGGCGCGTCGGCATCGCAGCTCACTGGCGAAGCGATGGTGGCAGCGTTGGAACAAAGCCCGCGTTGGTCGGCAAGCGCAGCGTAGGCTCGGCGTACTTGAACTACAGAAACGGCACCACGCGAACCAACCCGTAGCTTGCGGTAGCTACGTAGGTAAACAGCAGAACTGGCACCCACCAGGTTGCGAAATCAAACGGTGCCAAGATGCGGCGTGGTGCTGCGGTCACTTCGGGTACTTTGGCATTGTCGCGGCGCGCGCGTGCACGTGCTCCGCCGAGGGTGCTAAGCAGGAGCGCTAGGCCCAACGGGCCGTAGATGATCCAGCCTAGCCAACGTGCGGCCCACCAGTCGGGCCACATCACAGGCATTGAGCTGCGTTCTCGATCACCAGACGCGCGGAGGTAGTCCCAAATATCAAAGTGGTCAGTGCGCGCTAAGTTGGCGTCGAGCGTGGCGTAGCGACCTTGGTCATCGGCAATGAAATAGCCGCCGTGGCCATTGGGCTGCACCGTGAGTGGCGGTGGCGCCGCATTGGATGCAAATTTTGGCGGCAGACTAGCAACTGCGCGTGCGTTGCCAGGGGTGAACACTTCGTATTCGTTGCGGCCGCCTTTTTTGTACGTGAGGTCGATGGTTTTGCCGTCGACAACGAAGCGGCGAGTATCAGCTCCAATTACGTCGGCCGTTAGGTAGCGCAACGTGGCGCCTTCCCAGCTCACGGCGCGCGGAGCCCACATGCCGCTGTCAATCGCAATGGGCTGGTCCCAGCCTACGTCGTACAGCGTGCTATTATTGCGATTCCCTAGAAGCGTCAATCGACCAATCGCGATTTGCGGCGGGAACGATTCGTGGC
>JAKQOD010000125.1 GCA_029565465.1 Deltaproteobacteria bacterium
CCACGGTCGCTTCGGCGGCCTAGCCCCGTTTTCGGCAACCGGCCCGGCCCCGCGCACCGCCCCTGCGGCCTACCGCGATCGGCCCGCCAGAAACCAAGCCGAAACCAAACGTCGGTCGGCCCCCTCCCCGGTCGGCCCCCTCCCCCCGCATCCCCCGAGCGCGGCCTATTTGTCGTCAAACATAACTGCAAGCGCAGCGACACCGGCGGCCGCTGCGGCGGTGACATACATGACGGTGTAGCCGGCGAGCTGGGCGAGGGGGCCGAGAAAAAATGCTGCTGCAAGGATGCCAACGCCAAATGCAAAGGTGGACGCCGCTGCGGCTTTGCTGCGGGGCCCAACGTTGCGCTCGACGACCAGCGCCTGCAGCGTCGGATAGTATGTTCCGTGCACGAAGCCGTATGCGAGGCCAATCGGGAACAAATGCCAGCTGTGATGCACCAACGGCAATGCCGCAAACGCCAACATATGGCCGAGCAAGGCAGGTGCCGCGGTGCGATGTCGACCAAGTCGATCTGACAATTTGCCGAGGGCCAGCCGCGAAAATAACGCTGCGCCGACATACGGCCAAAAGAAGCTGTCGATGGAATACACCCCACGGCTTCGTGCAAAATCTGCAAGGAACAACCACGCCGCCCCGAACCCCAGCCCGCTGAGCATTAACGCCAACAGCGCCGGCCGCGCACGTTGCAATTCGGCCCGTCCACGCTCGATGCGCACCGTCGACGGTGGCATCGCCAACGCTGCAATTGCCCCCGCTCCACCAACGATCGCGCCAGTCAAAAACGCAGCGTGATAGCTGCCATGTTGTTGCACAAATTCGGCCAGCACCGGGCCCAGCGCTTGCGCCATCAATGTCACGATCGCCGTGATCCCCATGGCTTCGCCAAGCCGCGACGGCGGTGCAGTCTCGGCCACAAATGCTGCGGCGCCCACCATAATCGCTGCGAAGCCCAACCCTTGCAGCACCCGCGCTGCAACAAACCACGGCAGCCCATCAGCATAGGCAAACCACATCGCACCGCAGCCCGCTACGCCGCAGCCTAAACTCAACACACGCGCAAAACCAATGCGAGCCGCAAGTGGCACGATGAACGGCGTGATCGCAAGCGTCGCGACTTGGTACGCGCCCATGATCATTCCGATTTCAGCTTTCGCGACTCCACCGGCACCCAAAAAGCGCGGCGCAATCACAAAGATATTCGGAATCATCGCACCGAAGAGCAAGGCAATCGACACCGTCACCAACGCACGCGAAAACAACCGTACCCGCATCAGGTCGACGTAGCCTGCGGCACCAAGGCATGTTGCGAATGCTCCTCGGTATCGCCTTCAAACGCCGTGTCAAACGGCCCTGTAATGTGAACATCCACGTGTGGTTCGTCCACGTGCTCGCTCGTTGGCGCGGCGGCGCCGATGCGCTGGCTTTGCCCCGGTTGCATAACTAACAAATGCTCACGCAAGCCGTACGCTGTCGCGGTTTCACGTAACAACCGCAGCGGTTCGTCGAGTTTTTCATACGACAACGCGAACGCACCATGATGAATCGGCAACAATAGCCGCGATCGCAAATCGCTAAACGCAACCAACGCATCGATGGGCGACATGTGGCGATCGCGAAACGACAACGGTAAAAATCCGCCGATTGGCAAACACGCAAGATCTGGCGCATGACGCGCGCCAATGTCCGCAAAGCCCGAAAAATATCCGCTGTCACCACAGACGTACACGCTTGGCGCGCCCGCCACCGAACGCATGACATAGGACAATCCGCCAACTTGATCATCGCCATGGCGCACCGGTTCGGCGTAGATCGTAATATCGCCAAAAGCCAGATCAGTGCCCGGCGTTAGCTCCAACACGCGCGCAAATTCAAACTGAGCTGCCGCTGCAGCAACGCCACGCGGGCCAACCAACATCGCCGACTTGGGCAATTGCGCCAACGTCGCTGCGTGAAAGTGGTCACTGTGCAAATGCGTGATCAAGATCAATGCGACATCGTCGAGATCCGCCGGTGCAAGGCCGGCTTCGACCGCACGCCGTGCACCACCAACCCAGCCGCCCAGCATTGGATCGACACAAATCGCGGCGCCTGAATAACGGACCAAGACACTTGCATGCCCAATAAATGTCACGGCAACGTGCTTTTCGGGCACCGACGGCAAACGCTCGAACATCGACCGATGCGGCGGCGCGAACCAGCGCCGGACCCAATGCCAAAGCAAGCTGCGGTACCGGGCTATCCGCAAACCGCGATGCGCTGCATCCAGGCCCGCGGCACCAGCCAAGCGTAGCACTGCCGCTTCTGGCGCTGGTGACTCGGTCGGTTCCACAGGCCGACTGTCGCCGGGACCGCAGCGAACTGCAAGTAATTGCCTGCTGCACGGACCCGCATTTCCTAGCCAAAAACCGCGCTTGGGCTCGGTTGGCCTTGAGGATTAGCGCTGGGTCCATTATCGTGCCTGACCGTGAGTGTTTTTGCGCCTATTTTCCGCATCGTGAACCAATGGTGGGGCGCGCTCATCGCAGTGGCACTGGCCGCGTCGGTCGTGATCCTTGTTGGGATCGGGGGGCCCGGCCTCTGGGAGCCGCAAGAGCTCATGGTCGCTGATCGAGTGGTCGCCAAACTAGATCGCGCCGACCCAACGACGGACGCCGGTAAAGCTGAACTTGCAGCGAAAGCGCAACGCGCAGCCGCGGACGCCGCGAATCCAAACCCAGTCACACCAACTACATGCCCGAAAGTTGTGCCTGAAAACGCAGTGGCACGCAGCTTCGCCGACCGTGCGGTCGCCTGGGGTATCAAAACCTTTGGCATGTCCGATGGCGGCATGCGTGCGCCATTCGCAATGCTTGGCGTTTTGTGTGCACTTGCGATTTGCGGCATCGCCATTCGCTTAGGGTCGGCCCGCGCTGGGTGGCTCGCCGGGTTAGTCGGCTTATCGTTCCCGTTACTGGTGTTGTCGTCAAAACAACTCACGTCCGAAATCGCGACGGCAACTGGCGGTGCATTGATTGTTTACGGATTTGTTGCCTTAGCACACCGACGGTCAGCACTGCGCAGCGCGCTTGGGTTGCTTGATGTGGTGGTGGCGTTGGCAGCACTAGTCGCTGGCGCAGGCCTTGCCTTCATTGGTGGTGGCGCGCTGTTGGGCCTGTTGGTGCCGGTTGGTGCCGTTGCAGCAAG
>JAKQOD010000152.1 GCA_029565465.1 Deltaproteobacteria bacterium
GATGCCGGCTCCGATGGCGCCCGGCTCGATGGTGGCTACAACGCCTTTGGCGCTTGCGCCGAGCTCGACGTGGTGTCGAAGATCGCAGCCATGCAAGGCCCGCGCGATCGCCCAACCTCGACGGTAACGATCAATAAGATCACGATTTCGCGCTAGTTGCAGCCAGCTGCGAACAGCGCGTCAATGTTGCTGCGTGCTGCGTCGCAATGTTCAGGCAAATCGAGAACAGCGAGATCGTCAGCGCGGGCCCCCCGCTTCCACATCGCTGCGTTGGCGTCGTAAATTGCCAAGAGCGCATCGCGCCGTGCGCTAGGCTTACAGCGTTCTAGCTTGGCAATGGCATCGACGTAGGCGAGGCACGCTGGCGGTAGTTTCCACGTCAACGTCAGCGTAGTGTGTAAACAGTCATCGACGTCAACGATCGACCTAGCGTTGGCCAAGCAATCGATTTTGCGTGTCGACCAGCCTTCGGTTTGGCAAGCATCTAGCTTCAAGTTGCGTTGCTGCTTGTCGCGCGCTTCGATTGCGTTGACGCGATCTATCGCGCCGCTGCATCCAGACAGCGCCGGCATGCCCATAATAAAGGCCATGCCATCAGCTTGAAAAACTTTGACCGTCGCGCTTTGAGCATACGTTGTGCCTTGATGCGCCACCGATAGATCGAGTTTCACTCGATACGAAACAATTTCGACTTCAGGTATGCACCCGTCGCTGAGCGGCTCGCCAGCAGGATAGATCGTCGTCGTATCGTTTACGATGTTCACAATAGTAAAGGTCCGCCCGCGCTCACGCGCGACAGCGCGGGCAATTTCGCTGTAAGTCTTTTCTACTTCGTGCTGATCGCTCGCGGCATTGCGCTTAGGGCAGCTGGCCATGCGATGCGATTGCACAATCGCCGCATCATTTTGCGCTGCGAGCTTTGCAACATCGCCGGCGTTCCAAGCGTCGAACAAGTTGCGAACCGCAGCGTTTACCGTCATTGCGCCGCCCGTTGCGTGCGAGCGCGATTTTGCACGGCAGCCTACCGCAAGCACTACCGTAGCAAGCGTCACGAACCACAACCGGGAAGTCACCAGCGCCACCATTGGGTGATGCTACTGCCGAACTCGGCTCAACGCGAGTTAGTTAGCCAAGGCTTGGCTCAAGTTCGTCGGCGAGCAGGACGTCGAATGCTGGTGCTGAAACGCGCCAGATAAAAGCGCCCGCGATCATTGCCCCGGTGCCAGCAAGGTAAAGCTTGAGGCCAGTGCCAATGGTGATCAACAAAGCAATGAGCATCATCATCAGAAACGCAGTGAGGGCAATCAACATGATCATCCTTGGAATGCATCGAACATCATCGTTCACGCCACCAGTTGAACGCAGCAAGTAGTAGGCTAATGAGCCGAATGCCACTGCACCGTAGACGCCATTGCTGAGCGCTGAGACCGCGCTATATGCCATCACTATCGCGACGGGCACCGCCACTAACCGCAGGCTCCACAGCACCAACACCGCACTCCGGCGAGGGGCAATCGCCGCGACCGCTGCGAGCAGGCTTGCTGCGTAAAATGGCCACATCATGGGCGCGTCGCTGCCGCTGCCATCGGAGCCATCAAGGTAGGGCACCGACCACGATGCCAGCATCGCGAGCGCGCCACAGAACAGCAGCAAGCGTGCGAACAAGCCCGGTTGCGGTGGTACAATTTGAACTCCGTTGGAACCTGAATTTATTGTCATGGCGCCGCCCATCGACAGGGCTACGTGGCAAGTTGCGGCTTTTGTGCGGAAAGTTTGCCGGCCGGCGCCCCCAGCAAACTGTTGCGGCCTGCCGGCCTGGCTGATCGAATTGCCGGCTGCTGAAGGATCTTTTGGCGCATCGATCTCTGCAATTAAAACGCAGCAAATTCAATTGTTTACACGTCAGGCATGACCATCGCCTTTGGCACAGATTGTGTAGATACCACCTGCATGCGCTCATCCATCCTCACGTCTTTGGTTTGTTCCTCCCTGCTGGCTTCCACGGTCATCGCATGCACTGGCGAAGACGGCACGGTTGATGTCAACGAAGAAGACGGCGTGGTGGTGCCAGAAGGCAAAGAAGATGACTTCTTCTCCACAGCAGCATCCGAATACATTTTCCAAGGCCGCGCCCAAGTCAAAGTTGACGCTGGCCAAGGTTTAGCTGAAGCCAAAAAACTGATTGGCCTCAAGCACACCGCCATCGCGTGGTTCTTGAACGCATATTTGGTCGACAAAGAGCACGAAGAAGCCAACGCGAACTACGGCGGCTTTAATGCGATGGTGAAAACCGGCGCGTATACGGATTTGGCAATCACCGACAAGGGCGGTGGCGTTTTCGAATTCACGTTCAAGCAAATTGTCGCGGGCCCCAAAACGCTGCTTAGCTCCCTGCCGCTCACAGCAGGCAAAATCAAAATTGAAATCGGCAAACCAAGCAACGAAGAAATGGGCCGCCTCGAAACCAACAACGAGTGGTACCGCCAAGCGCCATGGGACGGTTGGAACCCAAGCATGGTTGCCGCTGACAAAAAAGAGACCATTGAGTTCGCTGTATCCCGTGAAAAAGCATCGAACGATGCTTGGTGGGATTACAAAAAGCTGCTCGCAGACAACAAGCTCACGATCGACGCGCACTTCGGTTGGGACTATCACAGCGAGTTCCACACCAAGCACTCGCACGAACTGTACGACTGGTTGATCACCCGTGGCTTTAAGAGCCCAGTTGCAAGCTGGGATAAATACACTCGCACCAGTGGCCCACTGACGCGCACCATGAAGGCCAACGGCCGCAACATTGCCGTCGAAGTTAAGATTTTCTACGGCCGCATTGGCACGGATACGGATCCAGACACCGCGGCTGGCGGCATCGTGTTGGAAAACGACATGCGGGCGTCGCTCAACACCCAAGACGTCGTCATCTACTCTGGCCACTCGGGGCCGTTCTACGGCTTTGCTCTCGCCAACTGGCGCAAGACGTCCGAAGGTGACCTTGATGACACCGACATGACCACGGTGCAGATGCCGTCGGACAAATACCAAATCGTGTTGGCCGAAGGCTGCGACACTTACATGATCGGCCAAGCGTTTAAGCAAAATCCTAACAAGCTCGGCAA
>JAKQOD010000154.1 GCA_029565465.1 Deltaproteobacteria bacterium
GTGATTCGACATCACCACGAAGCCGATTACCTTCACCCCACTGAACGTCGCTGCGTTCGCCAACGCATACAGGAACAGCATGATCGTTTCCTTGTCGGCTTTGAGCAGGAACTGCCGCATCGAGCAGCGGCGCGTCAGGAAGTAATACGAACCAGGTACTGTGAAGCGCGGTTTCATGCCGCTGCTTCATTGCGCACGGCGTGCCAACGCTAAGCGGTTGAAACCATACAGCGCAATTGAATATTCGTCCGGAACCCGGACAGTGATGACATCCGGCCCCGGGGCAACGGTGGCGGCTAAGCACCGTCACAACACGCCACAACATGCCTGGGGAAGACCGCGGGCAACATGCTTGGGGAAGACCGCGGGCGCAGACCGGTGAACGTGACTGCCGCAGACCGCGTGGGCAGCCTGGGGCACGGGGCGCGGGAGCGAAAACAGGAGCGAAAACATGCCCCGGTCAGGAGCACCGGGTGAGGAGCACCGGAGCCCGGCGGGCAGGCGCACGCGCGGGGCGCGGGAGCGAAAACAGGGAGCGAAAACATGCCCCGGTCAGGAGCACACCGGGTCAGGAGTACCGCGGGGCGCGGGGCGAAAACATGCCCCGGTCAGGAGCACACGGTCAGGAGCACAGGAGCACCGGAGCACGGCGGGCAGGCGCACGCGCGGGGCGCGGGAGCGAAAACAGGGAGCGAAAACATGCCCCGGTCAGGAGCACGGACGGTCAGGAGCACGGAGCACGACAGTGGCGGACGGCAGGCGAAGTCGAAAAGTGATTAACCCTTCGTTGGATGTAAAACGCGTAGTAGAGTGTGGCGCCGTTAGCACAAGCCGATCAGATGAATAAGATTAGTCGTCGAACGATGTGCGTCCCGCTGTTGATTGCTTTACTAAGTTGCAAAGCTCGCAGTCGAGTAACGTTCTGGAATAGTGCACCTGCGCTACACGCGTTCGAAATTTCGCTTGATCGAATGCCGGAAAAATGGAAGCTCAGCGTTAAGCAAAATACCTGCGCCACGATATCGTTCACGCCGACCGTGGACACGCATTTAGTAGAAGGCAAAGAAGCGATTGATTACTTTTCGCCTGGGTTGCCCGTCGATGAGTGCATTGCGCTGCCGTCCTTCGAAATTGTTGATTGCGACGCAACACCTTGTCGGAAGATCGATCGCTGGCTTGAGATTCCGCCCTACTCGGCAGAATGATTAGGACCAAACCGGCAAGGCTCAAGCGGTTCCTGGCTCCGGCCTGGGCATGTGTATCCGGGGCGTGATCGAATTCGGCCCAGGCGTTGTTGTGGTGCGCTGCGGTGCGCCGCGGTGCGCCCCGTTCAATCTTCCAAGGTAATGCCCTTTTGGCGACACGCTTTGCGCATTTTGACACGCAGTGGTCCACGCGAAATTTGCCGATACCACGATGCTGCCGAATTGATGTCGCTGTTGTCGCACGCAAGCGTTACCAAGACGGCTAAGGCCCGATTGACCTGGATCGGCGTTGCCGCTTCGCTATCGTGCACACGCAGGGCGTGTCGTTTGGCGGCCACGACATCATGGGCGGCAAGGGCTTTTTGGGCCGCCGCTAATTCGGTTGCGACTGGATCGCTCTCAACCAGAGGGTCAGATGGTTCGACGGTGACCGTATTACTGCCGCTGCCACTGCTGCCGGTTGGGTTTGGCTTGGGAGGCTTAACCTTGTTGATCGGCGGGGCCGCATCAAGGCGCGGAGGCGTTGGTGCAGCATCACGTGGCGGTGCGGCGTCGGGGAGCATCGCAACCTGCATTGCATCCGGTATTGGTGCGGCGTCGAGCGCCTGCACAACTTGCGCCGCGTCGAACGTTTGGGCCACATACGCAGCATCAGGTGTCGGCTTCGTGTCGTGGTTGCGGCCCGCAACCCACACCCCGCCGCCGATCGCAGCTAAAGCGCCGAAGCCGGCGGCGATCACGAACCCCGGCACGCGGCGTTTCGGCGCCACGGCATTGTCGCTGGCAGAAGCGCTTTGCACCGCGGGTGCGAGGGTGTTCAACGGCGGTGCTGCAAGGACCGGTGCCGCAGTTACCACCGACGGTGCCGCGACCGTATGCTCCATTCCGGAGATCGAAGCCGCACGTACACTGGAAGGCGGCGGCGTTGGGGCCGGCGTGGTGCTGGCTGAGCCTAAGGCTGGTCCGTGGTTGCCGGAATCAACCGTCATCGCCATCGGATCCGCAACGGCCGGAGCTGTCAGCGGGGTCGCCAGCGAAGCTCGGCCCATGCGCGTTTTGGGTAGTGCTTCGCCAGTGAGTGCTTGCACAAACTCTTCAATGGTGGCGAATCGCGCAGTGTGGTCTTTTTGCAGTGCGCGCGCCAACGCTTCGGCGACATGCGGCGGCGTATCCGGCGCGGCTGCCAACAGCGGCGTTGGTGGTTCGTACACAACCTTGAAGACAACTTCTGGGATCGACGAGCCTGGGAACGCCGACGCCCCAGTGAGCAGTTCGTGCAGGATGACTGCTAGCGCGAACTGATCAGCGCGGCCATCAACATCCGCTTGGCGCCCGGTCGCTTGCTCCGGCGACATGTATTGTGGCGTGCCAAGCATGGTGTGTTCTTGGGTTTGGACCGTCGCTGAGCCCACGATTTTGGAGATGCCAAAATCGAGGACTTTGGCAACCTCGGCATGGCGGCCTTGGCTTTCGGTAGCCACCAGAAAAATATTCTGCGGTTTGAGATCGCGATGCACGATGCCTTCGCGATGCGCGGCTGCCAGCGCCGAGCCGACCTGACGTGCAATTGACAACGTAAAATCCAACGACTGACGCCCTTGCCGCATGCGCTCTGCCAACGCTTCACCAACCAAGTACTCCAGCACCAGATACGGGGTGCCATCATCGAGCGAATTGAAGTCGAGCACGGTGACGATGTTGGCGTGCCCCAGCTTCGATGCGATTTCAGCTTCGCGTCGAAACCGCGCTAACACTTCCGGGTTGGCCACTTCGGTGTGCAGCACTTTGATGGCGACCCGTTTGCCCGGCAGTCGCGCGTGGCTGCACAAGAAGACCGATCCCATGCCGCCTTTGCCGAGCAAGCCTTCAATCGTGTAGGTGTTGGCAATTGTGGCACCTACCACCAGGCTTGCGCGGGTCAGTGAATTATTCACAGCGCCAATCGTATATGATGCAGGCCATGGGTGCACGTCTCAATGCGTATGGGTTTTTGCTTGGCGCTCTCCTGCTTGGGCTGGCGGCGCCGGCGCAAGCCGGGCCAAAACCAACCGGCAAGGGCAAAGTCAGTGAAGACTTCGCGTTGGTTAAGCCGGTGGATGTTACCAAGTACAAAAGCCAACCGATCGTGCTCATCAACGACGAAAAGTCGGTGATGGTGATCTACTTCTCGAAAGAACACGATGAGAAGGCTTGGTTTTTTGGAACGCAGCAAGCGATGTATGCCCAGCGCACATCATCGATGAGTCGCGATAAAGACGGTTGGTC
>JAKQOD010000155.1 GCA_029565465.1 Deltaproteobacteria bacterium
GCTCTTCCGATCTAACGCTGGCTGCGTATACTCTTACCGACGAGCCCTCATGCATAACACCTCGCCGCGTCTACTGCGTCGAGAAATAGCTCACATTAACCGCACCAGGACCGTGTCGCCGGTCGCGACAGCGCGAGCAACGCGCCTGACTGACAAAATGGCCGAGACGTTTATCCAGTAGCCGCCAACGTGCCACGCTGTTGTAGCGGTGCTATGCCGTGCTGATGGCGTCTGCTTCTTTCCCAGCGGAATGGCGCGACATCTTGCTACAGCGGGTGCCGTTTTATGAGCAACTGCAACCCGATGCGCGCGCGCGATTCGAAACAAAGCTCGTAAGCTTCATCGCCGAGCAGCACTTTCAATCTGCGAGTCTCGAAATTACGACGGAAATGAAAGTCGTGGTTGCAGCTGCGGCGTGCCGCTTAACCATGAATCTTGATTGGCACTCGTACCGGCGGCTGGCGACGATTTCGCTGCGCGCTGAGGCGTGGAAAAAAGGCGACCGTTTGGTTGCTGGCCTGGCCGACGGCATTGGGGTTGCGCTTTGTTGGCCCGAATTGTTGGCGGAGTTCGCGTTGCCGCGCCGTGGCCACAACGTTGGCTATCATGAGTTTGCGCACGCCCTCGACGGTGCCGACGGAGTGTTTGATGGCCTTGCCGAAGGCCCGCCCGATGCTGAGTTGTATGCGCACTGGTCCAGCATCGTTGCCCAAGCGCGCCGTCGCGTTGTCGATGCAGTGGCCGCGCGCCGTGCGCCGCCTATTCGCGAGTACGCCGGTACTAACGATAGCGAACTGTTCGCCGTTGCCACTGAATATTTTTTCGAACGCAGCAATACGCTGCAGCGGCAGTTGCCCGAACTCTACGACTTGCTCAAAAAATTCTATCGGCAAGATCCTGCTGTCGAAACGCCCTCGGATGTTGTCATCAAGATCGAACGCCCCACCGGCTTGCGCCGGTTAGCGTTTGATTGGGATTTCGACGACGAAGGCGTGGACGGATAGTAGCGTCCGGCCTCGATTCACGTTCGTGGTGTGAGCGAAGCGCCCCTCCCGCGGATCCTGCGGCTACGGCAGCAGTGGCAGGCCGAGTTCCTTCAAAAACTTGTTGTGCTTCGCCGTCGCTGCTTCGATTGCCTTAGAAATTTCAACCAAGCTTGCATGCGTGGCTTCCAAGCTGATTTCTACGTCGTCTTCAGCGGTGCTGATGTAACGGGAAATGTTCAGGTTGAAATCGTTTTTCTCGATCTCGGCCATGTCCACTCGGCGCGAGTAGCGGTCTTCTTCCTTTCGGAATTTGTAGGTGTCGATGATCTTGTCGATGTGTGCTTTCGACAGCTGATTCTGGCGTTTGCCTTTGTCGAAATGCTCGGCGGCGTTGATGAACAACACATCGTCGGGCTTCTTGCACTTTTTGAGCACGAGAATGCACACAGGAATGCCGGTGGAGAAAAACAAGTTGGCAGGCAGGCCGATGACGGTATCGATGTGGCCGTCTTTGAGCAGCTTGGTGCGAATTCGTTCTTCGGCGCCGCCACGAAAGAGCACGCCATGCGGCAAGATGATGGCCATCACGCCTTGGTCTTTGAGGAAGTGAAAGCCGTGCAGCAGGAATGCAAAATCCGCGGCCGACTTGGGCGCTAGTCCATGGTTCTTAAATCGCACGTCGTCGCCCAAGGCGTCGGTCGGTTCCCAGCGATAACTGAACGGCGGATTGGCAACGACGGCGTCGAAGCTTGGCTTTTTGGCCGGGTTCAACTCACGCAGCATGTCCCAATCGTTGGTCAGCGTGTCGCCGTGAAAGATTTCGAACTCGGTGTCCTTCACGCCATGCAACAGCATGTTCATGCGGGCCAAGTTGTACGTGGTGACATTTTTTTCTTGGCCGTAAATCTTGCCGATGCCTTGCGGCCCCATGCGCTTGCGCACGTTGAGCAAGAGCGAGCCAGAGCCGCACGCAAAGTCGAGCACGCTGTCGAGCCGCTTTCTCGTACCAGTCTTCGGTTCCTGGCTATCCAAGGTGACGATGGCAGAAAGGATGTTGGAAATTTGCTGCGGCGTATAGAACTCGCCCGCCTTCTTGCCAGACCCAGCCGCAAATTGACCAATCAAGTATTCGTAAGCATCGCCGAGCGCATCGATGTCGGTGGAGAAATCGCTCAGGCCTTCGGCGATTTTCTGGATGATGGTGCACAGCTTGGCGTTGCGGTCGGCGTACGTTTTGCCAAGTTTTGGCGAAGCCAGATCGATCTCAGAAAACAGTCCGTCAAACGTGCTCTCGAACGACTCGTCTTGGATGTAAGTGAACCCTTGCTGCAGCGTGGTCAGCAGGTCGGCACTTTGTGTACGGGCTAGGTTGGCAATGCTGCTCCACAAGTGATTCGGCTGGATAACGTAGTGCACCTTGCGGCGCATTTGCTTTTCAAATTCGGCAATGTCGTCCGGGTTGTTCGCATACCACAGGGCCATCGGCACACGGCGGTCGTCCGCGCCGAGATTGGGATAGTCTTTCCCCAGTTCCTTCTTCGCCGCCGTTTCGTAATTGTCCGAGAGG
>JAKQOD010000162.1 GCA_029565465.1 Deltaproteobacteria bacterium
CCCGCTGCGGGCCATCTTGATGGCGGAGGCGAGCGCGTCAATCGCTTTGTCTTGACCGAAGACGACATTGCGCAAATCACGATCCAGCGTTTTGAGGCTGCTGCGATCGTCGCTGTTAACGGTCTTCGCAGGAATGCGCGCGATCTTGGCGACGATCTCTTCGATCTCGCTCTTGCCAATGGTTTTCTTCTGCTTCGACTTCGGCAGAATTTTTTGCGCAGCACCGGCCTCGTCGATCACGTCGATGGCCTTGTCGGGTAGATGACGATCATTGATATGGCGCGCAGAAAGCTCGGCCGCGGCGGTGATCGCAGCGGGTGAATATTTCACGTTGTGATGCGCTTCGTACTTCGGTTTCAGGCCGCGCAAAATTTCAACGGTTTCGCTGATCGATGGCTCGACGACGTCAATCTTTTGGAATCGACGCGCCAGGGCGTTGTCTTTCTCGAAAACTTGGCGGAACTCGGAATACGTCGTTGCGCCGATGCACTTCAAGCCGCCGTTGGCGAGCGCGGGTTTGAGTAAATTGGATGCGTCCAAGGTGCCGCCGCTAGCAGCGCCCGCGCCGATGATGGTGTGGATTTCGTCGATGAACAAAATGCCGTTGGCTTTTTCGCTCAATTGCTTGAGCACCGATTTCAACCGCGCTTCGAAGTCGCCGCGATATTTGGTACCCGCCAAGAGCGCGCCCATGTCAAGCGAATAGACAACGCAATCCGCGAGCACATCAGGCACTTCGCCGTCGACAATGCGCTTCGCCAAACCTTCGGCAATCGCAGTTTTGCCAACGCCTGCTTCGCCCACCAACAGCGGATTATTTTTGCGGCGACGGCAAAGCACTTGCACCAAGCGCTCAAGCTCCGACACGCGGCCGATCATCGGATCGATCTTGCCAGCTTTGGCTTGCGCGTTGAGGTTCACACAGAAGTTTTCGAGTGCGCCTTGTGGGGCCTCTTCTTTTTCCTGTTCGCCGCTGCCGGCTTCGGCTTTTTCGTTCTTGTCTTTTGGCACTTTGCTGATGCCGTGGCTGATGTAATTGACCACATCAAGACGCGTTACACCGCGCTGATTGAGGAAATACACAGCGTGTGAATCTTTTTCACCGAAGATAGCGACGAGCACATTCGCACCGGTCACTTCTTTTTTGCCCGAGGACTGCACATGCAAAATCGCGCGTTGAATGACGCGCTGAAAGCCTTGCGTTGGCGTGGTGTCGCTCTCGCTGTTTTGTGGCAAGCGGGGCGTGTGTTCATTGATGAAGTTGGCGAGCGCGGTGCGCAATTCGCCGAGATCGACGGCGCAGGCTCGGAGCACTTCCGCCGCGCTCGGGTTATCGAGCATGGCCAAGAGCAGGTGCTCAACGGTGATGAATTCATGACGCTTTTGTCGTGCGTCGACAAACGCCATGTGAAGGCTAACTTCCAACTCTTGCGCGATCATTATTACTGCCTTGCTGTCGGCGTGAATCCGACTATTTCTTGCGTCCGCCACGGCTGCACGATAGCAGCGTTAGTGGGCTCTCGTCCTGCCTAGATCACGAAAAATCTAATCAGGCTCCATCGTACACTGAAGCGGATGTTGGTGCGCCTCGGCAAGCTCTGCCACCTGCGCAACTTTGGTGTCCGCCACTTCCTTGGTGAACACGCCGCAAGTTCCGCGCCCGGAGCGATGCACTTGCAGCATGACTTGCGTAGCTTGTTCACGGGTCATCGCGAACACACCTTGCAAGATACCGACGACGAAATCCATCGGCGTGTAGTCGTCGTTGAGCAGCAACACCCGGTACATGGGAGGCGGCTTGGTGCTGACGCGCTCGGCTTCGAGGACCGAGCTGTCGTTGGGTGACTGGGGAGGCTGGGGCTGACGGGGATCGGTGGACATACTACGTTTCCGTTGATAACAAGCAATATCGGTCGAAAACCTGAATTTTCAAGAGGTGCCGGAGAGCATACGGCATGAAAGCAACCGGCGGCGGCCGCGCTTTTCCGTGCTACAGACCAATCGGGCCACAATCCCCAGTCTAATTGACACAAAACAACATTAACCCCTTGACGATTGGGGTTGCCAAACGCTACAACGTCGGCAGGGAAGGTGTTTCCGCGCTGCTGACCGGCAGCAAAACACGCATTCTGGTACGCGAAACGCGCCACGACGCCTCGCATAAAAACAAGCATGATCAGGTAGTACAGGGAGTATCGATATGACAACAGGCACAGTAAAGTGGTTTAACGACGCCAAAGGTTTTGGCTTTATCAAGCCAGACGACGGCACTGAAGATGTGTTTGCACACTTCTCGGCGATTCAGATGGACGGCTTCCGTTCCCTGAAAGAAGGCCAGAAAGTGGCGTTTGAAGTGGTGCCGGGCCCAAAAGGCAAGCAGGCATCGAACATTCAAAACCCGCCGCAGTAACGACTGCCCGGAAGAAAAAGGCCGCACATGCGGCCTTTTTTTATGGTTTTGCATGCCGCTCGCATATGAGATTTGTCTGGCACTGCTTTTGCAATGCACGGTTATCAAACTCTTCGTCGCGTCTCTCGCAGACACGAATTACCCGCCCCGGCATGTCATCTGTTCGCGCCTTCCTTCCCAAAGCAGCGCCCTCGCCCTCGGTGAGCACCGCGGCGTGCGTGCGCAGCCACGCGAGAAGCGGCAGCGCCGTGGCGCAAGGTGCGTTTTGGGTGATGGCGCGGCGAATCACCCTGGTGGCGGCCTGCGTCGACGCAGCAATGCTTGTGCTCTTCCTAGCGCTGGGTTCGCCCATTCTGGCGTGGATGAATCTAGTTGCCATGGCCATGTATGCCACGGCGTACTGGTGCCTAGGGCGGCGACTGAACGCGCCTGCCGTCGCCTTGATATGGGTTGAAGTGCTTGGGCACGCGGCCATCGGCACGCTACTCGTGGGCTGGAACAGCGGTTTTCACTACTACCTCTTGATGTTCATCCCGGCAATCGTCGTCAGCTCACGTTGGCGTGAGGCGATCCCGATGCTTGTGGTCTTATATGTGACTTATTTGGGCATGTATGCCGCGTCGCGTCACTACGGCGTTAGCGCGCCGTTGTCTGAAACGGGCCTTTGGATAGTACAGACGTTTAACGTCGCCGTGGTGTTCGCGATGGCAGCCTACACGGCGCGCTTTTACTACGGCATGGTTCGAAGCGCCGAGCGAAAACTGGTGGAACTGGCCACGAAAGACTCGCTGACTGGTCTTTCCAACCGCGGCCACATGCTTGCGCTCGCCGAGCACGAGATCGCCCGCGCCCGCCGCTCCGGACAACACATCGCGCTCATCATCGCCGACATCGATCATTTCAAAAAGATCAACGATGGCCGTGGACACGAAGCCGGCGACACGGTGCTCGCGCACACCGGCAAGCTGCTCGCGTCGCTCTGCCGCGAGCAGGACGTCGTCGCACGTTGGGGCGGAGAAGAATTTTTGATTTTGTTGCCCGCGACAGTCTTGGCGTCGGCGCACGACATTGCTGAGCGCTTGCGCTCTGAAGTCGCCGCCACTCCTGTCGTACACGGCAACAGCTGCGCCAGCTGCTCACTGTCGTTGGGCGTCACCACGCTCGCGCCAAGCGAAAGCTTCAACACCGCCATCGCGCGCGCGGATCGCGCGCTGTACCGAAGCAAAGCTGAGGGCCGCAATCGGGTGACCGTGATGGCCTGAGCCGAGCGCTGGCTAGATCACGAGGCTGCGCTGCCACCAACGTTTCTTCGAGACTCGGCCGCTAGGCTGACTGCCAGATCGCACCAAAGCAACGGCCACCCCAAGGTGGCCGTTTTGTTTCACGCAGCGCCGTTTAACGGCTCGCAGATTTACGCGAACGATGCAAGCGCGGCGTTGAGCGTTTTGCTGGGCCGCATGATTGCTTTCACTTTGTCGGCATCGGCCATGTAGTAGCCGCCGATGTCCGCCGGCTTGCCCTGCACTTCGGAGAGTTCGGCGACGATGGCCTTCTCGCCATCGGTAAGCGCTTTAGCCAAACCTGCAAACTTAGCCGCTAGTGCTACGTCTTCTGTTTGCGCAGCGAGCGCCTGCGCCCAATACATGGCGAGGTAGAACTGGCTGCCGCGATTGTCGAGTTGGCCGGTTTTGGGCGATGGACCTTTATTGTTGTCGAGCAGTTTGCCGGTCGCGGCGTCGAGCGTTTTCGCGAGAATTTTCGCGGCGCTGTTGTTGGTTTTGAGGCCAAGATCTTCCAAGCTCACCGCTAGCGCTAAGAATTCGCCGAGCGAATCCCAACGCAGGTGATTTTCTTCAACGAGCTGTTGAACGTGCTTGGGTGCCGAGCCACCGGCTCCGGTTTCGTACATGCCGCCGCCGGCCATCAATGGCACGATGGAGAGCATTTTGGCGCTGGTGCCAAGCTCCATGATCGGGAACAAATCCGTGAGGTAATCGCGCAGGATGTTTCCGGTAACCGAGATGGTGTCCAGACCGCGAATGACACGCTCGAGCGTGTAGCGCATCGCGCGCACTTGCGACATGTGTTGAATGTCGAGGCCCGTGGTGTCGTGATCTTTCAAGTACAGCTCAACCTTCTTGATGAGCTCGTTCTCATGGGGGCGATATGGGTCAAGCCAGAAGACGGCCGGTGTATTCGAATTCCGCGCGCGGGTCACCGCGAGCTTGACCCAATCGCGAATCGGTGCGTCCTTACACTGACACATACGCCAGATGTCGCCCGGCTCCACGTTTTGCGAAAGCAGTACTTCGCCGGTGGCGATGTCAACGATGTTGGCGACGCCAGCCTCGGCGATCTCAAACGTTTTGTCGTGTGAGCCATATTCCTCAGCTTGCTGCGCCATCAGGCCAACGTTTGGCACGGTACCCATCGTCGTGGGATTAAAGTTGCCGTTGGTCT
>JAKQOD010000173.1 GCA_029565465.1 Deltaproteobacteria bacterium
CACAAATCGATCGCAACCGCAAGGTGGTTGCGCCCAAGCCGGCCCAATACGCGTCGCACCACGGGCAAATCCGGGGCGTGGCGCCGCTGCGCTGCCGTCGCGTGTGCCAACGCAACGACACGTTCACGGTCGGCGTTGCGAAACGTCAACCGGCGCAGCAGTTCATCGATCTCGGTAGGGCCAGCATGCTCCAACACGGGGAGTGCCCAGGCCGCAAGCCGTGTGTCGTTACTGCAGGCATCAACGTGGGCGAGCCACGCTTCGGCCGCGCCTGGCGCTCCAACACCTGCTGCAACTTCAGGCGCAATCGAATGCACGATGCCAAACTGCAACGCGGGGCGCAGCCCAACCGATGGCCGTGGCGCAGCCAACAGCTTGGTCAACTCAACGCAAACCCGTTCGCGTGCGATCTTGGCCAAGGATGGCAACGCGGTCTGCAACGCTGCCAAGGTGTCATCACTGATCGTGAAGCCCAGCACCGCGGCAAAGCGCACCGCGCGGACGATGCGCAAGCCGTCTTCGGTAAATCGCGCAACCGGATCGCCAACGGCGCGAATTCGCTTGCGTGCAATGTCGCCGATACCATCGAAGGGATCAAACACCGCGCCCGCAATCGGATCGTAGGCGATGGCGTTCACCACCAAATCACGCCGCGCCAAGTCTTCGCGCAGCGGCACACCGAACGTTACGCTGTCGGGTCGCCGCGCATCGGTGTACTGCCCCTCGCCGCGAAACGTTGTCACTTCAATCGCATTGTCAGCGCCGCGACCAAGCAACACGGTCACGGTGCCATGCGCAATGCCCGTTGGTATGGTGCGTCGAAACAACGCAACAACTTCGGTCGGCAACGCGCTAGTGGCAACGTCCCAATCACCCGGCGTACGCCCCAATAACACGTCGCGCACCGCGCCGCCGACGGAAACCGCCACGTGTCCGGCGTTGTGCAAGGTTGCACAAACTTCGCGCACCGCCGGCGGTACGGCGTCCGCAAGTGCTTGCATGTGGGCGGCGGGCAGCTCGACGTTGGCCATCAGGATTCCGTGTTGGCAGCACCGCGCAAGCGGGCGAAAATCTCGTCGGATTTGCTGTTGAGCTTTTGACCATCCGCGACCATGCCCGCCGCATGTTTGAGGGCGGCGTAGGCGCGATATGCGCGTGCCAGCTCCAGTTCATGGCGTACGACAGCGAGCACATCAATGGCTTTGCGAAAGTTCTCGTCGGAGCGGGCCGCTTGGCCCTGGGCGGCGAAGACTTCGGCCAAGATGCGATGGCCCCACCCGACCTGCACGCGTAAGCCAGCAGTCTCGGCCACGGTAATCGCCGACTCCGCTTCGATTTCCGCCGCCTGGCTCGTGCCACGCCCGAGATAGGCCATGGCCAGACGCCCATGCGTCAACGCCAGCAACATGCGATCACCGAGGCCAGCGGCCAGATGTTTGGCTTCGAGCAGATCCGCAATCGCGTCGTCATTGGCGCCGGTGGCCGCATTGGCTTCGCCCGAGCGCGACAAGACTTCCGCTAACGCGAGCCGGTCACCGGTTTCTTTCGCCAGCGTGCGCGCTTCACGAAGCAGATCGGATGCCAACCGCGGATGCCCGTCGGCGACGTGCACGCCAGCGAGGTCGCCAAGCGATTGCACAACGCCGACCATGTCGCCAATATCGCGACGCAAGTCGAGGGCTTCGCGAAATTGTGCAATCGCGGCTTTAAAATTGCCTGAGTCGTTGTGCACCCGCCCGATGTTCGCGAGTGACAAAGCGATCGAACGCCGGTCGTTAAGCGCGCGTCGAATCGTCAACGCTTGGCGATGATAGTCCAAGGCTTGCCCATATGCGCCACGTAACCAATGAACGCGCCCCATATCGTCGAGGGCGGCACCAACCCCACGGTCGTCGCGGGCAGCCGTGAATAATTCTTGCGCCCGCCTCAGATACTCCATGGCATTATCGTAACGCCCGACCCGCCGCAAGCCTCGCCCCAGCCGCGTGTAGGCTGCGCCTGCCTTGCCGAAGTTGTCGAATAACCACGCGAGTTCCAACATTTCGCCGAAGCGCTGCATGGCTTCATCGCTCCGACCATCTTGTTCAAGCACATCGCCAAGGTTGTGCAACACATCAAGCCGCAGCGGTGCTTCATTGGCGCCAAGCATCGGCAACGCCCGCTCATACAATGCGCGTGCTTCGTTCGGCGAATAGCGCGAACGTGCTTTGTCGGCCCCCGCAATGTAGCACTGTGCAGCGCGTCGCTGTTCGCCACCACGTTCATACAGGCCCGCCAAAAACTCCAATTGCTCTTCAGTTTTGCCAGTGGTCTTCGCTTCCAACCATTGCGCTGCGGCGAGATGCAGCGCGGCCAGTCGGCGTGGCTCGGTCGAGCGCACGATGAGTTCCCGCTCGAGGTTATGTTTGAACACGATCTCGGTGTCACCCACGATGCTCGAATCATCTTGATCCAGCGGCAACAAATAGTCGCGTTCGGCAAGCATCGCCACCAAATCCGACAACCGGCGACGCACCGGTTCGCCGCCATCCCATTCGAATTCCAACGGGCGTAGCTTGGGGCCGGTGCCAACGGTACGGCTCATCGCGATGACGGCCGATAGCCAGAAAACATTTCCAAATACAGCAGCCCGTTCCAGCAAATCACGTTCTTCGCCTTCGAGCGCCGCCACCCGCGCTTCGATAGCTTCTTCGATCGAAATCGGCAATTCGCTTTCGGCCGCCCGGTCTGGATCCAACCGCCACACGGGCCCACGCGAATCGATGGTGCCATTATCGTGCAGTAAGCGCACAAGCTGCTCAATGAACAACGGATTGCCGCCGGTTTTCTCAACCGCTTCGGCAGCGATATCCTCGGGTATCTCGCCACAACGAGCCAACAAATTGCGAAACAACAACTCGGCGTCGTCGGGATCTAGATTACGCAATTCGATGCGTGCGTGATCAATCGCAGCATCGCTGTGGCCCCACTCATGGCTACGCACCAGCAAGTCGGGCCGCGCAGCAACCAATAAAACCACCGGTGAGCCACCAAGCCCAGCGGCGATCGCTGTTACCAGTTGCAACGTATCATCATCAGCAAGATGCATATCATCGCACGCCAACACCAGTGGTCCGCGCTGCGCATCAAGCTCAAAAAAACGGATCAGTGCGGTCTTCACCAAGTCGGCTTTTTGCCGTGGATGTTCGGTCATCACGCGCAAGAACGAACTCGGCGAAAAATCCAGCCCAACCAAACCACCGAGCAAATAGCTCATCTCAGCAACTTGGTCTACACCGACCACTTCGCCAAGCTCATGGATGAAGCGCGAACGATTTTCCCCATCGTCGTCGCCAAGCCCGAATCGATCGCGTAGCAGGCTGCCGATCGCAATCCCGCGATCGCTGGCACGCTCGACTTTGCGGGCACGACCTACGAAACAACGAATACGCGGGCTGGTTTCCCGTAACACATGCGCGAGTTCGGCAATCAACCGGCTT
>JAKQOD010000186.1 GCA_029565465.1 Deltaproteobacteria bacterium
CTTGCTGTCGCGGTGGACCAAACGCATTGGGCCAACCTTGGCGTTCTTCGCCGTGTGGCAGTTCGTCTTCCACTGGGTTGACCTGTACTGGAACATCATGCCGAACTACACGTGGAGCTCAACGTTCCTCGAAAACGGCAACAAGTTTGTCGAAGGCCCACTCGCAGGCAATCTGCACCAATACCAAATTGGCTTCACGCCAGTCGACGTAACGATGTGGGTCGCGATGATTGGCTTCTTCTTGGTTGGCTTGGGCAAAGCGCTGCACGGCAACCTCATCCCTGTCAAAGACCCAACGCTGCCTTCGAGCTTGGCCTTCGAAAACTACTAGTAGAGGCAAAGGAATTTTATGTCCGGTGCTCCACGCAATTCAGACAAACTAAATACGCTTGCGATCGCAACGATCGGCGTGTGCGCTTCGGCACTCGTCTACGTGTCGATTGCCATGTTGCAAGCGTTCTATGCCAACGATTCGGCTGACGTGCAAACGATGGCTGATTACGGTGGCCAAGAATCAACCGCGCAATCGCTCAAGTCAGCACAGCTCGGCAACATCAACGAGTACCAAATGGCGTCGGCTGCCAACCCTGGTAGCACGTACCAAGTGCCAATCGAACGCGCCATGGAAATGGTTGCGGCCGCTGCCAAAAACGATGCATCAAATTTGGTGCCAGCGATCGGGCCAGCAGTGCAGCCGAACGCGCCTGCGGTGCCGGCACCTGTTGCGCCGACGGAGCCAACCGCTCCAGCAGCGCCAACCACGCCAGCCCCGGCCCCGGCCCCTGGGACTGCGCCAGGAGCGGGTAATGGTCGCTAGCCACCCATATCGAAACGCGAGCCTAACGGGCGCGTTTGTGGTTGCAGCGCTCGCGCTGCAAACGCCTGTTGTTGCGTTTGCCGCGGGTGGCAGCAACGATATCAATTCCGAGAACTTCGTGCCGCCGCCACCGCCGACCTACAAGGCAAACGGTGTGACGGTCGAAGAAAAGCTGGGCGCGCAGTTGCCGTTGGACGCGAGCTTTCGCGATCAAACCGGTGCGGTCGTTACGTTGGGCCAAGTAATCGCAGGCGATATCCCTACGATCTTGACGTTCAACTACAGCGACTGCCCAATGCTGTGCAGCCAACAACTCAATGGGTTAGTGGCCGCGATGCCGGTAGCAGCGGAACCCAAAGCCATGACCGCAACCCAAGCGGCGATCGTTGGTGCGGTTGATGCTAGCAAGCCGATTCAATTCGCGGCCGGGCGCCAATACCGCATTATTACGTTGGTGCTTGAACCGCGCCAAACGTTGGAAAAAACCAACGCTACCCTCGCCAAATACATCGAGAAATTGCCAGCACCACTGCAGGCTTCGGCTCGCAAAGGTTGGACGTTTCTGACGGCGACCAATCCCGAATCGGCCGATTTGGCCGACGGGGCAGGTGGGGATGCGGCAATTAAACGCGTTGCCGATGCAGTTGGGTTTCGGTACCTGTATGTCAAGGAACGCGCCGAGTGGGCGCATCCAGCGGCACTCATTTTTGTTTCTGCCAAAGGCACGGTAACGCGCTACGTGTATGGAAACCTTTTTACCGACGACGTCCTGCGCGAATCGCTGCTCGGCGCAGGCATTAACAACCCTGCGACCGCAGTGGGTTTCATGAACCGTTGTTACCACTTTGACCCCGACGCCAATAACTATTCGCGCGCTGGGGTTGCTGCGTTGCGACTCGCAGCCATTGGCTTCATCGTGCTTTTTCTTTCTGCCTTCGGTTTGCGGCACCTGTTGCGCCGCCAACGTGTACCTGGAGTGATTCGGCCATGAACAAACTGATCCGAAATGTATCGATAGCGCTGGGCTTGGCGCTAACGGCATCAACGACTGCTGCGCAGCCAACAGCACCGGCTG
>JAKQOD010000191.1 GCA_029565465.1 Deltaproteobacteria bacterium
AGTTTCACCGAACGATCCGTCGCGGTCACGTAGTTCGACCAACGCGAGAGCACGGCACGCACGATGCGCCCTCCGTCCATCGGCAATGCCGGCAACAAATTAAACAGTGCAATCACCAGGTTGGCTGCGCCGACGGAAAACGCAAAACGATCGAGCGCACCGCCATGCAACGAATCAGCAATGAACAAGCCGGCGCCCGCGAGCATCAGCGACACCGCAGGGCCTGCTGCAGCGATGGCGATTTCGTCATTCGCGGTATTCGGCAGCGAGGTCATCTTGGCAGCGCCACCGAAAAATCCGAGTTCAATGCCTGCAATGCCGACTCCGCGGCGGCGTGCAACCATGGCATGGCCAAGCTCGTGCAGCACAATCGACCCAAAGATCATGGCCACAAAGCCGAGCGCAGCGAGACCACCGCCGCCAAAGCCACCGAACAGAGCAACCAGCAACAACAGCAAGAAGCCCGATTTGATTTCAATCGGGAATCCAGCCAACGAGCCAATGCGCCATTTCAACATAGGGGACACCATGGTCACCTTCGGGACCGTTGTCAATTGGATGGGACCATCCCTAGCCGGTCGACGAGGCAGTCGGGCTTAACTGATCCACACATTCGCCGATACGCCGAGCAATTTCGCGCCGATCCTCGGGCGTAACCCAAGGCACCGCAACGCGGGCCAAATCCGACCCATGGCGGTCAAAAAAGCGAATGTAGTCGCCATGCACGGTAACGCCGTATTTCGAACTGCAACGCACGGGGCCCTTAGCCCCAGCAACCACAACTTCGCCGTCGCGGCCTGCCCGAAGGATTAGCTTCGCACGCTCGCGGAATAGCGGCCGAGCATACAAATCGAGATGGGCATCGACGTCAACTAGCAGGACTTTGTCGAGGCCACGCCCGATTTCGACAGCGCTGTTGACATGTGCAGCATAGGGCCGGAGCGCGCCCCGCAGCCGGTGCGCTAGGCGATCGAAAGCGCGCAACGCAGAAAGGCCGCCGTCGTCGAGCAAGCTAGTCGGCGCAGCGTCGAAGATGCGCAGCATGCCTTCGGAGTCTTCGACCCAAATGCCCAAGTCATCGCGTGGCACGTCGCGAGCCACTACCACCCGGCCATCAAGGCGCCACGAGCTGCGCCGGTCACGCTTTTTGTGCTCGGTAAGCGTCACGTATTGCTCTGCAAACACCAACGTTCGACTCGGCAGCCCAAGCCGTACATGGGTCGCGCCGATCTCCAAGCTAAGCTTACCCGTGGTAGCCGAAGCCTCCAGCGGCTCGGCGCGCTCATCGGAACGATAGGCCATAGGCAAGGTTAGCTGGCCACTGGGTTGCCCGCAACAGGCAAAGAAATCGCCGATCCACCGGTAGTCATGCTTGTGTGGGCCCCGCCGATGAGTACACTGCGCGCCATGAGCGCCCAATACACGTTTGTAATGAAAGACTTGCGCAAGATCGTGCCGCCGAAGCGGGAAATCTTGAAAGGCATTTGGCTGTCGTTCTACCCAGGCGCCAAAATCGGTGTGTTGGGTAGCAACGGCGCAGGCAAAAGCACGCTGTTAAAAATCATGGCTGGCATCGACAAAGAATTCGTCGGTGAAGCCTGGCCAGCCCCGGGCCTGAAGATCGGCTACTTGGCACAAGAGCCGCAGCTCGACGAAACCAAAGATGTCAAAGGCAATGTCGAAGAAGGCGTTGCCGATATTCGCGCGCTGTTGACCCGCTTCGAAGAAGTAACCATGAAGCTCGGCGAAGACTTGCCGCCAGCGCAAATGGACAAGGTCATGGAAGAGCAATCGCGCTTGCAAGACCAGATCGAATCGGTCAACGCGTGGGACCTCGACCACACCGTCGACATGGCGATGGACGCGCTGCGCTGCCCACCAGGCGATGCCGATGTAACCAAGATTTCCGGTGGTGAACGCCGCCGGGTTGCGATGGCGCGCTTGCTGTTGTCGAAGCCCGACATGCTGTTGCTCGACGAACCAACCAACCACTTGGACGCCGAATCCGTCGCATGGCTCGAACGCCACCTCGAAGAATTCAAAGGCACGGTTGTCGCCATCACCCACGATCGTTACTTCCTCGACAACGTCGCCAAATGGATTTTGGAACTTGACCGCGGCGAAGGTCGCCCATTTGAAGGCAACTACTCGGCGTGGCTCGAAATCAAAGCCAAGCGTTTGCGTGACGAAGAAAAGCAAGGTTCGGCTCGCGAACGCATGCTCGAGCGCGAACTCGAGTGGGTGCGCAGCTCGCCGAAAGCACGCCAAGCCAAGAGCAAAGCGCGCTTGGCTCGCTACGAAGAAATGATGAACGAAGCCAACAATGAAGCACGCGATCCACAGTTGGAAATTGTGATTCCACCTGGTGGTCGTTTGGGCTCGGACGTCGTGATCTTCGACGGCGTGCACAAATCGTTTGGCGACCGGCTGTTGATCGAAAACCT
>JAKQOD010000206.1 GCA_029565465.1 Deltaproteobacteria bacterium
TGCCAACGCTGCGCCGTGATGGCATCAGCGGTGTTGCCGGTGGCCATGGCGACCGGATCTAAACCGGCGAAGCGCGCTAATGCCGGTGACGCCAACGCGATGCCACTGTGCACCGCGGCGAGTTCTTCGTGATGCGTCGCTTGCACGACCGCCACTGGTGCAGCTACCGCAGGTGCTGGCCACACACTTTTTTGCAGCGCTGCCATGATGGCGCTTAATCGACCGGGCGTTGTTGCAAGCACTTCATGATCACTTGGCACCCAGCCCGTGAAACACAAGCCGGAAGCACCGTCGGCAATCGCACGAATCGCGAGGTTGCCGGCGTCGCTGGTTTGGGGTGGCAGCCAGGCCGCCCGGCTTGCCAGTACGTCGGCAATCACACAGCCTGGCGTTGCATTGCAAGGCAAGGTGTTCGGATGCACCCGATCTGTTTGCAGCATCAAGCCATCAAACATGTGCGCCACCGCGGTGCGTACTTGCATCGTTGCAGCAGCCGAAACAACTGCCAAACAAGCGTGTTTGCCCCAGCCCGCAGCGTCGAGCCGTTCGCGCAGCGCACGCCCAGCGCGAATCGCCCGATGGCTTTTGAAGCGCACCCAGGCAAGCTGGGCGGCGAGATCACCCGTCTGACGATCCAGCGGTGGCTCAACCCCATGGTCTTGATGCCAAGCGGCAACGGCATCAGCGTGGTAGTCGCCATCAAACGCGCCGGTGCGTAAGAACCAGTGGTCGCCAAGGTCGACGCTAACGGCCACCACTGCAACATGGGTCGCAGCTTCGCGTGCGACCACCGCAAACCATTGGCCCGCAGCGTCGAGAAATTCAATGCTGTCATACGACGGCACCGAGACTACCCGGGTAGGCGTTGGTGCCCAAATTGGCGATTGATGGCTGCTGCGCGCCTGCATCGCAGAATTCGCCAAAATCGCATCGGGCAAGCCAAATTGCGGCCGGGTTAGTGACGCAACTGGGCCCAAGCGAAGCGATGCAACCAGGCCGGCCTGCGCAACTTCGTCGAGAAATTTGTTGAGCGATAGCGCTCCAAAAAAATCATGTTCAGCGTTGGCCGCCCCCCGCCCTGGCGCGTGGCTGCGCCAAGGCACCACCACGTCGACCACCGTAAACCCAGCGCTGCGCATCTGCGCAAGGCGTGTGCTCCACTGCGACGGTGGCAGATCAGCGTAACACATGCCTGCCGCAAGCCATGGCACTGGCTGCTGGCCTGGCAGCTGCAAACGACCGTCACAAAACAGTTGCCGATTCATAACGCACCTTCGTGGGCATGTTGATAACGCCACGCGTGGCCGTCGAGAATGAAGCGCGTTGGGCCGTCAGCCCAGGCTGGCAATGGCTCGATTGCGAGCGCATCGCCTTGGCCAGCGCTGAGATACGCAGGATCCCATGGCAACAGCAAGCACAGGCCCTGCGGATGGCTTGCAGCACGAGGCAAGATCGTCGCAGCGAAGCCCGCGCGTTGTTGCGCGGCAGCAACAATCTCCGCGACTGACGCAAAGTGTTGCATTTCATAAAGTGTGCGAATTTGCGGTGGCGGTAACCGCAATTCGCCAACCGCAGCAAGCGCCGCGGCGCAGGTGGTCCAACGTTGCTCAACGGTTTCATTGTCGTCGAACGAGGGCTCGTAGCCAGACGGCAAGCGCGCTACCCAAAACTTCGCCGAGAAACGTTTGGGCTCGACCGACGGCGTGATCCAATGCGACCACGGATGCAACGCCGAGGTATCCCAGCGATAGCCAGCTGCAGCGAGCACCTGGTTGGCAGGTTCGCCAGCTGCAACGCGGCGGCGCAATGCGGCGGCGGTCACCGGGTCAACCGGCGCACCAGCACTATCGCTTGCGATCAACACACCTGCTTCTTCGAACAATTCGCGTAGCGCGGCCACGTCATTGGCTTCACCGGTGTCTACGCCGCCGCCAGGAAACACAAAAGCTGAAGCCATGAACGATGCACCGCGCCGCCGCCGCAATAAGAAGGCTTCAGGCACCTGCGCATCGCGCAACAAGATCACGGTGGCCGCTTCGCGGATCGTCGACATAACATGGTGGTAACACAACCTCCGGTCATTTGCGACGACGGCCCAAGCCCGGCTGGTCCGCCGCGGGCGGCGCTGCCAACGCGCCACGCCGCGCGAAATCCGTCGGCGAACCGCACCTACAAATGCTCGCGGCCCCCTTGGCGGCCCGCGGCTAGCGCCCTACCCTACGGCATGGCATCGGCACGACTCACGTTTTTAGGCGCAGCGCGCACGGTTACCGGCAGCTGCTATCACTTGGCGCTGGGCGACGCCAGCCTGTTGATCGACTGTGGCACGTTTCAAGGTGACCGCGATGCCGAAGCGCTCAACCAACAAGCGCCCCACGTCGATGTGCACAATGCCTTAGGGGCTGTGTTTACGCATGGCCATCTCGATCACGTTGGACGGTTGCCAGCGTGGGTAAAACATGGCTTTCGTGGCAACGTGTGGGGCCACGGCGCAACCATCGATATCGCCAAAGTTATCCTCGAAGATTCGGCGAAGATCGCCAATCACGCCGCAGGCGAGCCGCTGTACGGGGCAGCCGATGTCGCACAAATCGCCGATAGCATGCGAGCCTTTGCGGGCTATGGCGTACCGCTGCAAGTCGGTCCGTTTGCCATCACGTTGTTCGACGCTGGTCACATCTTGGGTTCGTCGTCGGTGCGGGTCGCATGGCAACAAAACGGTGCGTCGCACGCAATTCTATTCTCAGGCGATCTTGGCGTTGCAGGTGCACCGCTGATTCGAGACCCCAACACCGCCTGGGATGCCGCCCGCGATCGCGTTGACTACGTAGTGACCGAATCGACCTACGGCGACAGGCTCCATATGCCACGCGCGGAAGTGCGGGCCAACCTACGCATGATCGTGGAACGTGCACTGCAAGATGGCGGCAAAGTCATCATCCCAGCGTTTTCGATCGGCCGCACGCAAGAGATTGTTTACGAATTGCACCAAATGGTAGCCGCTGGGCTGCTGCGTGGCATCCCGATTATCGTCGACGGCCCGCTGGGCCTGTCGGCAACCAAGATCTACGCGCGCCACACCGACTGCTACGATGACGAAGCGATGAAGATGATCCAGCGCGGCGTCGAGCCGTTTGAATTCGATTCGCTATTCGCTGCCAGCGATGCCAATGCCTCGAAGCGCGCCGTTAATCTTGACGGGCCCGCGATCATCATTGCAGGCTCGGGCATGTGCCAAGGTGGGCGCATCCGCCATCACTTGTTGCGCCACCTGCCAGATCCACGCGCCGATGTTTTGTTAGTTGGCTATCAGAGTGGCCGGACGCTTGGCCGTGCGCTGCAAGAGGGGCGCACATCGGTGTATATCGACGGACAACAAGTGATTGTGCGCGCGCGCGTAACAACGATCAGCGGCTTGTCGGCGCATGCGGATCGCGAAGGCTTGGCAACCTGGTTTGATCGCGTGCCACGGGCACCAGCCGCGCGCACGTTCGTCACCCACGGCGAAGAAGCACAGTCCGAAGCATATGCAAAACTGTTAACTGATCGGTTCGGTTCGCCGGCGCATGCGCCAGCGATGTTTGAGTCGGTCGAGCTGTAACATGCAGGTGCCGTTGTTCGACATGCAACGTGAATTGGCGCCGGTGCGCGCTAGCGTTGATGCAGCGATCAAACGCGTGCTCGATAGCGGCGTGTTCATCGGCGGCGCCGAAGTCAGCAACTTTGAACGCGCGCTAGCGGCGACCGCCGGAGCACAGCACGCGATTGGCGTAAGCAGCGGTACCGATGCCTTGTTGATCATTGCGATGGCATTGGGCCTCGACCGCAACGCTAGCGTGGTGACAACGCCGTTTAGCTATGTGGCAACGGCGAGTACCATTGCACGCACCGGCGCGCGGCTCATCTTTGCCGACATCGACGAGGATTCGCTGAATCTTGATCCAGCATTGGCCCTGGCGGCGTGTGCCAACAACACCCGCGCAATCGTAACGGTGAACCTGTACGGTCGCCTGGCAGCGTTACCGCCCGCAACGCCAGGCTGTGAGGTGATCGAGGATGCCGCCCAAAGTTTGGGGGCCGGGCCAGTGCGTGGCAAGGCTGCGGCCACCTCGTTTTTTCCAACCAAGAACCTGGGTGCAGCCGGCGACGCAGGTGCGGTGTTCACTGACGATGCGGAACTTGCGGCCCGCATTGTGCAGCTGCGCAGCCACGGCGCGGCACCGAAGTATCACTACCCAACCCTCGGCGGCAATTTCCGCATTGATGCGCTGCAAGCAGCCATCCTTGCTGCCAAACTGCCACACTTGCAAACGTGGACCGCAGCACGGCAACGCAACGCCGCACGTTACCGCGAGATGTTTGCGGTAGCGCGGGTGCCCGCTGAATTGCGGATACCAAGCCCACACCCCAGCCATATCTATCATCAGTTCGTCGTGCGCACGCCGCGGCGTGATGCATTGCGCGCTTACTTGCAAGCGCACGGTGTCGGCACCGAAGTCTACTATCCCGAGCCGCTGCATTTGCAGCCATGTTTTGCCGACCTTGGGTACCAGCCAGGCAGCTTACCCGTGGCCGAACGCGCATGTACCGAAGTGCTGGCGCTGCCGATTGCGCCGACGCTCACCGACGACGAACAAGCGTACGTGGTGGAAACTATCGGGGCCTTCTTCGCTCGTTAGCAGTTACCAACCATCCTTACAGTTTGGGACCGTAGTCAAAGTTGGCTTTGACTTGTGCCGGCGTCAACGCCGAGCAATACAGCGATACTAACCGTGCAGTGCCAAGCCACGGCGCGTTGAGCCCGATGTCCGCACCGACATACATCGCGTAGGACTCCCAGGCCATCGCTGACGTGTTTTGCTGCGCTTTGAGCGCGCCGTTGATGTAGAGTTTTTGCGTCATCGCTTCTTGAACCAACATCACATGTATCCGTTGCCCCGGCACCACCACGTTGTCTGCATACAATGCGGGCGCCGTCGGCACGCTGGCGGTGCGAGCATGGGCAACGATGGCTTTGCGATCTTGCGAAATTTCGAAGCCACGCGAGCTGATGTTACCAATCAGGCCGGCAATAATGACGGGGCGCTGCGGTGTGCCTTGCGTGTCATTGGCAGGCGTAATCCAAGCTTCTAACGCGCCAACGCCCGCCAACGCGCATGCAGTGACTGGCCGGCCCAACATCACGGCCGACTTTGCATAGGTAGCTTTGACAAAGGTCAAACCGTCGGAGCTCCACGTTGCATTGGCCGTCGACAGCAGCTTCAAATCGTACGCAGGCACCAAGCCCGCGCGATCGCGCGCGAGATCGCCGGACGCTTCGTCAAACGGCCAAATTGCCTGCAATCCAGCCGTGACCCGTGCCGGCATGTTGCCGTCGATCATCGCATCCGGCAGTCGTGCATCAACCGCTGCATCGTTCACACGGCCGTCAACAACCTTGGCGTCCGTGGTTGCCGATGATGAGCTGAAAGAACAAGCGCTTAGCGCAACCAACGAAAGCGTATAGGACCAAACTCGCATGCTCATAGCACCATACCTCAGATCAACGCCGATCATCCCAAAGAACTTCAAAACTTCCGTCGCGGCCATTGTCATTTGACGAAGCCCAACACACATCGTCAAGGCCATCGTGATTCAGATCACCAACCCAGCTTGCAACCGCGGCGGTGCCACCGGAGGGCGACGCAAAGCCAAACGCAGCCGGGCCCGCCACCGTCGATGCCGCACTGGCGCTCGTGACGGTGCCCACTGGAATTTGCCCGCCGAACCATGTGAATAGCTGTGCGGTGGCGCCTGCCATGCCACCGATCATCAGGTCTTCACGCACGTCACCGTTAACATCCGGCCCGCTGCGACTGCCACCTCGACGTACCACGACGAGCGCTGCGCCAAATTTGCTATTGTTGGCGCCAGTAATTGTCGTAAGTACGGCACCTGGTGTGGTCGTCGTGACGATGCCTTGCGCGTTACCAGTGGTATCGCCGCGCATGATAACGGCTTGGCCGGCACCGTTGTTGCCACGATAGGCCGTTATCACCAGCTCACGGGCGCCGTCGCTATTTATGTCGTCGATCGTCGTTGCTTGGCTTGCCCACTCGGCATTGCGGAACGTCGTGACGTAATCGATGCGCACGTCGCGTCCAACGGTGAAAACGCGCGCAGTCACCGTGTTAGCTGCACCACGTAAGCCGTCTAAGCGGAACAAGTAAGCGCTGTCGCCGGCGGTCGCAACGTCGTCGGTATATGCCAACAAGATGTCATCGCGGGAAACCCCAGCGCGAGTGCGGCCAACAACGTGCATGTAGCTACCAAAACTGCGTCCGGCTAGATTCTGCGGATCGGCAAGTAAATCAACCGTCGCACCACCGAGGCCGCTGGTGTCGATATCCGATAGCGCGACGTTGCCTGCGGCAGTGCCACCATAAATGATTACAGCGCCACCAACATTGCCGCCACCGCCTGGTGCTGCGATGACCAAGTCAAGCTGGGCATCGTCGTCGATTTGGCCAACGCCCAAGCGTGAGCCGAGCTTTGCGCCCGCAAACCAGCCAGGCGCCGCAGCCGTGCGAATCACGGCTTCCGCACTCGACGACGCGCGCGTTCCAGCGGCCATGCTAGCGCCGCCGCGGAAAATGTAGACTCGACCATTACCCGACCCCGGGGCTCCAACGTACAAATCATCACGCGCGGGATTGCTGCTGTTCATTGCGGTGAGCGCAGCGCCAAAGCGTTCGCTTGCACCACCGAGGATAATCAAGTCAGGGCTGGCCCCAACACCTGCGGCGCTGCCGAAGTAGACCCACACGGCACCCGATAGCGCGGATGGTCCTAGGTTTTGGCCAGGGGCCCCAACCGCAAGGTCGTCGAAGTCGTCGTCGTTAAAACGACCATGCGCGACTGCCGCACCCGCATTGAGATTGCCGAGCGCGAGATTCGGGCCAACCAACGCACCCGTGTGATCCCAATTTGGCGTCAACGGCCCAACCACCGATGCAGGCGAACGATTGCCAGCACGATCGACGGTGGCGACCGCAAACCAGTAGGCGACGCCAGCATGCAACCGTGGCACCGAAAGCATTTCGGTTGAACCGGGCAGGCTTGGCGTACCAGTCGGCAGCACGGTGCCGGTTGTATTGAAGTTAGCGTCAGCCAACGGCGTAGTTGCAAACCGCACGATGTACGCCGCAACACTTTCGCCACCGTCGGACGGTGCACCAAATTGCAACACTGCACTTTGCCGATCTGGCGTACGTGCGGTTAAGCCGTTTACCAACGGTGGTGGTGTCAAGTCGACATTGAGTTGCAGCGACGCGCGCCCAAACGAAGCGCCCACCGTGGCATCGGCCACGATCGTATGCACCGGTGGTGACTGCAGCAATGTCAGCGTTCGACACCACGTCGTGCCAGTCACCACAGCAGCTTGTGGCGCGCCACCGTCGACGGTGAGCGTCACCGTGGCGCCAGGTTGGCTAACCGTGCCACACACCGGCGCAGTCAGGGCGTTGCCCGCCCGCGTGCCGTCAGTCAAACCGAGCGTGCCGTCCGCGGCAGGCGCCACAAACGTGACGCTAAGGTCAGTCAGGGCGATATCGCATGTTGGCAATACCGTGCGATTGTTTAGGCCGTCGATGGCCGATGCAACAAGTTGATTGCGACCTGGCGCCAGCGTGATTTCTACCGTTGGGCCAGCGAGCGAAGCCGTGCCACTACCATTGGTTACCGTGACGGAACTCGACGTTGCAACGCCGGTCACGGATGCCGCGATTTGCACGCCAGCCAGCGATGCATTGATGTCGGCTGCGCTGCTCACTGTGTCGCCGCAGCGCAGGTTGTTTGCTAGCTCTAGCGCAATTGTTGGCCCTTGATTATCGAATTCAATCGTCGTCGAAGCGCGCGTTTCAATGCCGGCTTCGCTGCGCACGGTAAACGTGCAAGCCGTGCTGCTTTCACACGGCAACCCAGCGCACACGTTGAGGCGCAAGCCCACGTCGCCTGAAGCCGGCACAACTGCACTTGGCTGATTTGCACAATCCGTGGTTACGGTACGGCCCGAACACGTAGGCGAAACTTGCAGCGCAACATCGACTTGAGCGCCATTGTTCGCAACACCGTCGGCATCAACCGTGACCGCTGCCGTTGGGCTCACGACAGCGATGGCGCAACCGTCATACACAACTGGATAGTTGTTGCTAATGCGGCATTCGTTGCCGACGAGATCGGTGCCGATCAAGCCAACCGCAAACTGTGCAGGCGTCGTTGCAGGATGAACGTCGAGCGTGGCGGTGGTACGGCCGTCGCTGCCCACCGTGGTGCCACGAACTTCGGTGGTATTGCCGCCAGCTTCGGTAACGGTGAAACGTGCTGCGTCGACAGCAACATCAGCGCAGGTCACCTTGCCGATCGCTGCAATCTGTAGCCCATCGGCGAGATCGCCATTGTTGTCACTGCCTGGATTAAGCGTCGTGCCCGGCCCTGGGTCGAGCATCTCGCAGGTCGGCGCCACGGAATCGACGAACACAGGCAGCAGCGGCGATGCCACAATTTCGCCATGCGGCCCGTAGCAAGTACCACGTAGCTGCGCGCGGCCTTCGGGCATCGTCACTGCAAAAGCTGCAACACCCGATGCGTCTGCGATGGTGGAACCCACGGGCGATTCAACCCCGTTGTCGGACACAAACAATTCGGCACGCCAACCCGGCATCGCGGCAAGCGACGCCGCGCTTTGCAAGCCGGCGGTCAGCGGATCTCGATCCGTGCTGCTGTTGAGTACAGGCACCGGAGCGAACAACGGAATCACAATGGGCGCTGGGACTAGCGTGATGCCACAGGTTACGCCAGCGACAACATCGACGGTAACGCTGTCGCGCACCAGCCCGCAGGCTGAATAGCCAACGGCCCGCAACGACACCGGGCCTGGCGGCAAATCAACAGCATCGAACTGCACCGCACCATCGGCAACGACGCCGGTTTTCGCTGCCAACACCTTGTCACCAACGGCGATTTCCAAATCAACCGGGCTGGCATTGGCCAACGTAGTGCGCAGCCGAATCGTGGCTTGGGTGCCGGTCGCCGTTGCATCGGTGTCGGTCGTGACCGTTTGCGTGGGCGAAACAAACACCAACAGCGCTGGCCCAGCACACGGGATGCCGTCGTTGCACGCACTGCTGAGCAATGGCACAGCCAAAGCGGTAAGCAACAGCAGAGAAGGTCGTTGTGTTTTCATAAGATTCCCACGCAGGCCCAGCACACGGGCTGGGCTGACCCAAAATGGTACTAAACTATCGCGTCGGAACGCCAGAATTGTGCAAAACCGGGCGGCCGTGGGCTACATCTCGCCTATGGCAGCAAGCAAAACTCTGTATTGGAAAAGCACCTGCACGTCGTGCCGCGACGCGCGTAAAGCGTTGCGCGACGCCGGTGTCGCCTTCGTCGATATCGACTATGCTAAGGCGCCCTTGGACGCAACGACGGTTGCGGCGATCGTCGCAGTGGCTGGCAGCGTCACCGCCGTGCTAAACACCCGGCACGAAATTGCGAAGTCGCGCGGCTGGAAAACCTCGCCACCCGCCGCCGCGGAATTCGCTGCAGCCGTGGCCAAAGAACCGAATCTGTTGCGCCGCCCGGTTTTGCTCGACGGCAAACGCATCATTATTGGCTTTGACCGCGAAGCGTATGCACAGTTAAAATGATGCTCGCTTGAAGCTTGCGGCTTGCACCCGAGCGCGCGGGCAAGCACTATGCAACTATGGCGTTTGATCGCACCAAAGTTGTGAAGCGGGTGACGCACCTTGGCAAAGAGGTCTTCATCGGTGATCTTACCGGGTGCAGCACCACCGCCGATATCATGACGGCGCTCGACGAGCTTGCCGCTAGCACACGAGCGCACATCGGCAAAATGCGCACCATCACAGATATCACCGGCGTCGTGGTCGACAGTGCGGTCATGGACTATGCCAACAAACTTGGCAAAGAAGTGTTCCACGCTAAGACACTCAAGACCGCCATCGTCGGTGTCACTGGCTACAAACGCATCTTGTTACGCACCTACACATTCTTCTCAGGGATGTCGCCCATGCCTTGCGACTCCGTCGCGGCTGCGCTTGACTGGGTAGTACGTGATTAAGCGCCCGCCGATCCGCCGGCCAAACCCGGGGTAGTCGTGCTAGCGTCGCACCTATGCAACTGCCAGCTGCCCTCACCAAGCTCCTTCGGCCAAATCTCGACGGTGATCGCAACCTAATCCGCGAAGCCTGGAATATGTTGTCGACGCTACCCGGTGGCAAACACATGTTCTCAATGTTGATCGGCCGCATGGCGCCATACACCGGCAGCATCGGTGCCAACGTGACGGTGCTGCGCCCTGGCCATTGTGAAGTGCAGCTCACCGATCGTCGCGCCGTGCGCAATCATCTCAATTGCGTGCATGCGATCGCGCTGGTGAACCTCGCCGAAGTTGCAGGCAATGTCGCCCTTGCCTATTCCATGCCCGACGACGCGCGCTTTATCGTTGCTGGGCTCGACATCAAATATCTCAAAAAAGCGCGTGGCACCATCACCGCCATCGGCGAAGCGCCGATCCTCAACACCAGTACCCGTGCCGAATACGAAGTGCCGGTTACGCTCAAAGACAAATCCGGCACGGTCGTGGCAACTGCTGTGCTGCACACGCTTGTTGGGCCAAAGAAAAAAGATAGCGCAGCAGTGAACTAGGTCGAGAAAGTTCCTTGGAAGTGTCCGGTCGCGCAACCGAATACAATTGCCAATACATCGAGCGCGTTGGCAACGACGTCACCTTTGCATTGGTCTGCCTCGACGACTAAAGCTAGTTACTCAGCTTGCGCAGCTTTCCAAGCTTTATGTTTTTGATCAAACGCAGCTTGCAACGCTTCACATAGCGCACCGTTGCTGCCGTCTTTTGACTGGTCATCGAACGAAAACTGGCACATGGCAACGTTGGTATTCGTGACCGTGCCTGCAACATACACATTTGCGGTGTCGGCCAGATAGACCCAGCAGTCGTACAACACTTGGTCAGGCGCGTCGCTCGCCACGATATCCCACAACTCGGCAACCGCATCATTCATGTCGCCATCACCACACTGCTCCAAAAAGTGCTCGGCAGTTGTATATTCTGCACCAAACCCCGACGTCGCTGAGCTCGCCATTTGTTGCAGGTGAATGGGGCTGAGCTCCTGATAGTTGGAGCCGTTGATGTTTCGGCCATTGGTAAACACTAATGTCGGCATTGCAGGAATTATAACCCAACTAGTATGGGAAAGTCTGACGATGAGCGTGGCGAACCTTGATTTTGCTGAACTAGCAAACATGCGCCCGGCGTGGGTAATCGACGCGCTGCAGGCCATGGCCTCCGCTGATGTAGTCACCGCTGCAACGGGCATGCGGTGCTTCGAGGCAGATCCATATTATTCTGAAGAGCTCTCCAATGTGACGGCTGCTGATGTTCCTTTCTTGCTTGCGCTGCTCAAGCCAGAACTGCACATCTGTCGACAGCTGACGATCTTGCTCGGTTCGCTGGTGGGCGTAGCACCTCGTCCCGACGGAGAAACGCCTTACCAACGATTTCAGCCCTTGGATCCTCGCCTACAGTGCCCAAGCGAGATTGCGCTCACAACCGCCGCGGCCATTCGCGGAGGCCGTGTTGTGTTCGAGGCATTGCTTGAAGCCGAAGATGCAGCAGTGCGCTGTGCGGCGGCTTGGGTGCTCTATCAGATGGCGCCGGTTGATGCAGCGGCATTGACGCAACGGTTGAGCATCGAAACTGACGACGCGGTGCGCATCGCATTGCTCATCGCGTTGGCAGCCAACCAAGGCACGTTGCCAAGCGACGACGAGGTAGCCGGCTCAGTCGCAGCAGACGTGCGCCAAATCATTGCGGCGCCTGGCCCGATCGATGAGCTCACCACTGCTGCGTTCGCGCGATTGCTGGTTGCACCGCCAACGCCAGACTTGCTGTTTGCCGATGGCATGCTGACCCAATTGGCGGCATCACACCTGGTGCAACGTGGGCCGCGTGAGCCGCTTCGTTTCGCGCTGCTGCGCCAAGCGTATGAAAACTTGAACGGCCGAACCCCAACACCCGTCGAGCAACTGGCGGTGATCGAAACAGCCCTGGCCTGGGTCGTTTTCCCCGACGACACCGCGCACCAATGCACGCTTGATCGGTCGCGGCTGACCGCAGCGCAAAGGTATGTCTTGAGCGAATGTACTGTCGAAGGCTTTGCGCGGGTCGGACTACCAGCTCAGCAGGCCTTTTTGCGCGGTGACGCCGCGCTTGATGTCGTCATCGAATATGGCGGGCAGCAGCAAACCGTTGCAACGCATATTCTCGACGCACAAACCGCGCATGCGTCTCTCAACCAACTTTTTGCAGCGTTGACAACGCGGCTCGCGCCGCAACAGCAATTCGACCTTAGTCTCGAATTGTTGGCAGGCCACCTCGGCCCAAGCATCACGCTGGCAACCCGCGACCCGATCGCGCAATGGTGCGCAGCGACAACAACCGAGCAACGCATCGCCGCATGTCTGCCGCATGAGCTCAACGAGTTTCAATGCCTGTTTTTGTTCCATCGCTATATCGCCGAACGCAAGCCATCGCCTAGCGAGTTCGACGCCATTGCTTGCAACGTGCTGGCGGCTTCATTTGAGGAGCTACCGGCCTGGTTGTTAACGTTTCCCAGCACGCGGCGCGCCAACTTGGTGGCGCAACTTCATCACTTCACGGCCATCGATCGTTGGCAGTTCTGCGACGTACACGCACTTGCCACGTGCCTACTTGAACGCTACCTGAGCGATCAATGGCCGCACGATGATCCTGACGCCGTGCAAGCAATGACGGCGCGACTTTCGCCAGTGCCTACGGCGCTGTTGCAAAAACGTTGCGGCGATCTTCGCGGGCTACGCAAACAAGCGCTCGACGACTTGCTCGCCAAGCGCCTGCAACGCACCAGCCTTACGCTGAGTGCACGCAAGATATGGACGATGCAGCTGGAGTTACGGTTGCCTGATGGAACGTTTCTGCTGCGGCTAGATCTTGAACGTTTGGACCAAACCGGTGCGCTGGAGCTACTGATTTCAATGATTGAGCAAAGCCCACACTGTGTTGTGAAACTCTACCCTTCGGTACCGCCAGCAGTGGCTGTTGCCTTGCGGCAGAATCATAGGATCGCAATCGTCGACGCAGTGTAGAATCGTGCAACATGAGTGAGGCCGCAACCACCGCATTAGTACCGCTTTGGATTGACCGCGCAACCGGGCAGCTTGTCGTCGCAGATCAGCTGCGGCTGCAGGGCGGCATGACCGCGGCTGCGGCGCTTGCATGCCTTGCGAACTTAGCACCGACCTGGCAAAAGCGGGGCACGATGCATTCGACGGTCACGGTGCGTGGGCTGGCGCTTGGCGGGCTGCCAGCACATCTGATCTGTTCTTTTACCGACGACACGTTGCGAAGTGTGACGTTCGGCGTTGTGCTGCCCGATCCTGAATTGATTGACGGGTGGCCATCGCGTGCAACCAGTGAACGGGAAGTCATGGTCATTCGCGATGCGCTCCGCGGCATGCTGGGCCCCGACTTTGCCGCTACCCAAACCTTCCACTGGGGCGACGTTTACGCCGGAATTCAAGACCGCGAAGGCACGGCGCACGCGGGGATTCGTTATGCTGCGATGTAGCAATGTTGTTGCAAATCGCCGTCGACGATTTCACTTCTTCGTCATCACGTAGCGCTCGTGTTGTTCACCCTCGCCCGCCGCAGCGTTGGCCGGATGCCACACGATATCGAGCTCGATGCGCTTCGGGCTAACCCATTCGTAGACGACGCGAAAGACATGCGATGCGGTTAACGAAGGCAGATTCGCCACGTCGACGATATCGAATTGCAGGCGTTTTTCTGTCGACGAAGGGGCCAACACCAAGCGCGGCACCGAGCCACTGTTGCAAAAGTGGGTCATCATTAGGTTGTTGCCATCGCGCGAAAACACCGACAGCTCGCGACCAAACAGCTCGGTCACAGCCCCACCTTTCGACGCTTCGTCGTAGGTCATTTTGGTACCGAGCTTTTTGCCATCGGCGCTCAACGTCCACACGCCTTTGAGGCCGCGCAACGATGCAAATGCCGCAGCCGGATCAGCATGGGGCACCATCGGCGCATCCGCAAACGCGACCGGCGCCGACGAAGTCAGCGCGATGGTACTGGCGATGCCAGCGAGCCACGCCCCGAGCCTGGTCGCGCGCGTTGTCGAGCGGGACAATTGCAACTGCCTGAAATCATTCATACGACGCATCCTAGCTCAACCGGTCCCTTTTGCAGAAAAATCCCAAACTATTCGATTTTGGCTGAAATATCGCGCACTGGTGAGCCGTCATAGTAGGAACTCATATGGCTTTTCGTAGTTTTGCCCATGCCGTCGTGCTGACGTCCGCGTCGCTGTTGTTAACCCAAACCGCTGCTGCTGAACGGGCGACTCCGCCGCCACCGGCCGCCACGGTTGCAACGAACCTCGCCCCAACCGGTGCAGCGCAAGCACGCGACTACATTGAGGACGCCAAGCTGTTTTATCGCGTGGTGGCCTGCAGCGGCACTGCAGCGCTGCCAGCAACCATCGAAGGCAAAACGATCGAAAAGCACTGCGCAGAAATGCAAAAGCGTTTCACTCGCATCACCGAAAAATACGCCACGCCAGCACGCGCATTTTTCGCAGACAAAAAGCCTGCGAACATGCCAAGCACGGTGGTGTATCCGTTCGGTGGCGGCGATTTGCTCTCGGCGCTGGTCACGTACCCTGAAGCACGCGAAATCACCACGATGTCGCTTGAGCACGCCGGCGATCCAACCCGCCTCGCTAAGCTCGACAACAAAAAGCTCAAAACCGAACTCGGCGTGTACCGCGCTGCAATCGAAGGCTTGTTGGGCCTCAACGACTCGACCACTGACAACATGCAAAAAATGGAACGTGGTGGTATCCCGGGCCAGTTGTCGTTTCACCTGACCGGCATGGCAGCGATGGGCTTTGAGCCAGTTTCGCTCAAGTTCTTCACGCTCGAAGATGACGGGCGGATTCACTATTTGAGCGCCGATGAAATCACCGCATTGGCGTCGAAAATCGCCAAAAAGAAAAAAGGCATCGCCACCAACACCGACTTCTCGGAAGCATTCAGCAACATGGAACTCACGTTCCGCAAAGCTGGCGACGCGTCGGCACCGCTGATCGTGCATCGCCACATTTCGGCCAACCTCGCCGACAACGTATTTGCCAAATCGCCGCTGCTCAAACACCTTGAAGCCAAAGGCGATGTGGCTGCCATCACCAAAGCCGCGAGTTACTTGCTGTGGTTCGATAGCTTCTCGACGATTCGCACCTACTTGGCGAACCACTTGGTATGGATGGCGTCAGACGCAACCGGCATTCCGGTCCGTTTCGCCAAAAAAGCAGGCTTGGTGCAAACCACCTATGGTTCATTCACCGGCGCTTTCCTTGAAGATGCGCAAGGCACGGCAGAAGAAACCAACATGGTCGACATGTGGGCGAAACAGCCAAAACGCAAATTGCCGTTTCGCTACGGCTACCCCGACGTCGCCAAAACGCATCACTTGATGATCACCGAACGCGCGCGCAAATAACATGCGTTCTCGCGTGGTCATTGGGTTACTCGTTGCCATTGCGCTTGCGCTGCGCGTTGTTACGCCAGCGCCAGCGACAGCTAAACCAGCGCCGGCAAAATCAGCCGACGACGATGACGACAAGTTAGAAAAAAAAGAAGACAAAGTTGCAGGCGGCACGCACTGGCGCATCAAGACCAAGGCTGGTGCCGTGCATGTATGGATTCCTGAAGGCTACGATCGCGAAACCGCTGGCACTGTAGTGTACGTGCACGGTTACTACACCGACTCTGACGGGGCGTGGCGCGAGTACGGCTTGGCTAGACAGTTCCGCGCCAGCAAACAGAACGCGATGTTTGTGGTGCCCGATGCGCCCAGCGGCAACGACGAAGAAGTGAAGTGGCCAGCGCTCACCGACTTACGCAAAGCCGTGGCACGCGCGAATATTCGGTTGCCGGATGGGCCGTTAGTCGTGATGGGCCACTCGGGCGCGTTTCGCACCGTGATGAAATGGATCGACAACCGCACGGTTGACCAAATCATCTTGCTCGACGCACTCTACGGTGGCGAAAAAGCGTTTGATGAATACATCGATAGTGGCAAACGCGCCGACGAGCACAAGCTGATTGTGGTTGGCGCTGCCACCGCCCAAGGCTCCAAAGCCTTTGCTAAGAAATATCCCTTCGCAGTGGTGCGCGACAAATTGCCCAGCACCGTTGCAGGCTTCAAAAAGCGCGAAAAGCGCGCGAAATTGCTCTATGTGCACTCGCAATACGAGCACATGGCAATCGTTACCAATGGCAAAGTGATTCCGCAGCTGTTGCGCTTGACCGAACTAAAAGCCTTGTAAGGCTGCACGCCGCCACCGCCCTGCGGTACTCTCGTGGTAGTGCCGATTATCGTTAGCGCCCCTGGAAGCGAAGACCACGCCGCACGGCTCGGCAAGCAGCTCAACGTGCCGGTCGCCGAGCTTGAAGTCCGGCGATTTCCCGACGGTGAATTCTATTGTCGCTTGCACAGCGACATGCGCGGCCGTGATGTCATCGTAGTTTCGACGCTCGATAATCCAACGGACAAATTTTTATTAGTCGCGTTTTTGGCGGAAACCGCGCGTGACCTCGGGGCCAAACGGGTTGGCCTGGTAGCGCCGTATTTGTCGTTTATGCGGCAAGACATTCGATTTCATCCAGGCGAAGGCATTACCTCGGTGTACTTCGCCAAGCTGATGTCGAGCTTGGTCGATTGGCTCGTCACCGTCGATCCGCATTTGCATCGGCATCCATCGTTGGCGCCGCTGTACAAGATTCCCACTGCTATTGCGCGCGCCGCACCGGCCATTGGTGCTTGGGTAAAAGCCAATGTCGCCTCGCCGATCTTGATCGGCCCCGATGCCGAGAGCGCGCAATGGGTGAGTGTGGTCGCCAAAGAAATTGGGGCGCCGCATGTGGTGCTTGAAAAGATTCGCCGCGGTGACCGCGACGTTTCGATTTCCCAACCCAACGTGGTGTGGGGCGAACGAACGCCGGTCATTATCGACGACATTATTTCGACTGGCCGCACGATGCTGGGCGCGGTCGAACAAGTGGTGGCACAAGGTGCGCCGGCGCCGATCTGTATCGGTATCCATGCGGTGTTTGCCGATGCTGTGCAAGAAACCTTGATGGCGGCCGGTGCGTCGTCGGTGATCAGTTGCAATACGATCAAACATGGCACCAACGCAATTTGCGTTAGCCAAGCGGTGGCTGACACCACGCGCGCGTTGATGCGGGCCAACTAGTGCCGACCCAAGCGCGACGCATCCCGGTGGTTGTGGTCACCGGCTTTTTGGGTGCAGGCAAAACAACGTTGTTAAGCCAGGTCATCGCCGAAGGTGCGTTGGCAAACACTGCCATTCTGATCAACGAGTTTGGCGAAGTTGGCATCGATCATCATTTGATTCGCGAAGTGCGCGGCAATACCGTGTTGCTCGGCGGTGGTTGCGCTTGCTGCGCAGTGCACGGCGATTTTGTGCGTGCAATGGTGGAGCTCTATGGCCAAGCCGCGCGTGGCGAAGGGCCGCGTTACGACCGCGTGATTCTCGAAACTTCGGGTGTGTCGGACCCAACGACGATTGTGGCAGCGCTGTCGCAGCATCGCGTGTTAGCCAGTGCATTTGAACTGCAGGCCGTGGTTACCGTCGTTGACGCCGTGCTTGGAGCGAACACACTGCGGCAACACCCGGAGGCTGCGAAGCAAGCTGCGCTGGCCGACCGCATTGTGGTGAGCAAGTGCGATGCAGCGACGGTGAGTGAACGCGCAGCGGCGATCGCGGTGGCGCGGCAGTGCAATCCGCTGGCGGAGATCGTCGAGCCGGCGGCAGGCACGCCAAGAGCGCCGCTGTTGATAGCGCCAGTGATGAGCGTGCGGGGGCAGGCACAGGAACACGGGCACGGGCACGGGCACGGGCACGGGCACGGGCACGGGCACGGACAGGAACACGGGCACGGACAGGAACACGGGCACGGGCACGGGCACGGGCACGGACAGGAACACGGGCACGGTCAGGAACATGGACACGGACACGGGCACGAGCACGGGCACGAGCACGAGCACGAGCACGATCACAAGCATCACATCCGCACGACGGCGGTACAATTTAACGGCGTCGTTCGCCCTGGCGCCCTATCGATGTGGCTGTCAATTATGACACAGATGCACGGCGACAAGCTGCTGCGCATCAAAGGCATCTTGCGCCTCGATGTCGAACCACGTGACGCCGAGGGCAACGCACCACCGTATGAACTACATTGTGTGCAGCATCTGATCTATCCGGCACGCGCGCTGCCCGCGTGGCCCGACGACGATCCGCGCAACCGCATGGTTTTCATTGCGCGTGGCATGAGCCAACAAGCGCTAAACGGCTTAGCCGCCAATCTGCTCGATACCCTCGGCGTTTCACCTACAGTGCGCTGACAAATTGGCAGGCAGCAGGCCGATCCGGAACTACACCGTCGCCAATCTGTCGCTATCGGTCGAAAAATCGCGCGTTGGCCGCCAAATTTGGCGCTGCTAACGCGTTGGCAGTTGGCACTTCATTTGCTCAAGTGGCAGCCATGTCTTTGCGCGGATTGGTTTCGGTGGTGGTCGCCTTTTGGCTTGGGCTTCACTGGCGCACAGGCCGCACGGCCTATGCCGAAGCCGATACAAACAGCGACGAACTCGGCATAACGCTCCAGTGTGAAGGCTGGGGCCGCACCAAAGCGTGTCCTGAATTTCTGTTTGGCTTCATCGACGAAAACCCCTACGTGCGCCAAGCACCACGCAGCGACGCTGCCATCATGATGTACGTAACCACCGCCAGTGTTGGCAACGACGATCAGTTGCACTTTCGGCTCGTCGGCAAAGTAGCTGGCGCACCTGCCGCGATCGAACTCGATACCAAGCTCGACACCCGTGGCACCGACGACGACGTGCGCAAACAACTACAGCCCGCGTTTGCGCGCGGCATCGCCTTGTTCGTGGCGGCAGGTAATCCCGATGCAGTCGAAGTATCGTTTGCGTCACTGAGCCAAAAAGCCGGGCCCAAACCAACGCTTTCACCCTGGGGTGCAGCACTTAACATCAATGGCTATGGCAATCGCTCGGGGCCATACGCATCGTTGAGTACCTACACCAATATTTCAATGGCGCGCACGACGCCCCAAACAATTCACCGCATCAATCTCAACACCAACTATCGCGTCAACAAGTTGCCGCCACTGATGATTGGCGACCAAGTCGTTTCGCTTAATACCCGCGCGTGGGGTGCATCGATCAACGGCTTGTCAGAACACCACATCTGCCCCGTATGGTCATACGCCGTGCGCGGCTCGTTTGGGTTCAACGATCGTTTGGCACCGACCCGGCGCGCTGGCAATCTCGAAGCACTCGTCGAGTGGGACAAATATCCATCCAACGATCCACGCGGCAATCAACTCGCCGTTGCATACGGCCTGGGGCTATCATACGAGCGCTACAACGTGCTCAACGTACTGGGCGAACGCACGGCCGTGTATCCCAACCATTCGCTTGGCGCCGCAGGCAATTTTCGTAAAGACCTGGTGCAATACAACTTGTCGGCGAACGCAACTGCCGAGCTGCTGCATCCAACTCGACGCTATTCGCTCTCGCTCGAACCTAGCGTGTCGTGGCAAATCGGCAGCCACGTCGATCTCAATGCGAGCTTCTCCGTCATTAAGCGTGCCATCCCTGGCCCAGCCGAAGTCGACGAAACGGATCCCGACCTACTCGCTCGCGGCGCGTATGCCGAGCCGCTTGAACTCAGTGGTTCGTTTGGCGTTTCGATCCACTGGGATCGCAGCAACGGCGCACGCAATAATCGATTTTCATCGCTGTAGCCGTGCACCAAAAGCAAAAGCGCCGAGCGAACCATTTCGCTGCGGCGCCTGCCTCGATGAAAAGTGGCCTCGCTACTGGAACAGCGACGTATACGCAGCTGTATTGTTGCTGTCGCCATCCGGGTCCGGCAACGTGCTAAACGTTGCAAACGGAACCGCGGTGCCGGTGTCATTGGTGTGGTTCTTGATCTGATCGATCACGAACGTCGTCAACGTGGTGGGGGCAACCGGTGCATCCACTGGCGCATCGACGACAACGTTGGGTGCATCGGGCGTTGCCGGGCCACCGTTGTCGCCGCACGCAGCAACCACTGCAAGCAAAGCGATGCAGGCCGCGCCTACAACTTTGTTAACGCCGCGCTTCATGGCGACCCCGGCACTGGCGTGTTGAGGTATGGGAACACGTTTTGGAATGCCGTGGCAGACAAGTTTGCGCCGTCAACCAACGGCAGTGCCCGACCAGGTGCATCGTTGGCAGCAAGCAAGAAGCCCATCACCGTGCGCAACGCGATATCGACGACGTCATCGCCTGGGCGACGGCCGTTCGGAAAGCCTGCAGGGTCGCAGCCAACGCGAGCGAGGTTCAAGGTTGGGCCAACGGCCCCGCTTGCTGGTGGATCAAAACAAGTCACAGCGCCAAAGGTGCTTTGGGTAGCACGCGCGGTTGCAGGCACAGCCGTATTGAGGCGTAGTGCTTCGTACAGCGTAGTACCGGTGTTGTTGACCGTTGGTACGCCGGTGAGGAACACCGTGATCAAGTCCGCGCGAGGGAACACGTTCGGCGCTTGCACCGACGGCACCGCTGCCGAGAACAAGATTTCGAGCAGTTCGGGCAAGGTTGGATTGGTGACGTAGTCAGCAAACTGACCGTCGTCTTTGGGCTCGCTACCGTTGAACTTGTTTTTGTCTTTGAGGCCAATGACAACTTCGTTCACCAGCGGCATGCCGAGGCGCGACACTTGCACCCATGGGCCACCTTCGCGCGAAGGTTGCGCAAAGCTGCCAGTTGGATTGATGACGCGCGCTTGACGCATCGACGCCGTCGACCAGCCAGCTACAATCGTGCTGCCAGCTTTGTTGATGCAAGAAGCTGGAACTTCGATCGCAATCGTCGTGACGTTTTTGTCAGCAATGATGTTTTTGCCTTGGTCGACCGCGCCCACCAAGTTTACCGGTTGGCCAGGGCCACCGTTGCTGACGCCACCGTTGACCAAGTCAAAGATTTGCCCAAGATTGACTGGGAAGCTTTCTTGCCGTTGCCCGACGAAGACGCGGCTGTGCGAGCCAGCCGCAACGCCGGTTGGCGTGCAGCCAGGCACGTCGAATTCGGTGATAAACGAATTGGCGTACGCAGCGTAGGCGCCGCCAAACGTTTTGTCGCCGATATTATCGAGCGGCTTTTTGAACGTTGCGCTGCCAGCCACCGACGACACGGCAGCAACCGTGCCAGTGCGGCGATTGCCACGCACCAAGTTCATTTTGTACGTTTCCAAAACGTTGACCTTGGTTTGGTCGCCAGCGCTCACTCCGCCAGCAATCGCCAACGGAATCGCAACGTTTTTGGTGTTGCCGGTAGGGCCTACGGGCAATGCGACGCCAGCGCCAGCATTTGCCAACGCGGTGTCAAAATCGAACTGAAACGTCACATCTTCGACGCCATCGCCACTGTTGTCGATGTGCACTTCGTACAGGCCATCAGGGTCAAGAGAGAAATAGTTTGGCCCGCCGTACGCATCTTGCAGTGGCAAATAGTTCGCCAAGATGGTCACGTAGCCGGCACGGTTAGTTTCGTAACTGTTGAACATGTAAAAGTCTGTGCCGTCCACCTTAGGATTTTTGGTGATGAACGGTGCCTCGCGGTGGCTGGAGGCCCCCACGACGGCAGGCATGAGCGCTGTCGATAGCGCCATTGCCCCCGCAGCCAGTTTGCTTCGTATCTTCATAGTGTCCCTCGTGTTCTTGTTATTTCCGTTCACGCTCGACCACCGAGCGTGCTGAAAACCTTGATGATTTGCGTCGCCGGATCGACGCTGTTAGGGCCAGCAGCCGGCGCTCGGTTCACCGTCAGCACAGTGCTGTCATTACGCGTGCGCATCACGCTCGGCGCCATCGCTTTAAACTTCGCGCCTGCGGACTCCATGCCTTTGGCTGCGGCTTCAGCGCTGCGATACTCGCAAACCGAAACCGCAATGCCGGGCGCGCCAGCAGCTTCGCAGTACTGTGCGCCAACCAGCGCTGCGTACACTTGTTTGCGATGGCCAAGCTCAATGCCAGCGCTTTGCAACGCAGCAAACACTGCGTCGGTTGGTACTTTCACTTGGGCACGGGTCGCCGCTTCTTGTTTCACCGCAGCGAGCACTTGTGCAACGCCATGCATATTCGATGAGCCAGGCACCCCGGTTGGCTCTTCGGCCGCAGCGGCTTGTGCGCCCGTCGTTGGCGTTGGCGTTGGCGTCGGCGCCGTCGGAGCTGTTGCAACCTCAGCAGCCTTGCTTGCTGGTGCTGCGTTGTCGTGGCGACAACTCGCCAACGCAACCATCAGCCCCATCCCGATCGTGACAGTTTGTTTTGTTTTCATAAACACCAACGTTGATAGGCCCAGAACAGCGCGAGCACGGCTACCAATGCCGAGCCGCCACGCAGCAGCACTTGATAAACAAGCGTGCGCCGAATCAAAAACAACAGGGGTAGCGTCGCCACCACGATCGCGGCCTGGCCGAGTTCAACCCCAATATTGAATCCCAACAGCGGCCCCACCGCGTGCTGCGCTGGCAACCCAGTCGCCAGCAACACCGACGAAAACCCAAAGCCATGCAACAAGCCGAGCACGAACGCAACCGCCCACCGCGCATCCACGGCGCGCCAGAGATTATTGGCCGCCGCCGCGACCACCGACAACGCAATGGCGGTTTCCACATACCGGGTTGGCATCGACACCAAGCCAATGGCTGAAATCACCAGCGTGATCGAATGGGCAAGCGTAAACGCCGTGACGATTTCAAACACTTCGCGCGTTGCATCACCGAGCGAATCGGCCGGCTGCCAGCGTGCGGTGCGGCGCTGATATACCGCTGGCAAAATCAAGCACAACAGAAACAAGATGTGGTCGTAGCCAATCCAGATATGCCACACACCCTCGCGAATAAAGCTTGGCACCGACGACGATTGGCCAGCCGAAAGCGCAATCAGCTCCGGGCTGCGCACGATGGCGGTTTGGGTATTCCACTGCACCAAGCCGCGATGTTGCGCATCGATGTCAAACAGCAACCTGTACCGCACCGTCAACTCGGTTGGAGCCAACGCACAATGCAAAAGCAATGGAAGTGTTGCGTAGTTGCCATCGTTGAGCGTTGCCACTCGCAACGCCTGCCACGTCACGCTGCACCGACTGGATTCACCAAGTTGCAGCCGTTGGGCTACATAGTTACGAACCGCAGGCTCTGCCGATTGCAGTTCCGCCCACGTAACATCGCCGTTTTGATCGCGGTCTAACCACAACGCAGTGTCAAGGTCGCGGATTGCTAACTGCACCGAGCCGCGCAGCTCGCGCCCATCACGGCTATCAACCTCTAGCGTCACGCGTCCGGTGCTCGGACTGTGCGCTGCGGCAAGGCGCGGCAACGTGAGCAACGTCGCGAGCGCAACGGCAACGCCGAGCTGCTTAACCCAAGCACGCACGCTCATTTCACACCTCCTATGGCAGCGGTCAGTGTCTCGTCGACAATGCCATGCGCCGTCACCCACTCGGTCACAACCGCAATCGCCGCACGGTCGCCAGCGGCTTGGCCACACGCCAGCAGCAAGCGTGCGTCGGCAAGTTCTTTTTGTACCTGCCAATTCTCAAGCGCGATTGTTACCGCGCGCGCCGCGTCGCCTTCGACCGCAAGTACGTACATAGCTTCTTCACGAGCGTGAATGCGGTCTTGCCGCTCGGCAGCGGCAGCGAGGCGTGTTTGCATTTGTTCACGCAGTTCGAGCGCATGCGGTGCGTTCGCCCGGTGCGCGGCAATCGCATGGCGCACCAAGAGATTGTCGACGTCATCGTGGTCGCGCAGCAGCGCAACGGCATCGGCAGCGCGGTTGCTGGCCAGCAGCACGTCGGCCAACAGCGCCAACGCATAACTATCATTGGCGTCGGCGCGCAGCATGGCACGCAGCACCAGTTCCGCTTCGGCGCGATCGCCACGCATCACCGCGATTTCAGCCAGCGTGCTGTTGGCCCACGCGGCGATAGCCGCATTGGGCTCACGCGCCGACGCCAACGCCGCAACAATCCGAGCCTTCGCCGATTCGCTATGCCCCGTCATTGCCTCAAGCGGCCCGCGACATGTCGCTAGCACCAATTCACCGACCAAGCCTTGCAGCCCATCACAGGCTTGCTGCGCCAATGCATAGTCACCGACGACAGTCGCCACCACAGCTAACGTCAGCCGGGCGTGCACGTTGCGTGGCTGTTGCGCTAGCAGCTGCGCCAAATCCGCAAGCGCAGCCGGAAATTCATGCAGCGATTGTCGAATCGTTGCACGCAGCAATAAGACGTCGCTTGGCGGCGCAGCTTGGTGCCACCACGGAGCGAGAGCCGCTTGCGCTTGCCCAAGATAGCGCGGGTCCGATGCCGCTCGTGCGCGCGCGATATCCGCATGGGCCAAGCCAACCGCAATTTCGAGTTGCGCGGGATCCGTCGCCAGCGCTTCACGCGCAGCTAGTTCAGCGCGATCGCGGATGGGAACCCTGGCTAACACGCGGCCTGGCTCACTAGGCGTGAAGGCCGCTGCAGCTTGACCACGATGCGGTGGTGCCATTAAGGCCGCGGCGGTTAGTGCTGCCGCCAAACCCACGGCACCCACTGTCAACGTAATCGCCTTCCGCGAAGTTCCCATCGTGGTCAATACGACAGCAGTGCGCTAACGGATCACATCCGTGGCGTTTTCATGGATTTTGGCGCAATCCAACCTGTATTTGCCGCAATCGGCGCCATCCACGCCCCACGTGCGCCATTGGCGGGCGGCCTAGCGCTGCGTTTGTTGCTGCAAGCGGCGGACGGCCCAAGCGATCAACAGCAACGCTGCAGCAAACAAGATCCACCCTACCGTCCGGGTTTGCGCTGCAATGCGGGTATCACGACTCAGCACATCCCAACGCAGAAAAATGTTTTCCCAATCGTGCTCAGTGCCACCAACCAACGGCAGGTCGTGCGCTCGCGCATCCGCCATGTAGCGTGCAATGTTAAACAGATTCTGGCCGGTCCACGCCAAGCAGATCGCAGCGCTGCCAAATTGTTTGCGATAGCCGAACAACACAACGCCCACCAACGGGAACGTCAACTGACCAAGGGTGCCGCCGTACAATTCCAAGGTGCTGCCCAACAGGCCGTACACTTTGTGGCCAGCTTCGTGAAACACCAGGTTGGCACCGTCGAGAATCGGCAACCAGCTATCGTCGTCAACCGCCACCCATAGCCCAAGCAACGCGACCACCACGGCCGACGCATAGAGCGGGTAACGTTCGTCGTCGAAGTCGATGGCCATCGCTATTTAAACCAGTAGCGAATACCTACTGCTCCATTGACGTCAGCACCGAGGTTATCGCGATAGTCGACGTAGAAATCGGCCACCAACGCGAGCTCGAAAAAGATATCGAGTGGAACGTTGTTGAAGTCGAAGGCAATCCCAATCGGCGCGCGCACACCTAACGCTATCGTGTCGTCGGCGTACTTGTCAGAAAAATCGAACAAGCGAGCACCGATGCCAAGGTACAACGGGATTTCAAACGGTTGCGCTTTGACCAACGTGACAGGGTGCCACAGATAGTCCAAATGCGCGTGAAAGCCATCGCGGCCACGGTAGTACCGCATGCCACCGAAGCCAAAATCTAACGCATGGCTGCTGTCCAAGAAGTACTTGCCCGACAAGCCCGTGGGCGCACCCAGCATGATCCCAAGGCCAAACGTTTTGTTGGCTTGAAACGTGCTGTGCCTGCCGGCCGGCCGTGGCCGTGCGTGCGCTGGTGCAACCGCGCCAAACATAGCCGCCACTACCAGCAACGTTGTCGTTAGTTTTTGCATGCAGCTACGGTACTTCATTTATCAGGGGCACCCAACCTGTGAACCACTCGCCGAAAAACAAAAAGCGCAGCAATGCTGCGCATTTGTT